>NZ_JBSFKI010000033.1:0-108486 GCF_053598475.1 Kitasatospora sp. NPDC001119
ATCGAACAGGCCCAACCACCCGATTCCAGCAACTCTGCCAACAACCGGATGGCGGGACTCGAACCCGTCACTCATGAAGATCACCAACAGCATCCTTTCCGTGACCCAGAACCCAAATTGAGCCGCTGCCGATGCCATTTGCCGCACCATGTGGCCTGAAGCAGCGAACCCCGGAGCCGCCGGGGCCAGTTCAGGCGCCAGCACCGCGCAACCGGTCCGCCCGAACCACCACCCCAAGGCCTACGCGGCAGGCCTCCGGACGACCGCGCCGACGCCGACGGACAATTCGCGAGCAGACCGGGAGCCCACACACGGAAATCCCACCCTCCAAGCGCACGAGAAGTCGGCTCAATCGACTTCCCACCCACACCCAGGCGGAAGGACCCCCGGCTCCACCGACATCAACCGGGGCTCGCCCGCCTGAAGTGCGAGCCGGACACCGGCGAAGCGGGCCCCCCGACCAAACGCCCCGTACTGAATAGCGTCACTGGGCGAGGCGCAAGAAGTCGACTGGGCCGACTTCTCGCGCACACACCGGCTCGGTGCCTGGCGGAGGCCGGAACGACAGGAACCGCGCTCGGGCAGGAAGCACGGAAAGTCGGCTGGATCGACTTCCCATGCGCTACTCGCCGGTTCGTCGCGGGAGCGTGGGAAGTCGGCCCGGTCGACTTCCTGCGCACGACCGGGGTCAGCGGCTCCCGGGCAGTCGCTCCGAGGCCGACGGATGGCACCGGCGGCTGCTCGCGCTGCTGCGGCTCGACACAGGCAAAGCGAGCCCTTGGCAAGGGGCTCGCTGACGAGCAGCGTCACCGGAACAGGACGTAGGAAGTCGGCTCCGCCGACTTCCTGTTCGGACACCTCTCGGAAGGCATGGTGGAGGCCTCACCGACAGGAACCACGCTCGGGCGGGAGGCCCAGAAAGTCGGCTGGATCGACTTTCCGCGCGCAACCCACCGATCCGTCGCGGCAGTGAAGGCCACACCGCCATGGACAACACCTGGGAATGGGGTGCAGGAAGTCGGCCCGGTCGACTTCCTGCGCGCAGCCGGGGTGGGCTTCCGGACGCTCGCGCCAAGGCCAACAGATAGCGCGGCACAAGCGAAGCAAGCCCTGGCAATACGCTGCCTGGCGAGCAGGGTCACTGGAGCAGGACATGAGAAGTCGGCCAAGCCGACTTCCTACGCGGGCACCGCTTGGGGGGCGTACTGGAAGCCTCGCCGGCAGGAACCGCACTCGGACTCGAAGCACGGGAAGTCGACTGGACCGACTTCCTGCACGGGACCCGTCGATTCGTCGCGGCAGTGGGAGGCCGCACCGGTATGGAGAACGCCAGAGGGTGCGGGGTGCAGGAAGTCGGCCCGGTCGACTTCCTGCGCACAACCGGGGTGAGGGGCTCGGGGCAGTCGCTCCGAGGCCGACGGATGGCACGGGAGCTGCCGGCTCGAGAGGTGGTGAAGGCCGCGCCGCCGTGGGCGGCGCCTGAGGGTAGGGACGCGAGAAGTCGACTGGGCCGACTTCTCGTGCGGGAGCTGTCGGTTCGAGAGGTGGTGGTGGAGGCCCTGCCTCCGTGGGCAGCGCTTGAGGGCAGGGTGTGGGGGCTGGGGCGGCTGCGGTGGGTGGGGGTGCGTGCGAAGATGGCAGGGCTGGTGGGAACGATCTCCGGACGGTTTCTGGGACGGTTCTCTGGCCATGGTGGACGAATACGCGCAGCGCGCGGGGCAGCCTCGGCAGGACGCCCTGCTGATGGTGCCGATCGCCACGGCGCTGATCGACGCCGACGGGCGGATCCTGCACTGGAGCGGTGACGCGGAGGCGTTGCTCGGGCACCCTGCGCAGGAGGCGGTGGGGGCGCGGGCGGCGACGCTGCTGACCTCCGAGGAACACCGGCCGGAGGTGCTCCAGCTGTTCCGGCAGATCCTGGCGGGCCGGTCGTGGTCCGGGGTGTTCCCGGTGCGGCACCGGGACGGGCACCTGGTGAACCTGGAGTTCCGTACGTATCCGATCCGCGGCCCGGGCGGCGCCCCGATGGTACTGGCGGTGGCCTCCGAGGTGACGACGCTGCGCCGGCTCCAGGCCGACCTGGCGCTCCTCGACGGGTTCTTCACGCAGTCCCCGGTCGGCATGGCGGTGTTCGACACCGGCCTGCGCTTCGTCCGGTTGAACGCGGCGCTGGCGGACGCGAACGGCCTAGGCGTCGAGGAGCCGCTGGGCCGTCGGCTCACCGAGGTGCTGCCGGGGATCAACGCCCCGGAGTCCGAGGCGGTGATGCGCCGGGTGCTGGAGAGCGGCGAGCCGGTGGTGGACGACCTGGCGCACGGCCGTACCCCGGGCGACCCGAGCCACGACCACGCCTGGTCGGCCTCGTACTTCCGGTTGAGGGACCGCGGTGGCCGGGTGCTCGGCGTGTGCGCCACGGTCATCGACATCACCGAGCGGTTCCACGCCGACGCCCGGGCGGCCCGCGCCCAGGAGCGGCTGTCCCTGCTGGTCGACGCGACCGCCTCGATCGGCACCACGCTGGACCTGCGGCAGACCGCCCGGGAGCTGGTCGACGCGATGGTGCCGAGGGTCGCCGACATCAGCGCGGTGTTCGGGCTGGAGGAACTGGTGGCCGGCCGGAACGTGGAGCCGCCCGCGCCGGACGTCCCGCTGCTGGTGCGCCGCCTGGCGATCGCCTCCGCCGACGCCGTCTACCCGGCCGATTCGCTGCCGGTCGACGCGGTGTACGAGCTGCGGCCGGACTCCCCGTACGCCCGGGCGCTGGCCGGCGGGCGCACGGTGGTGGTGCCCTCCTGGGAGCTGCCGATGCTGAGCGAGCCCGTCCACGAGAGCCGCCGCCAGGCCTACCTGGGCGACCGCCCGCGCTCGGTGCGGATCACCCCGCTGGTGGCGCGCGGTACGACGCTCGGCATGGTGGTGTACTCGCGGCGCGGCGCGCGGGAGTCCTTCGCGGCGGCCGACATCACGCTCGGCGACGAGCTGTCCTCGCGCGCGGCCGTCGCGATCGACAACGCCCGGCTGTACCTGCGCCAGCACCAGACCGTGCTGGCCCGGCAGCAGGCGCTGCGCGAGGCGAGGGCCGCGCAGGAGCGTCTGGCGCTGGTCAACGTGGCCTCCGCCCGGATCGGCACCACGCTCGATCTCGCCCAGACCGCGCAGGAGTTGGCCGAGGTGGCGGCACCGAGGCTGGCCGACACGGTGGTGGTGGAGGTGCTGGAGGAGCTGGTCCGCGGCGAGCGCGAGGCGACCGCCCCGGTGGACGGTTCGGCGCTGCTGCGGCGGATGGCCTTCCACTCGGTGCCCGGCTCGACGCTGGCGCCGATCGCCCGCACCGGCAACCTGCACCGTTTCGTGCCCGGTTCGCCGTACGCCTGGTGCCTGGCGCACCGCAAGCCGGTGCTGGTGCCCAGGATGGACGAGGAGGGCATGGCCTGGTTCGCGGACGACCCGGTGCGGCGGGCCGCCGTACGGGAGCAGAACGTGCTGTCGTTCATGGTGGTCCCGCTGATCGCGCGCGGCACCCCGGTCGGCGTGGCGGGCTTCTACCGCACCCGGGTCGAGCGCCCGTACGATGACGACGACGTGGCGCTGGCCGGGGAGTTGGCGGTGCGGGCGGCCGTCTCGATCGACAACGCGCTGCTGTTCACCCGCGAGCGCGACGCGGCCGCCGCCCGGCAGCGGGCGCTGGACGAGGCGTGGGCCGCCCAGCAGCGGCTGTCGCTGCTGAACGAGGCCAGCAACCGGATCGGCACCACGCTCGATCTGCACCGCACTGCCCGGGAGTTGGTGGAGGTGGTGATCCCGCGCTTCGCCGACTTCGTGACCGTGGACCTGCGCGAGGCGGTGCTCAGCGGCGAGGAGCCCGGGGCGGTCCCGGCGGAGGGCCCGGTGCTGATGCGGGCGGTGGCGGTCGGCGACACCGGCCCGGACGGCGGCATGCTCGGGGCGGCCGACCAGGTGGGCGAGACCTCGCAGTCGGCCGGGCTGTACGCGCAGAGCCTGCGCACCCGGCGCTCGATCCTGGTCTCCGAGGTGACCGAGGAGGAGCTGAGCCGGATCGTCGCCTCGCCCGACCGGGTGCAGCCGAGCCTGGACGCCGGGGTGCACTCGTACCTGATGGTGCCGCTGGTGGCGCGCGGACAGGTGCTGGGCGGCGCGGAGTTCGTCCGCTCCCGCAACCCGGTGCCGTTCGGGTCGGCGGACCGTTCGCTGGCCGAGGAGCTGGCCGCCCGCACCGCGCTGGCGATCGACAACGGACGGCTCTACCGCCGCGAACGGGACACCGCGCTCACCCTCCAACGCAGCCTGCTGCCACAGGAGGTGCACCGCACGCTCGGGCTGGACCTCGCCTACCGCTACCTGCCGAGCAGCGTGGTCAGCGAGGTCGGCGGCGACTGGTTCGACGTGGTACCGCTGTCCTCCGGGCGGGTCGCGCTGATCGTCGGCGACGTGATGGGCCACGGCATCCGGGCCGCCGCCACCATGGGACAACTCCGCACGGCAGCACGGACGTTGATTACCCTGGACCTGGATCCCGAACGGGTGCTGTACCGGCTGGACGAGGCGACCGCGGGCATCGGCGAGGGCCAGTTCGCCACCTGCGTCTGCGTGGTCTACGACCCGGTGGACCGCCAGTGCACCGCGGCCAGCGCCGGGCACCTACCGCCCGTGGTCGCCGACACCGAGGGGCGGGCGCACCTGGTCGAGCTGCCCACCGGCGCCCCACTGGGGGTGGGCGGAGTCGCCTTCGAGAGCGCCGAGTTCACCCTCCCCGAGGAGGGCATCCTGACCCTCTACACGGACGGGCTGGTCGAGCGCCGGGGCCAGGACCTCGACGAGGGACTGCAGTTGCTGTGCCGGACGGTCGCCGACCGGCGCGGCTCGCTGGAACAGACCTGCGACGCCGTCCTGAAGCGGCTCACCGAGACCACGGGCGAGGACGACATCGCCGTCATCATGGCGCAGGTCCGCCCGAAGGGCGCGGACCGGATCGCCACCCTGCGGCTCACCGGCGACCACGCCATGGTCGCCCACTCGCGCCGCTTCACCCGCGAGACGCTGGCCTCCTGGGGACTCGACGCGCTCATCGACTGGGCCGAGCTGCTCACCAGCGAACTGATCACCAACGCGCTGGTGCACGCCGGATCGCCCACCCAACTGCGGCTGTACTGCAACCGGGTGCTCACCGTCGAGGTCGCCGACCAGGAGTCCGAGGTGCCGCGGATCCGCCGCGCCCGCAGCGAGGACGAGGGCGGCCGGGGCATCCACCTGGTCAACGAGCTCGCGCACCGCTGGGGCAGCCGCCGGACCAAGGACGGCAAGGTGGTCTGGTTCGAGCTGGAGTTGCCCCCGGGGGCAACACCGTCCGCCTGAACGACCGGCGGCTTTCGCACCGCGCCTCTCGGCCGGTGTGCGGGCGGCGAGTTGGGGCGGGACACCGAGATCGGGGGGTGTCGTCAGCGGCCGGCCAGGTCCTCGGCGCGGTAGCGGCCGGAGGGCCTGCGGTCGCGGAGCAGGCCGAGCAGGGCCGGCGCCACCCGCTCGGGCAGTGGCGCGCCGGAGACGTCCTCGCCGGGGCCGGCCTCCTGGAGCATTCGGGTGCGCATGCTGCCCGGGTCCACCGACCAGACCCGCAACTCCGGCTCCTCCCGGGCGAGTACGTCGCCGGCGAGGTCCAACGCGGCCTTGCTGGCACCGTAACCGCCCCAGCCGCGGTAGGGCACCACGGCGGCCTCGGAACTGACGTTGAGGACGGCGCCGGCGTGGGCGCGCAGCTGGGGCAGCACGAGCTGGGTGAGGGCGATCGGGGCGAACGTGTTGACCTCGAAGGTCTCCAGCAGGCCCGGCAGCGGGAAGTCGGCCAGCCGGGGCAGCGGTTGCCCGCCGGGGCCGGGGGCGCCGTTGAGCGTTCCGGCGTTGTTGACCAGCAGGCTCGCGCCGCCGAGCTCCTCCGCGGCCCCGGCCAGGTGGGCGCGGTGGTCGTCGTCGACGACGGAGCCGGGCAGGGCGACGACCCTGGTGACGGTGGCCAGATCGGCTGCGGCGGCGGCGAGTTCGGCCGCTCCCCGGGCGGTGATCACCAGCTGCCAGCCGTCGGCGGCGAGGGCGCGCGCGAGGGCCAGGCCGAGGCCGCGGGAGGCTCCGGTGACCAGGGCGACGGGAGCGCTCCGCGGTACGGCTGCGCGGCCCGCCCCGCCGGTGCCTGCGCTCGTCGTGCCTGCGCTCCTGCCCGCGTTGTTGTCTGCGTTGGTGCCTGCGTTCATGCCGCACACCATCCCGCCGCCGGGCCGGTCGGCGGATCGGCCACCGGAACGGGAACCGGCTCGGACGTTGGCCCTAGCTAGATCGTTCGGAGGTCCTGGGGCCCGGGACCGGCGTCGTCGGCCCAGCCCTGCGGGTCGGTCCAGGCGGTCAGTGTGCGGCGGGTCTCGAAGCGGCGCTCCCGGCCGGTCAGCGGATCGGTGAACTCGATCGTCGAGGCGAGCAGTTGCAGCGGGCGGCGGAAGTCGTCGGCGGCGGGCTCGGGCAGCACGACCGGGTAGACCGGGTCACCGAGGATCGGCAGCCCGAGGCCGCACATGTGCAGCCGCAGCTGGTGGGTGCGCCCGCTCAGCGGCCGCAGCCGGTAGCGGGCGAGGCCGTCGCGGCGCTCCAGCAGGTCGATCCGGCTCTCGCTGTTCGGCGGCGCGTCGATCTCCTGGGCGGCGATCACCCCGCGCTCCTTGACGATGTGGCTGCGCACGGTGCGCGGCAGGCTCAGCTCCGGGTCGTACCCGGCGACGGCCTGGTACTCCTTGCGCACCAGGCGGTCCCGGAACAGCGTCTGGTAGGCGCCGCGGTCCTCCGGGCGGACGACGAACATGGCCAGGCCCGCGGTGAGCCGGTCCAGGCGGTGCGCGGGGCTGAGCGCGGGCAGGTCGAGGGCGTGCCGCAGCCGGGACAGCGCCGTCTCGGTGACGTGCCGGCCGCGCGGGGTGGTGGCCAGGAAGTGCGGCTTGTCGACCACCACCAGGTGCTCGTCGCGGTGCAGCACGACCAGCTCGAACGGGACGCGCACCTCCTCGGGGAGGTCCCGGTAGAACCACAGGTGGGCACCGGGACGGAACGGCTCCGCCGGGGCGATCGGGCCCTGCTCGCCGACGATCTCGCCGTCCCGCAGCGCGGCGTCGACCCGCTCGGCCGGGACGGCGGGCAGCCGGTCCACCAGGTGGTCCCGCACGGTCGGCCAGGGGCCTTCGAGCGGCAGCCGGAGGTGGACCGGGTCCACACCGTGGCGCTGCGGGAGGGGGGAGGCCGGGCGGCGGCTCTTGCGTCTCATCTCCAGGCCCAGCCTAGTGCGCGCCGGCGCGCGCCCCTCGGCCGAGGTGCTGACCCGGGGCCGGGCAGGGAAAGTGGACCGGAGGCCCTCGTGACGCCGGGGGCCTCCGACCGTCCGCCGACCGGGCCGACCAGCCGCCCCACCGGCCGAACCGAGCAACCGACCGATCCGCCGGACCGACCGGTCGGCACCACTGGAGGAAGCGTGACCGCCGACGGCCCGGACGGGGTGCCGCCGCTGCACCTGCCGAGGCGGACCCGGCTGCTGCTCTACGGCTCGCTCCTGCTCCTGGTCGCCGCCGTGGTGGCCGCGCTGGCCATCGGGCCCGGGACCACCCTGGCGCCGCTGCTCGCGGTAGCCCCGGTGCTGGCCGGTGCGACCACCCGGCGGGCCCGGGTGCCGCTGCTGGTCGGCGCGGCCGCGGTGGTCGCCGTCGGCCTGCTGGAGTCGGCCAACGCGCAGCTGCCGCTCTCGGTCCGGATCAGCGTTCCGGTCACCGTCCTGGCCTCGACCCTGGCCAGCGCGGCCAGCGTCGTCCTGGTGGCGGCCCGCGAACGGGAGCTGTTCCAGGTCCGGACGGTGGCCGAGGCGGCCCAGCGGGCCCTGCTGCGCCCGCCGCCGGAGCGGATCGGGCCGCTGCGCCTGGCGGTGCGGTACGTGGCGGCGGCCGCCGAGGCCCGGATCGGCGGGGACCTGTACGCCGTGGTGGAGACCCGCTTCGGGCTGCGCATCCTGCTCGGGGACGTCCAAGGGCACGGCCTCCCGGCGGTGGAGACGGCGGCGGACGTCCTCGGGGTGTTCCGGGAGGCCGCGCGGACCGAGCCGGACCCCGGGCGGCTCGCCGAACGGCTGGACGCGGCGCTGGCCGCCCGGCCGTCGGAGGAGGGGCGGTTCGCCACCGCGCTGCTGCTCAACGTGGCGCCGGACCGGGGGCCGGTGCGGCTGGTGAACTGCGGCCACCCGCCCCCGCTGCTGCGCCGGGCGGGCCGGGTGAGCGAGCTGGAGCCCCCGTTTCCGGCGCCTCCCCTGGGGCTGCTCGGGCTCACCGACGACAGCTACCCGGACCGGCGGTTCGACCCGGAGCCGGGCGACCTGCTGCTCCTGCACACCGACGGCGTGTCGGAGGCCCGGGACGCCGCGGGCCGGTTCTACCCGATCGCGGAGCGGCTGCCCGGACTGCACGGCGGCACCCCGGCGGACCTGCTGGACGCCGTGCTGACGGACGTCGGCGGCTGGGTCGGCGACACCGGGCTGGCCGACGACGCGGCGGTGCTGGCGATCCGCTGGGAGCCGTGACCGGGCCGCGCCGACGGCTCCGGAGGGTGGTCCGGAGAGCCGTCCGGAGAACTGCCCGGAGAGCAGCTCCGGAGAGCTTCCCGGCCGCGATTGTCAGTGGTGTGTGCAAGGCTCGGTCCACGGTCGGCGGGGAGCCGGCCGCAGGGTGGTCGCGGATCGACGAGGGGACGGTGCCATGGGGAGCGGGAGCAGGGTGAGCGGGTCTTTCGAGGTCACGGCGTTCGAGCCGGTGGAGACGGAGGAGCGGGAGGGCGCGGCGTTCGGGCGGGTCCGGATCGCCAAGACCTTCACGGGCGGGCTGAGCGGGGAGAGCGAGGTGCGGATGCTCTCCGTCGCGGGCCCCTCCGGCAGCCCGGCTTCGTACGTCGCGGTGGAGCACGTGACGGGTGAACTGGACGGGCGCAAGGGCTCGTTCGTGCTGCAGCACGCGGCCTGGGACACCACCGGCACGACGATACGCGTGGTGCCGGGCACGGGCACGGGCGAGCTGGCCGGGATCACCGGCGAGTTCCACCTGACCGTCGACGGGTCCGGCACCCACACCTACGTCCTGGAGTACGGGCTGGGCTGACGCCGGCCGCGGCGCGCGCGGCCGGCGGCCCCGGTCCGTCAGAGGATGGGCTGGGTCGCCTCCAGCCGCTGGATCGCGGTCCGGACCGCGGTCGCGTAGGCCCAGAACAGCGGCAGGGTGTTGGCCGCCCGCTCGGTGCGGGTGTTCTTGCCCGGGGCGAACATCGCGGCCCGCAGCTCGGTGGTCATCTCCAGCTGGGCGCCCATGCCGAGCAGGCTGCGGTTGCAGATGTTCTCCGGGGAGATGCCCGCGATCTCCTCCTCGCCGGAGGCGGTCACGGCCCGGATGCCCGCAGCCGCGAACTCCTCCATCAGATACTGGCGGAAGGTGGGGTTCAGGCCGCCGACCAGCACGGCCTGGGCGCCGGCCTCCAGTCCGGCCTGGGCGGCGGTGCAGCCGTGCAGCGACAGCACGTTGCGGCTGCCGGCGCACATCGCGCGGGCCACTCCGTCGTCGCAGTGGGTCGAGGTGACGTGCAGCTCGCTGTTGTTGGAGGAGCGCAGGCCCTCGAACATCCAGAAGTCGTGCGTCGGCCCGGCGGCCGGGGCCGGGGCGAGGTCGGCCGGGTGGTAGCCGGCGATGGCCAGGCACAGTTCGGAGGTGCCGCCCTCGATGCCGCCGCCGTGCGGGGCGATGACGGTGGTCCGGACGAACGGCGTACGGCCCTGCGGGCTCTGGTCGTCGACCAGGTGCCGGCGGTAGCGGCGGCCGTAGTCCACGCCCTCGACCACGGTCGGGTTGGCGTAGAGGGCCGTGTTGGAGGGGAACAGGTCGGCGGCGGCGCTCGCGGGGGTGCTGCCCACGGCGGCGCCGAGGGTGCTGAGGGCCGGGGCCGCGGCGAACGCGGCGATCAGGGTACGACGGTTAATCACGGTCACGGATCATGACAGGAGGTGGGGGATCGGAAAAGTACCGGCAAGGCTTTGGCCAAGTCGACGCCATGTCACGACGGGACCGGCCCGGTCGTGCGACACCGGCCTGACCGTGCGACACCGGCCCGACGGAGGCGTGCCGCATCCGTCGGGGCACGGGCAGCGCTGTCACGATGATGCGATCAGTGCACGATCGACATCGGAGGGTGGCGCATGCCCGACACGGCGGTGGATCGTACGACGTCAGTGGTCGTGGAGGCGCGGACGGTCGAGCAGGTGGTCGGCCGGCTGCGGGAGATCGGGGCGGGGCTGCCCCCGGCCGACGGGGTGGGGGTGTTCAACCGGCTCTACCTCACCGTGACGGAGGCGGTCCGCGACCGGCTGGACGGCGGGCGCTTCGCCGACCCGTCGGCGGTGGCCGAGCTGGACGTGGTGTTCGCCGGGCGGTACCTGCGGGCCGTGGCCGCCGACGCGGCCGGGCAGGAGCCGCCCGCCTGCTGGCGGCCGCTGTTCGCGCTGCGCGCCCACCCGGGGGTGCACCCGCTGCAGTTCGCGCTGGCCGGGATGGCCGCCCACATCCAGCACGACCTGCCGCTGGCCGTCGTGGACACCTGCCGCCGCCGGGGCTGCCAGCCGTCCGACGTCGAGCCGGACTACCACCGGATCGACCGGGTGCTGGCCGAGGTGGAGACGGCCGTCCGGGAGCAGCTGATGCCCGGACCCGACCTCCTGGAGCGCGCCGAGCCGCTCACCCACCTGCTCGGCGCCTGGTCGGTCGGGGCCGCCCGCGAGGGCGCTTGGGGCACCGTCGAGGCGCTCTGGGAGCTGCGGCACCTGCCGGGCGCCGCCCGGGCCCTCGCCACGGCGCTGGACGGTTCGGTCGGGCTGCTCGGCCGCGTCCTGCTGCTCCCGCTCGGGCCGGGCGGGAGGCAGGGCGGGAGGCAGGGCGGGAGGCAGGGCGGCGGACCGGAGGACGGGCGCGACACCGGAGCGGCCGGCGGCCGGATCAGCGGCCAGGCCCCCGGGCACCGCACCCCCGTAACGGCCCCCGCGGCTGCCCCCGCGACGGCCGCGGCCGCCCGGCTCCCCGAGGCGAGGAACCGGACGGCCGACGGTGCGGGCCCAGACGCGGCGGGCCCGGCAGGCACAACAGGCGCAGCGGGCGCCGGAGCCGGTCAGGCCCAGCTGGAGTGCAGCGGCTTGCCCTCGGCGTAGCCGGCCGCGCTCTGGATGCCCACGATCGCCTTCTCCTGGAACTCCTCCAGGCTGCCGGCGCCCGCGTAGGTGCAGGAGCTGCGGACGCCCGCGATGATCGAGTCGATCAGGTCCTCGACGCCGGGGCGGGTCGGGTCGAGGAACATCCGGGAGTGCGAGATGCCCTCCTCGAACAGCGCCTTGCGGGCCCGGTCGTACGAGGAGTCCTGGGCGGTGCGGTTGCTGACGGCGCGGGCCGAGGCCATGCCGAAGCTCTCCTTGTACTGGCGCCCGTCGGCGGCGGTCTGGAGGTCGCCCGGGGACTCGTAGGTCCCGGCGAACCAGGAGCCGATCATCACGTTGGAGGCGCCGGCGGCCAGCGCCATCGCGACGTCGCGCGGGTGGCGCACGCCGCCGTCGGCCCAGACGTGCTTGCCGAGCCGGCGGGCCTCGGCGGCGCACTCCAGGACGGCGGAGAACTGCGGCCGGCCGACGCCGGTCATCATCCGGGTGGTGCACATGGCGCCGGGGCCGACGCCGACCTTGAGGATGTCGGCGCCCGCCTCGACGAGGTCGCGGACACCGGCGGCGGAGACCACGTTGCCGGCCACGATCGGGACCCGCGGGTCCAGGCCGCGCACCGCGCGCAGCGCGCTGATCATGGACTCCTGGTGGCCGTGCGCGGTGTCGACCACCAGCACGTCGGCACCGGCCTCGATCAGCGCCGCGGCCTTGCCCGCGACGTCGCCGTTGATGCCGACGGTGGCGGCGATCCGCAGCTTGCCGGCCTCGTCCACGGCCGGGGTGTACAGGGTGGCGCGCAGCGCGCCCTTGCGGGTGAGGATGCCGACCAGTCGGCCCTCGCCGTCCACGACGGGGGCGAGCTTGCGGTGCGCCTCGGTGAGCTTCTCGAAGGCGGTCCGCGGGTCGATGCCCTCGTCCAGCAGCAGCAGTTCGCGGGACATGATGTCGGCCAGGCTGGTGAAGCGGTCCACGCCCTGGCAGTCGGACTCGGTGACCACGCCGACGGGCTTGCCGTCCTCGACCACCACGAGGGCGCCGTGCGCGCGCTTGGGCAGCAGCGAGAGCGCCTCGGCCACGGTGGCGCCGGGGGCGAGCGTGATCGGGGTGTCGAACACCAGGTGGCGCTGCTTGACCCAGGAGACGACCTCGGCGATGACCTCGGTGGGGATGTCCTGCGGGATGGCGACTAGGCCGCCGCGGCGGGCGACGGTCTCGGCCATCCGGCGGCCGGCGATGGCGGTCATGTTGGCCACGACCAGCGGGATGGTGGTGCCGGTGCCGTCGTTCGAGGAGAGGTCGACGCCCTGCCGGGAGCCCACGGCGGAACGGCTGGGGACCATGAAGACGTCGTCGTACGTCAGGTCGTACGAGGGCTTGAGGTCGTTCAGGAAGCGCATGAAGGAGGGCTCTCTGGCTGGGGGGATACACCTCGGGTGCGGTTGCGGCGATGCCGCCGGAGCGCACTCGGGCGCCCGGCACCCAGCGTTCGATTCTCCGTGAGGGTGGGGGCAAAAGCCAGTTCGACGGGCATTGCTGGGGCTGCGTACAAACCGTGATCAATACTCCGCGCGTAGACATGGAGGATCATCCAAAGACCCCCTCCGACGTCGGCTTTTCGCCCCGGTCCGGACCGCTCCCGTAGCATTCACGCGGTAAGGGGCTTGGCTTCACGCGTGTGGGCGTGGCGAATCGGGAAAGCGGCAGCAGGCGTGAGCATCGGTCAGACGGACATCGACCAGACGGACCTCCGACAGGCGGGCATCGAGCAGACGGGCACCGGGCGGACGGACCTCGGCCAGGACCCGGTCGAGGGCGCCGAGGAGGAGACCGACTTCGGTCCCGGCCTCGACCCCGAGCGGCTGCGGCTCTGCCTGGAGGTGCTGGCCGAGCTCGACGAGCTGCACGTGGACCACCCGGACGCGATCACCGTCCGCAAGGCCGTCGGCGGCATATTCCGCACCCTCAAGCAGCGCCGCCGCCAGGAGACCCGGGCCCGCAAGACCGCCAACGACCGCGAGGTCACCGCCCGTACCGCCACCGGCGCGCCCACCCGGATCGACGACGAGACGGCCGGCGCCTTCGGCCTGACCACCGTCACCACCACCGAGATCGCCGGCATCCTGGAGCGTCCGCGCTCCTGCTACACCTGCAAGCAGCGGTACATCGAGGTCGACGCCTTCTACCACAACCTCTGCCAGGACTGCGCGGTCAAGAACCGCTCCCGCCGGGACGCCCGCGCCGACCTCACCGGCAAGCGCGCACTGCTCACCGGCGGACGGGCCAAGATCGGGATGTACATCGCGCTGATGCTGCTGCGCGACGGCGCCCACACCACCATCACCACCCGCTTCCCCAACGACGCGATCCGCCGCTTCACGGCGATGCCGGACAGCGCCGAGTGGATCCACCGCCTCAAGATCATCGGCATCGACCTGCGCGACCCGGCCCAGGTGATGGCCCTGGCCGACGAGGTCGCTGCCGACGGCCCGCTGGACATCCTGATCAACAACGCCGCGCAGACCGTGCGCCGCCCGCCGGAGTCCTACCGCGAGCTGGTCAACGCCGAGTCCGCCCCGCTGCCGGCCGGCGAGCTGCCCCAGGCCACCACCATCGGCCGGTTCGGCAGCGGCAGCGTCGACCTGCCCGCCCTCCCCCACCAGGCGGGCGGCGACACGCAGCGGATCACCGCCGAGGACGTCACCTCGCTCGCCCTGGTCACCGGCTCCGCGACGCCCGACCGGATCGCGGCCGGCACCGCGATCGACGCCGGCGGCCTGGTGCCCGACCTCGCGGACACCAACAGCTGGGTGCAGACCGTCAGCGAGGTCGGCCCGATGGAGCTGCTGGAGGTCCAGCTCTGCAACTCCACCGCGCCGTTCATCCTGATCAGCCGGCTGCGCCCGGCGATGGCCGCCTCCGCGTCCCGCCGCAAGTACGTGGTCAACGTCTCCGCGATGGAGGGCGTCTTCTCGCGCGGCTACAAGGGCGCCGGCCACCCGCACACCAACATGGCCAAGGCCGCGCTCAACATGCTCACCCGCACCAGCGCGCAGGAGATGTTCGAGTCCGACGGCATCCTGATGACCGCCGTCGACACCGGCTGGATCACCGACGAGCGGCCGCACCCGGACAAGATGCGCCTCGCCGACGAGGGCTTCCACGCCCCGCTCGACCTGGTCGACGGCGCGGCCCGGGTGTACGACCCGATCGTGCGCGGCGAGGCGGGCGAGGACCTGTACGGCTGCTTCCTCAAGGACTACGACCGCTCCAACTGGTAACCAGCCGAAGGGGATGGCGAGTTGAGCACCGCACCGTCCGGGCCGACCGGACCGACCGCGCCCACCGGACCCGCCGGGCCCGCCGCACCGGTCCCGCCGACCGCGCCGCTGCTCGGTGCCGGGGTCATCGTGCCCACCGGGGACGGCCGGGTGCTGATCGGCCGCCGGACCACGGCCGGCGAGCCGCCGACCTGGAGCCTGCCCGGCGGCAAGGTCGACCCCGGCGAGTCCTTCGAGCGGACCGCGGCCCGCGAACTCGCCGAGGAGACCGGCATCGTGCTGCCCGCCGAGGAGATGCGGGTGCTCGCCGTCCACCTCGACCACGAGCTCGGCCGGCCCCGGCTGACGGCCGCCGTGCTGGCGCCGCCGAGCCTGGCCGAGGCCGTGGTCACCGAGCCGCACGCGTGCGGCGGCTGGGAGCGCGTCCCGGTGGACGCGCTGCCCGAGCCGATGTTCTACCCGTCCGCGCTGGTGCTCGGCAGCTGGCTGCCGCGGCTGTCCCCGCGGCTGCTGGCCGGAACGCACGGCTACCCCGTCGCCCGCTGGAACGGGTGACGGGGCAGCCGACCGCCTGACGGCGCTCAGCCGTTGCGGGCCGCCTCCGGTCCGGTGATCCGCTTCAGCAGCGGCAGCGTCGAGGCGATGATCCCGAGCGAGGCGGCCAGCCCGAAACCGGTCAGCCCGTAGTACGCCGGGCCCGGGGACACCAGGTCGTAGTCCTTCTGCGCCTTGAGGAACATCGCGGCCGCGGCGAAGCCCGTCCCGATCGCGAGCGCCGAGACCACCAGCAGCGGCAGCGCGCTCTCCAGTCCGACCACCCTGCGCAGCAGCCGCAGCGGTGCGCCGGTCAGCCGCAGCATCGCGAACGGCCGCCGGCGGTCGGACAGTCCGGCCACCACGCTCACCGCGAGGCTGCACCCGGCGATCGGCAGGGTGGTCAGCAGCACCACGTTCGCCAGCTGCCGCCAGCCCTGGAGCTTCTTCTGCCCGGCGGAGGACCAGTCCTCGGCCAGCCGCGCCTCGTAGTGCGGGAACTCCTTCATGAACAGGGTCCGCAGCTGTTCCTTGGCCGCCTTGGAGCCGTCGGTGGTCGCGTAGAGCATCCGCACCGGGAGCCCGGCCGCCTCGGCCTCGGAGACCGGTGCGGCCGGCCACTCGCGGTCGGAGGCGTCCACCAGGCCGACCAGCTGGTAGGGGTCGACGGCCGCGACGGCGGCGCCGGGAGCGCAGTGGCCGACCACGGGGATCTGCGCGAGGTCCGCGCAGCTCACCAGGCCGGGCACGATGCCCCGCCCGCTCCGCTGGCCCGTACCGGCCGGGTCCTCGTGCACCAGGGCGATCCCCTGGAACCCGGGGACGGCCCGCGCCCGGGCCAGCACGCGATCGGGCACCGACGGCAGCAGGGCCGCGTCGTTCCGGTTGCCGAAGGGGGCGTCCACGATCGCCTTGCGCACCTCGGGGGCGCCGTTGAGCATGCCCTGGTTCGCGTTGATGGTGCTCATGATGGCCAGGGTCGCGGTGGTCACGAACAGCGCCAGCACCACGCCGGCGACCGAACGGAAGCCCGCCCCCGGGTCGTCCGCCAGGCGGCGCATCGCGATCAGGGCGGCCGGACGGCGGGTGCGCCGGGCCACCGCCCGGGCCGCGGCCATGGTCAGCCACGGCCCCGAGACCACCAGCCCGAGCATCACCAGCACGAAACCGGTCAGGTAGGCCGTGGACTGCCCGTCGGTGGTCTCCGGGCGGTTGCCCACGAAGTAGCCGAGTTCGGCGAGGCCGGCCACCAGCGGTGCCAGCCGCCAGGCACTCGGCGGCTTCGGGGTGACCCGGCGGGAGACCCCGAGCGGCGAGACGGTGACCCGGCGCAGCGCGAGCCGGGCGGCGAGCGCGGCCGCCACCGGCACGCCCAGCACCACCCCGGCCGCCTGCGGCAGGGTCAGGGTCAGGTCGGAGGCGAAGAAGCGGTCGCCGGTGAACGGCACGTCGGCCACCACCGGTTTCAGCGCGGCGAACAGGCCGAAGCCGAGGGCCGTACCGATCACCGCGGCCAGGGTGGACTCCACCGCCGAGATCACCGACACCTGGCCGGGCGTCGCCCCCACCAGGCGGATCGCGGCGTAGCGCTGCTCCCGGGTGGCGGCGGAGAGCCGGGTCGCGGTGCCGATGAAGACCAGTACCGGGAAGATCAGCGCGGCGGCGACCACGGTGAGCACCAGGACCATCGCGTCGCCGTGCACGCCCGCGCCGTAGCAGTCGTACTCGCAGTCGTGGGGCAGGACGGTGGCGAGGCTGGTGACGGTGGTGGCCCTCGGCAGGGCCTTGACCTCGTCCGCGGTGCGGCCGACGACCAGCGCCAGGGTGTCCGGGGAGGGCAGCCCGTCCTCGCCGAGGGTGCCGACCTGCCGTCCGGGGAAGCGGTCGCCCAGTTCGACGGCCGGGGTGTCGCGCAGCAGCTTCTCCAGCGCGGGCGAGGCGTAGTACTCGCCGGGCGCGGGCAGCCGGCTCAGGCCGGGCGGCAGCGGCGAGGTGGGACCGGTCGGGGCGACATCGGCCCGGAAGACGGTCCTCCCCCGGTAGTAGTCCATCCGGGCGCCCCACCAGAGCGGGTCCGCCGAGGTGACCGCGGTCGCGCCCTTGACGCCGGTGTTCATCCAGAGCTGCCGCTCGTTGGCCCGGTCGATCGCGCTCACGCCGGCGAAGGTCGAGAGCAGCAGCCCCACGCCGACCGCGACCGCCGCCGCGATCATCAGCAGCCGGGCCACCGCCTCCCGACCACCGCTGACGGCCAGCCGGAGCGAGAAGGCGATCACGGGGCCACCGTTCCGGCGCCGGCCGAGAGCGTACGGGCCCGGCCGTCGCGGACGACCGCCTCGCGGTCCGCGTACGCGGCGACCCGGGCCTCGTGGGTGACCAGGATGACGGTGGTGCCCTGCTCCTTGGCGGAGGCGACCATCAGCTCCATCACCTGCTCGCCGGTCAGCGAGTCCAGCGCGCCGGTCGGCTCGTCGGCGAACAGCACCCGCGGCCGGGCCACCAGGCCGCGGGCCAGCGCGACCCGCTGTGCCTGACCGCCCGACAGCTCGCCGGAGCGGCGCTGCTCCATGCCGTCCAGGCCGAGCCGGGCGAACCAGGGACGGGCCTGGGCCAGCGCGGCGGAGCGGCGCACGCCGTTCAGCAGCAGCGGCAGCGCGACGTTCTCCTCGGCCGTCAACTCCGGCACCAGCTGGCCGAACTGGAAGACGAAGCCGAACTTGTCCCGGCGCAGGGCGCTGCGCCGGGCCTCCGGCATGGTGTCCAGGCGCTGCCCGTCGAACAGCACCTCCCCCGCGTCGGGCACCAGGATGCCGGCCAGGCAGTGCAGTAACGTCGACTTGCCGGAGCCGCTGGGGCCCATGATGGCGAGCACCTCGCCGGCCTGGACGGACAGGCTGGCCCCGCGCAGGGCGGGGGTCTCCCCGAAGGCGAGGGCGATGTCCCGGGCCTCGATCACGGCGGTCACGCGTTCACCTCCGCGGCGAGCGCGTCCAGGCGGGCGGCGGTGAGGTCGATCCAGCGCAGGTCGGCCTCCAGGTGGAACAGGCCGTGGTCGGCGAGCAGGGCGTCCACCAGGGCTCCGGTGCGGCGCAGTTCGGTGAGCTCGCGCATCCGGCGCAGGTGGGCGGCGCGCTGGGTGTCCAGGTAGTGCTCGGCGTCCCGGCCCAGCATCAGGGCCAGCACCACCTTGGTGAACAGCACGGACTGGAGGTTGGGCTCGGGCGCGACCGGCTCCTGGAGCCAGGTCTCGAACTCGGTCGCCCCGGTCTCGGTGATGACGTACCGCTTGCGCTCGGGCCCGTCGCCGGGCTCCGCCTCGCCGGCCACCACCTTGCCGTCGCGGGCCAGCCGGCCGAGGGTCGAGTAGACCTGGCCGTACGGAAGGGGCTTGCCGCGGCCGAAGAGGGCGTCGTAGTCGCGCTTGAGGTCGTAGCCGTGGCTCGGCTCTCGCTCCAGCAGCCCCAGAAGGGTCAAAGGAACACTCATGGGGGAAACATACACCCGGCGTATACCCCGAGTGTATATCTGGGCAGAATACGGCCCCGACCTGGGACATCGTCAGTCCATCGGCGAGGAAAGGGCGGAGAACGGGCCGGAGCCGGACACGGCACAGGCAGGGGGTGGCCCCACGACCACCCCCTGCCCCGTACCTCGGCCCGGCGCCCCCACGGCCGACCGGGCCACGGCCGCGCCCAAGCACCGGGAGGACGCCGCCACACCCCAGCCTGCCCGGACCGGGTGCGGATGCCGAGGGCCGAACGTCCCGGCCACTGGGCCGACCGGCCCTGACCGGTAGGTACCGGCGGTCCTCCGAACGCGCACGACTCTTGTGCGCGGGGGGCCGCCGGGTGGACATTGGGGCGTAACCGCCCAGCGTCCCCGCGCCCCTGAGGAGCCCTCACCGTGTCCAGCACTCCCCGTCCGGCCCTGCCCGCGTCGCTCCCGCGGCGCACCGGCCGGCGGCTGCGGCGGGCACTCGGTGCCCGGCACGAGCCGCTCGCCCGCCCCCTCGACCGCTCCCGCGCCCGCGCCTGGCTGTCCGCCGTGCTCGGCGCGGTGCTCGCCCTCGCCCTGTGCGCGGGCGGCTCGCTGCTCCTCTACCGCGCCACCGCGCACCGGGCCGACGCCGACCGCGGGCGGCTGCAGCAGGTCGACGCCGTGGTCAGCGGCGTCCCGGACCGCACCACCGCCACCGGCAGCCGCTTCGCCGGCGGCTACAGCAACCAGGTGGACGTCGACGCGGACTGGACCGCCCCCGACGGCAGCCCGCGCCACGGCACCGTCCAGGCCCCGCACTCCGCCGTCACCGGCAGCCGGATCCCCGTCTGGGTCGACGCGGCCGGCACCGTCTCCGTCGCCCCGGCCGACCGGGTGGCCCTCGCCGTCTCCGCCGCCTGCACCGGCGCCGGCGGCCTCCTCGTCCTGCTGGCCCTGCTCGCCCTCGCCCTCCGCCTGCGCCTCCAGGCGCTCGACCGCCGGGCGGAGGCCGCCTGGAGCACCGAGTGGGAGCGCCTCGAACCCCTCTGGAGCGGCCGCGCCGGCCACCGCAGCGAGGACTGAGCCGGCCACCGGTGACACCCCGGAAGTCGACGCCGCCAGGGGCGCCCTCCGGGCCGTCGGTGACCGTGCGGCATCCCGAACCCCCTGGGGCGGGGCGGGAATTCGACGCGGCCCGCACCCGGCACCGGCCATGGGCGGGCGGCGGATCACCGGACGCCCGGTCAGCGCGGGTGGGTCCAGGCGGGGGCGGGGACGGTCCTGGCGGCGCGGTGGGTGAGGGCCGCGACGGCGAGGAGCAGCGCGAGGGCCAGGGCCAGGGCGAGCGGGATGTCGGCGTGGAGGACCAGGAGGGCGCCGAGGAGGGCGCCGGCGAACATCCAGACGGCGGAGGCCAGCCGGCGGGGGCCGGTGCGGTCGGCGGCGAGGGCGGTGATGGTCATGGTCAGCACGGTGGTGGTGAGGTCGGGGACCTTCAGGGCGCGGACCACCGCGTTCTGGCCGCCCATGGCGAAGCCGAGCAGCCCGATCAGGGTGTAGCGGGCCGGCTCGGAGGTGTGGCCGGCCACGGCCGCCAGCACGGTGGCCGCCGCGACCAGCGCCGACTGGACGGCGACGGCGGCGGTCAGCAGGTGCCCGCGGTGGCCGGGCAGGCGGCGGGCGAGGTGGCCGCCGGCCAGGGCGCCGAGCAGGAAGGCGGCGAGGGCGGCCAGCGAGGCGGTGGCGGAGAGGTTGGCCGCGCCGGCCAGGGCGAAGCCGAGGAACACCACGTTGCCGGTCATGTTGGCGACGAAGACGTGGCCGAGTTCGAGGTAGCTGACCGCGTCCACCACTCCGGTGACCACGGTCAGCACCAGCAGCATCGGCACCAGCGGCCCGTGCTCGGGATCGGGGGTCGGCATCCTGCCTCCAGTCGGTTCGGGCGGGGGTTCGGGTGACCCGGTCCGGGTGACGCGGTCCGGTGACACGGTCCGGCGACGCGGTCCCGGTGGTGACGGTACGTCCGCGCCGCCCGTCAGGCGAGCGCCGGGTTGCCGGGGTCCTCCGGCTCGTCCTCCAGGTGCCAGTGCAGGTCGCGTACGCCGGGCTCCAAGGACAGCCGGGTGACGACCTGTTCGAGCGCCGGGGCGACCTGCCCGGTGATCGCGACGGTGGCCCGCAGGCTGGTGGCGTCGCCGTTGTCGGTGCGGCGGGCGCGCAGGCCGGTCGGGGCGAGTCCGGAGCCGGCGAGGGCCTGGAGCAGCAGGGCCCGGATGTGGGTCTCGGACTTGCGGTCGCATTCCAGGTGGACGGTGGCGCGGGTGGTGGAGTCGGGGTCGCTGCCGGCCTGTGGGGCCCGGTCGAGGAGTCGGCCGGCGGGGCGCAGGACCAGGTGGACGACGAGGACGGCGAGTGTGCCGAGGACGGCGAACCGCAGTTTGCCGGAGGCGGCGAGCACTCCGACGGCGGCCGAACACCAGAGTGTGGCGGCGGTGTTGAGGCCGCGTACGCCGGCGCCGTCGCGCAGGATGACGCCGCCGCCGAGGAAGCCGATGCCGGAGACGACGTAGGAGGCGACCCGGGTGGGGCTGGCGGCGTCGCCGACGGCCTCGCTGTAGAGCACGAACAGGGTGGCGCCGGCGGCGACCAGGGCGTTGGTGCGCAGGCCGGCCATCCGGGCCCGCCACTGGCGTTCGACGCCGATCAGCGCGCCGCAGGCGACGCCGGTGGCGAGCCGTACCAGGAAGTCGACGGTGGTCAGGGTGTGCACGACGGCACCTCCTTCACGGGAGGAGGGGTACGGACGGTGGCACGCGGTCGATGCTCCCGGCAGGCCGGGCGACCTCGATGATGGCCATCGCCACGGTGGTCGGCGGGGAGGCGCGCAGGGCGCGGGGGCCGGCCGTGCGGTCGGCCCCGGACAACGTGACGGCGCGTCGGCGCATCGGGGGTCTCGGGCGCCTCCGGAGCCGTGAGCCGTCCCGAGCATAGACCGCCTCCGAACGACCGGGGCAGGGGTTTCCCGCTCTTCCTCGACAGCTTTGTAGAAGTTTGACCGAATCCGATCACCGCCGCCCGGGAACCGGCCCGCCTTGCGTCACGTCCTCCGGCATATATAGTTCACCGACATATGCAGTTGAGCAGCTCACGAGGGGGAAGTGTGTCCCACACCGATCCGAACCGGCCCGCACCCGTCCTGCGCCTGGCCAACGTCACCCGCGTGCACGGGCGGGGCGCCGCCGAGGTGCACGCCCTGCGCGGCATCGACCTGGCCGTCCACCCGGGCGAGTTCGTCGCCGTCATGGGCCCGTCCGGCTCCGGGAAGTCCACCCTGCTGACCCTGGCCGGCGGGCTGGACCAGCCCAGCGACGGCGAGGTGCTGGTGGAGGGGGTCGCCCTCGGCGGCCTCGGCCGCGGCCGGCTCGCCGACCTCCGGCGGCGCTCGATCGGGTACGTGTTCCAGGACTACAACCTGATCCCGGCCCTGACCGCCGCCGAGAACATCTCGCTGCCGCGCGAACTCGACGGCGTCCCGGGCCGCCGGGCCCGCCGGGAGGCGCTGGCCGCACTGGAGGAGCTGGGCATCGGCGAGCTCGCCGACCGCTTCCCCGACGACATGTCCGGCGGCCAGCAGCAGCGCGTGGCCATCGCCCGCGCCCTGATCGGCGAGCGCCGGCTGGTACTCGCCGACGAGCCGACCGGCGCCCTCGACTCGGCCACCGGCGAGGCGGTGCTCGCCGTGCTGCGCGCCCGCTGCGACGCCGGCGCCGCCGCGATGATGGTCACCCATGAGGCGGCCCACGCCAGTTGGGCGGACCGGGTGGTCCACCTGCGGGACGGCGCGGTCGCCTCGGAGGCCCCCGGCCGCCGCTCCTCCGCCCGCCTCGCCGCGGTGCACCCCTCCGGTGCGGTCGGCGAGGTGGCGCAGTGAGGTTCGGAGCCTGGCGGGTCGCCCTGCGCATCGCCCGCCGCGACGCGCTGCGCGCCAAGGGCCGCAGCGCGCTGATCGCCGCCATGATCGCGCTGCCCGTGCTCGGCGTCACCGGCGCCGACGTGGTCCACCGCAGCGGGCAGCTGACCCCGGCCGAACGGGTCGAGCGGGTGGTGGGCGGCGCGGACGCCCTGGTCACCTCGCTCGCCCCGGGCACACCGGTCGAGCAGGCCCCGATCGCCGAGGACGGCGCCTTCACCGTCCCGGCCCGCCCCGGCGACAAGCCGACGGCCGAGCAGGAGAAGGGCGCGAGCACCGACCCGGCCGCCCTGGTCGCCGCGCTGCTGCCGCCCGGCAGCGCGCTCACCCCGGCCCGGCCCGGGCCGGAGGCCGGCGCGGACTCGCCCGAGGGCCTGGTCCGCACCCTCACCACCGAGGCCGACCTCGGCGACCCGATCTGGCGCAGCCGACTCGACCTGGTCGAGGGCCGCGCCCCGAGCGCCCCGCACGAAGTCGCCGTCACCCGGGCCTTCCTGGACCGCTCCGGGCTCAAGACCGGCGCCACCACCACCCTCCAGGGCCTGGAGCGCACCACCTACACCATCACCGGTGTGGTGGAGCACCCGAGCGAGCTGGGACGGGTCGAACTCGTCGCCCGGCCCGGCGAGTTGATCGAGCCGCTGAACACCGCGCTGGCGGCCGGCGGGCCCGTCGCGGAGAAGCCCTCGGCCACCCGGTCCGGCTGGCTGGTCCGGCTGCCGTCCGGGGCCTCCCTCGACTGGGCCGCCGTCCAGCGGTTCAACGCCCACGGCTACACCCTGACCGCGCGCTCGGTGGCGATCGCCCCGCCGCCCGAGCAGGCCGTCCCCTACTACCGCGACGCGTACCGCTACCACGACCCGACGGCCGCCAACAACACCAAGATGGTCGTCGCCGTCGTCAGCGGCATGGCGCTGCTGGAGATCGCGCTGCTCGCCGGGCCCGCCTTCGCGGTCGGCGCCCGCCGCTCCCGCCGCCAGCTCGCCCTGCTCGGCGCGGCCGGCGGGAGCCGGGCCCACGTCGGCGCGGTGGTGCTCGGCGGCGGCGTCGTCCTCGGCGCGACCGGGGCGGTGGTCGGCGTGGTGCTCGGCACCGCGGTGGTCGCCCTGCTGCGGCCGCGGATCGAGCAGTTCGGCGGCGTACGCTTCGGCCACTTCGCCGTGCCGCCGCTGGACCTCCTCGCGATCGCCGGGATCGGCCTGTCCACCGCGCTGCTCGCCGCCGCGCTGCCCGCGCTGCAGGCCGCCCGGCGCAGCGTCACCGCCGGGCTGACCGGCCGGGACACCGTCCGCGCCCCCAGCCGGCTGGTCACCTTCGCCGGCCTGGGACTGCTCGTCCTCGGCGCCGTGCTCGCGATGTACGGCGCGGGCGCCGTGAAGCGCGACCAGCCGGGCGCGGGCGGCTACGACACCCGTACGCTCACCGTGCTGGGCGGCTCGGTGACCGCCGAGATCGGCCTGCTGCTGTGCACCCCGATGCTGGTCGCCCTGATCGGCCGGGCCGCCGGGCGGCTGCCGCTCGGCCCCCGGCTGGCGCTGCGCGACGCCGCCCGGCACCGCTCGCGCACCGCTCCGGCGGTGGCCGCGGTGATGGCCGCGGTGGCCGGCGCCGTCGCCATCGGCGTCTACTCCACCAGCACCGACGCCGAGGACCGGCGCGACTACCGGCCGCAGGCCCCGTACGGCGCCGTCCAGTTGATGACGTACGTCGACGGGCCCCGGCTCACCGAGGAGCGGGCCGAGCTGGAGAAGCAGCTGTCCGGGCTCGGCCCGCGCGGCGACCTCGGCCAGGTGGAGTACCGCTTCTGCGACAACTGCTCCAGCGTCGTCCAGCTCCAGGGCCCGCCGGAGCGCCGCGGCCTGGGCTCGCCGCCGCACATCGCCGCCGGTGACGTCACCGTGCTGCACAACCTGTTCGCCGTCCACGACCCGGCCGCCGAACAGGCGCTGGCAGCAGGGAAGTTGCTGGTCTTCGACCGGTCCCTGGTGGGCGCCGACGGCAAGGCCGTGATGGTCCTGCGCGGCGGGGGCGGCGCTCCGCTGCAGCCCGGCGAGGTGCCCAAGCCGGATGTCCAGGAGGTCCCGGTCGACGCGGTGCTGGTCGACAACCCGGCCGCCGCCGACTTCGCCCAGGGCCTGGCGCTGCCCTCCGCGCTGCCCGCGCTCGGGCTCACGTCCCGGCCGTCCGGCTCGGTCTGGCTGCCCGCCACGCCGCCCGACCGCAAGGCCCAGCAGCGCGCCGCGGCGGCCGCCGTCCGGCTGGACCGCTTCGCCACGCTGGAGGTGGAGCGCGGCTACCAGCCCACGGGCGACGCGCTCAGCCTGGCGCTCACCGGCTTCGCCGCGCTGGTCGTGCTCGGCGCGGCCGGGATCGCCACCGGCCTGGCGGCCGCCGACTCCCGGCAGGACCAGGCCACCCTGGCCGCGGTCGGCGCGCCGCCGCGGATCCGGCGGAGCATGGCGGGCCTCCAGTGCACCCTGATCGCCCTGCTGGGCGCGCTGCTCGGGGCGGTCAACGGGTTCGTGCCGGCGGTGGGGCTGCTGAAGTCCCGGGCCAGCGGCTTCGGGGCCAAGCCGGCGCTGATCACCGCGCCCTGGGGCGAGCTGCTGCTGATCGTGCTGGTGCTGCCGGTGGTCGCGGGGCTGCTCGCGGCGCTTTTCACCCGCTCCCGCATCCCGCTCGGGCGGCGGCTGTCCTGACGGCCCCGTCGGCCTCGGACACGTCTTGCACACGTACCGACCACCGGCTGACACCGCTTGGGCACCACCCGGGCACCGACCGTTACGCGCCGGGCGTCCGTCCCCTTCACCCGGGGGCGGGCGCCCGGCGCTCGCCGTACCATGGGCCGCGATCCGGCGGGCCAAGGGCGTCGGCGTCCGGTTCGGCGAGGGAGCAGAGGGAGTAGAGGGCGGTGCTGCGGGGGTTCGGGGACCTGGAGGCCGAGATCATGGACCGGTTCTGGTCCTGGGACCGGCCCGCCACGGTGCGCGAGGTGGTCGACGACCTCCAGCGGGACCGGGCCGTCGCGTACACCACCGTCACCACGGTCGCGGACATCCTGCACACCAAGGGCTGGCTGCGCCGCGACAAGGTCGGCCGCGCCTGGGTGTACCGGCCGAGCTGCACCCGCGAGGAGTACACCGCCCGGCTGATGCACCGGGCGCTGGAGACCACCCCCGACCGGGCGGGCGCGCTGCTCCACTTCGTCGACCGGATCAGCGGGGCGGAGGCCTCGGCCCTGCTCGCCGCCCTCGAACACGCGAGGTCCCGGGAGGCCGGGTAGTCCTCGCGCTCGGATCCGTCCCCGAACACACCCCCGTGGGCCCGTCGGCGTGGGGGTACCGACGGGCCCCGGGTGGGGGTGGGGGGTGGGGGTTCGTGGGATTTGCCGTGGCCTTGACCCGCGCGCCTGAACCGGCGCGCCCGGGCCCGCGTTGCCGGCGGCGCCTCGTCGTCAGCGGTGCCGCAGGTACGCCTCCGCCGTCCGGCGCAGCCGGTCGTGCAGCCCGTCGTAGGCGCGGGCCCGGCCGAGCAGGGTCTTCGGCAGCTTGGCGACCATCGTGTAGTTGGTGTCGCAGACGTTCGCCGCCGGGGCCAAGCCGGCCTGGCTGACCAGCTGGTAGGCGTCCAGCTGGTCCAGGCCGAGCAGTTCGCCGGTCCAGCCGACCAGGTCGTGCTGGCTGATCCGGAACGCGTCCTCCAGCGGACGGGCGGAGCCGGTGCTGATCAGGAAGTCGTCGTTCTCCAGCCGGGGCCAGGCCGGTCCCCCGCCCTTGACCAGGTCGACGATCACGGTGGTGCGCATCGCCGCCTCCACCGCCGTGCCGCACACCTCGCCCTCGCCCTGGCGGGCGTGGCCGTCACCGATGGCGAGCAGGCCGCCCTCGACGTTGACCCGGAAGTAGGCGGTGGTGCCGGCCCGCATCTCGGGGGTGTCCAGGTTGCCGCCGTGCGCGCCCGGGGTGATCGAGGCCAGCACCTCGCCGGCCGCCGGGGCGACACCGACCGTGCCGTGCATCGGGTCGAGCGGCAGGTCCACCGTGAACCCGCTGTTGCGGGCCCGGAACCGGCAGACGCCCGCCTTGGCGTCCAGCTCGTAGACCCAGACCCGCTCCTCCAGCGGCGCGTGCAGCATCGCGGTGGTGTGGGTCGCGGTCAGCGCGCCGAAGTGCGGGAAGGTGCTGGAGACGCCGTACTCCCGGGCCGGGGTGATCTCCGCGAAGTGCACCGCGAGGACGTCCCCGGGCTCGGCGCCCGCCACCGCGATCGGGCCGGTGACCGGGTTGAGGTAGGGGAAGACGCACACCTGGCTGGGCAGGTCCCCGGTGCCGCGCACCTTGCCGCCGAAGCAGTCCTCGGTGGTCAACTCGACGACGGTGCCGGGCTGGACGGTGACCAGCGGGGCGCGGCCGCCGAAGGTGTAGGCGTAGTCCTCCGGGGTCGGGGACAGCCGGACGGTCTCGGGCAGGCTCACTGCTTCTCCTCGGCGGGGGTGCTGTTCATGGCGGTGCTGTTCGCGGCAGTGGTGGTCGTAGCAGTGGTGTTCGTGGTGGTGGCGTTCCCGGCCGTGGCATCGGTGGCGGCGGCCTCGGCATCGGCCTCGGTCTCGGCGACGGCCAGCCGGGGCCTGCGCCCGGTCGCCACCAGCCCGGCGAGCACGATCCCGCCGACGAGCAGCCAGACGAACCCGAGCCGCTGGGCGGCGATGTTGGCGTTGACCACCACGTACGCGAGGATCGCGAAGCCGAGCGCCGGGGCGATCAGGTGCCGCCAGTAGTCCTTGCTGCGCTTGCGGACCAGGTAGTGGACGACCACGGCGACGTGCAGGACCAGGAAGGTGGACAGCGCACCGAAGTTGACCAGGGTGCTCAGCAGGGTGATGCCGTCCTCGCGCGAGGCCGTGTAGAGGCCGAGCACCAGCGAGATCCCGGCGGTCAGCAGGGTCGCGTTGACCGGCACCCGGCGGGTGGGGTGGATGCGGGCCAGGAAGGCGGGCAGCTGGCGGTCGCGGGCCATCGCGTACAGCAGCCGGGAGGTGGCCGCCTGGGCGACCAGCGAGTTGGCGAAGCCCCAGGCCACGGCGGTGGAGGCGGCGGTCAGTGTGGCGAGCCAGCCGCCGGCGGCGGTGCGGGCCGCGTCGTAGAAGGCGGTGCCGTTCGGGTCGCCGTCCCGGATCAGCGCGTCGGGGTCGGCGACCAGCAGCGAGGCGACCCAGGTCTGCACGATGAACAGTGTGCCCGCGAGCAGCAGCGCGGCGACCATGGACCGGCCGATGGCCTTGGCGGAGTCCCGGTTCTCCTCCGAGAGGGTGGAGATGCCGTCGAAGCCCAGGAAGCTGAGCACCGCGATCGAGACCGCCCCGAAGGCCAGGCTCCACGAGAAGGTGTGCCCGTTGTACAGCGGCGTGAAGTCGAAGCCCCGGCCCTTGCCGTTGGCCAGGGCGATCACGCCGACCACCACGAACAGGGCCAGCACGACGAGTTCGCCGATCAGCATCGCCTTGTTGACCCGGTTGGTGGTCTCGATGCCCAGGTAGTTGACCACGGTGTTGAGCAGCACGAAGCCGATCAGCCAGAGCCAGACCGGGATCGACGGCACCAGCGAGTTCATCGCGACACCGGCGATCAGGTACAGCAGCCCGGGCACCAGCACGTAGTCGAGCAGGATCATCCAGCCGGACAGGAAGCCGACCGGGGCGGCGATGCCACGGCCCGCGTAGGTGTAGACCGAGCCGGCCATCGGGAAGGCCCGGGACATCTGGGCGTACGACAGGGCGGTGAACATCATCGCCACCATGCCGAGGACGTAGGCCAGGGCCACCATGCCGCCGGAGCCCTGGAAGACGCCGCCGAAGATGCCGAACGGTGCGATCGGCACCATGAACACCAGCCCGTAGACGAGCAGGTCGGTGAAGCCGAGCGAACGGCGCAGTTCCTGCTGGTAGCCGTAGCTCTCGATGCCCTGGGGTGCGGGTGTGTCGGCCATGGTGCTCTCTCTCCGTGACGACCCTGAGGGGGTGTGGGGAGACTGTAGAGGGAACTATTTCCAGATGGAAGGGTTTCGTTCCGACATTCCACCTGACGAGAACGGAGCACCCGGGAGCCGGCCGGACCTACCGGGGCAGGACGGCGAAGCCGAGGCCCTCGGCCCGGGCCAGGTGGATCGGCGCCCGGCCCGCGGCCTCGCCGTGCAGCAGCCGGCCCGCGGCCGCCAGCAGGCCGTCCGGGGCCAGGGCCCGACGGGCCGCCAGGTCGGCGAGCAGGCGCAGGCCCTCGTACAGGCCCACCGCGTAGGCGTCCAGGACCGGCGCCCACGGACCGCACAGGGCCCGGTGCCGCTCGGCGAGGCGCTGCCGGCGCTCCTCGGCCAGCGTCGCAAAGGAGGGCATCGCCGCGTACAGCGTCCCGGTGTCGTCGCCGCCGAGCGCGAGCAGGCCGTTCTCCTCCAGGGAGCCGGAGAGCCGCACCAGCCCGCGGTCCAGCCCGCTGCGCCGCAGCGCCCGGTTGAACTGCACCAGGTCGCGCCCGATCAGACTGAGCAGCAGGGCGTCCGCGCGGGCCGAACGCAGCGCGTCCAGCAGCGGGTCGAGCGCCTCCTCGACCGCCCCGAAGGGGACCCGCCGCTCCAGCACCACCCGGGCGCCGGCCCGCGCCGCGAGCCCCTCGGCAGCCCGGTGGACGGAGCGCGGCCAGATGTAGTCGTTGCCGATCAGCGCCCACCGGCCGATCCCGTGACGATCCGTCAACTCCTGGATCGCCGGACCGAATTGGCGGGCCGGGTCGATGCCGGTGCAGAGCACGCCGGGCAGCCGGGAGCCGCCCTCGTGCGGCGGGGTGAAGACGTACGCGAGACGGCCCGCGGCAACGGTCTCGACCGCCCGGTGCACATCGCTGGTGTGGCACCCGGCGAGCGCGTCCAGCGCCCCGGCGTCCAGCAGGCGCCGCACCTCCCCGGCGACCGGGCCCGGCGCGCCGCCGCCGTCGACCAGCACCAGCTCCAGCGGGCGGCCGAGGACCCCGCCGCCCGCGTTGACCTCGTGCGCGGCGAGCAGCGCGCCGTCCAGCGCGGACGGGCCGGTGAGCCCGAGCGGGCCGGACTGCGGCACGACGAGGCCCACCCGGAACGCCGCCCCGTCCCGAGCCGAGTGCAGCGCATCGAGCGGATCGATCACCCTCACCTCGATGCTCACGGTGCGAGTATCGTCGTACCGCCGATATCGGGGAAGGCCGGAACGGGAGGGTCCGATGACCGCAGCTGGTGCCGCACCGGGGGTCGACGGCCGTCCCGGCGATCCCGCCGCCCGGACCGCCGCCCCGGCCGCCGAGCAGACCGTCGGCGCCGCGGCGCGCCCCCCGGCCGCCCCGGAGCCGCTGCTGGTCGAGCTGGTCACCCTGGCCCACCGCAGGCTCTCCGGCGGCCTCGCCGCCGCCCTCGCCGAGGAGGACTGCACCGTCGACCAGTGGCGGCTGCTGCGCGTCCTCGCGGACGACCGGGGGCACGCGATGGGCGAGCTGGCCCAGGCCCTGCTGATCCCGCAGGCGAGCCTGAGCCGGCTGGTGGACTCGCTGGCCGACTCCGGCTGGGTCTACCGGCGCCAGGACGACCAGGACCGCCGCCGGATCACCGCCCACCTCTCCCGCCAGGGCCGCACCCGGCTGACCCGGCTGGACGCCCTCGCCGCCGCCCACGACGCCGCCGTGCGCCGGGCCTGCGGCCTCACCGACCCGGCGCACGTGCTGCGGCGGCTCGCCGCGCTCTGACCGGCCCGCCCCGGCCGCCCCGGGCACACGACAACGGCACCCACGGACGACGACGGCCCGCCCCCGCCGAAGCGGGAGCGGGCCGTCGCGGCACGCGATCGGACGCGGTCAGGCCGGGCGGACCGCGCCCTTGTAGGGCATCACGGAGATCGGCAGGACCTCGATGTTCTTGCCCGTGTACGGGGCGTGGATCATCTTGCCGTCGCCGATGTACAGGCCGACGTGGTGCAGGTCGTCGTAGAAGAACACCAGGTCACCGGGCTGGAGGTTGGCACGGTCGACGTGCGGGCCGTCCTTCCACTGCTCCTCGGACGTCCGGGAGATGGTGACGCCCGCCGCGCGGTAGGCCTGGCTGGTGAGGCCGGAGCAGTCGAAGGTCGCGGGGCCGGTCTTGCCCCAGCCGTAGGGCTTGCCGAGCTGGGCCTGGGCGAACGCGATGATGGCGCCGGCCCGGCCGCTGGCCGACGGCACCGGGGCGTTCATGTCCGGGCGGTCGCTGGAGCGGGAGGCGCGGTCCTTGGCCGCCGCGGCGGCGGCCTGCTGGGCCTCGGCCTTGGCCTTCTCCGCGTTCTGCTGGGCGTTGATCTTGGCGCGGTCCTCGGCGCTGAGCTTGTTCAGCATCCCCTGGGCCTGGGCCAGCTTGGTCTGGATGTCCTTCTTCTGCTCCGCCAGCTGCGTGCCCACCGAGTCGAGCGCGGCCAGGGTGGCGGTGGCCTCGGCGCGGTCCTGGTCGAGCTTGCGCTGCTCGTCCTGGGCCTGCTTGAGCAGGCTCGCCTGGGAGTCGGAGACCTGGTTCTGCACCGAGGCGCGCTCCAGGTAGGCGGCCGGGTCGGAGTCGAGCATCAGCTGGACCGACGGGTCGATGCCGTTGGTGCGGTACTGGTCGGCGGCGACCGCGCCGAGCCGGGTCCGCAGCTCGTTCATCGCCTCCTGGCCCCGGACGACCTTCTCCTGGATCTGGTTGGCCTCGCCCTGGAGCTTCTGCTGCTTCGCCTGGAAGCCGTTGTACTTCTCGATCGCCTGCTCGGCGTCCTCGTTGAGCTGGTCGACCTGCTCCTTGACGGTGGCGAGGTTCGGGGTCGGCTCGGCGTGGGCGGTACCGGAGGCGAGGACCGCGCCGCCGGCCGCCATGGCCGTGGTGAGGACCGCCATGCGGGCCCGGCTCGGGGGGCTGGGCTTGCGGCGCTTTCCCATGGCGGTCGCTCTCCTTCGGGGGAATCTCGGGACGGTCCGGGCGGAGCGGGGGGACGGCTCGGCCGGTGCCTGGGGACGACGAAGGCGGGCAGGACGAGCAACGGGGGGGTGCTGCCCCGCCCACCTTCTTCGAAGTAACTTAATAGATGAGGGGCCGGGTTCCGCAATCCCCCTGATCATGACGTTTTGACAGCATGACAGGACATCGATCGCGTTCCGTGCCATCGGCGTTGACCTCGGACACCTCCGGACACCGCGGACACCTCCCACCACCCGACGACCGCCGGGCGGACCACCGACGGCGGCCCGGACGCCCCCCGGACGACGCGCTCGGATGACCGCGCCGCCCGCCTCCGCGGACACCCCGGACGACCCCACCCGGCGCCTCCGACCCCCTGACCTCCGACCCCCTGCCGACACCCCTATCGGCCGCGGGTGCCAGCCGTCCCCGCACGCCATGGCACCCCCCGCCCCGGAGAGTGCTCGCGAGCGGCCGAACCGAGGGAAAGGTCACATGAGATTCCTCTCCTGCAGCCCCGCGCACGGGCGCTAACCTGCGCACATGAAGGTCCCGCCCGAAGGGCTCCCCCTCGCTGCCGAGTTCCCGGCCGCGCACCGAGAGCAGTGGCAGCAGCTCGTCCAGGGCGTGCTGCGCAAGTCCGGTGCCCAGCCCGAGGACGGTCCCGCCGCCGAGCAGGCGCTCACCACCCGGCTCCAGGACGGGCTGAGCGCACGCCCCCTGTACACCGCCGAGGACACCGACGCCGACCCGGGCTACCCGGGCTTCCCGCCGTTCGTGCGCGGCGGCCGTCCGCAGGGCTCCGCCGTGGCCGGCTGGGACGTCCGCCAGCGGCACGCCGACCCGGACCGCCGGCGCGCCAACGAGGCCGTCCTGGCCGACCTGGAGCACGGCGTGGGCTCGCTCTGGCTGGAGCTGGGCGGCGCGGGCCTCCCGGTGGACGCCCTGCCCGAGGCACTCACCGGCGTGTACCTGGACCTGGCCGCCGTGGCGCTCGACGCCGGCGCCGAATTCACCGACGCCGCCGAGCAGTTGTTCAACCTGTACGAGGAGCGCGAGGTCTCCCCCGGTGCCGCCGCCGGCAACCTCGGCGCCGACCCGCTCGGCCTCCAGGCCCGCACCGGCCGGACCGACCGCACCGGGGCGCTGCTCGCCGAGGCCACCGCGCTGGCCGCCCGCTGCGCCGCCGGGTACCCGGGCCTGCGGGCGCTCACGGTGGACGCCCTGCCGTACCACGAGGCGGGCGCCTCCCCCGCCCAGGAGCTGGGCTGCTCGCTGGCCACCGGCGTCGCCTACCTGCGCACGCTGACCGCCGCCGGCCTCCCGGTCGACGACGCGCTCGGCCAGCTGGAGTTCCGCTACGCCGCCGACGGCGACCAGTTCCTCACCATCGCCAAGTTCCGTGCCGCGCGCCGCCTCTGGGCCCGGGTCGCCGAGGTCTCGGGGGCCGGTGCGGCCGCCTCGGCACAGCGCCAGCACGCCGTCACCTCCCGGGTGATGATGACCGCCCGCGACCCGTGGGTGAACATGCTGCGCACCACGATCGCCTGCCTGGCCGCCGGGGTCGGCGGCGCGGACGCCGTCACCGTGCTGCCCTTCGACAGCGCGCTCGGCCTGCCGGACGCCTTCGCCCGCCGGATCGCCCGCAACACCCAGGCGATCCTGCTGGAGGAGTCCCACCTGGCCCGGGTGATCGACCCGGCCGGCGGCTCCTGGTACGTCGAGCAGCTGAGCGAGGAGCTGGCCCGGGCCGCCTGGGCCTGGTTCCAGGAGATCGAGCGGGCCGGCGGACAGCGGGCCGCCCTGGAGTCCGGTCTCGTCGGCGAGCGGATCGCCGCGACCTGGGCCGAGCGCTCGGTACGGCTCGCCAAGCGGCGCGAACCCGTCACCGGCGTCAGCGAGTTCCCGCACCTGGACGAGCAGCCGCTGGTCCGCGAACCGGCCCCGGCCGCACCCGGCGGCGGGCTGCCGCAGGTGTGCCGCGCCGAGGCCTACGAGGCCCTGCGGGACCGCTCGGACGCCCACGCCGCCACGCACGGCGCCCGCCCGAACCTCTTCCTCGCCTCGATCGGCACCGCCTCCGCGCACACCGCGCGCACCACCTTCGCCGCCAACCTGTTCCAGGCGGGCGGCATCGCGACGGTCTCGGCCGAGTCCGTCGACCCGGCGGCCTTCGCCGAGGCCTTCCGGGCCTCCGGCGCGACCGTCGCTTGCCTCTGCTCCAGCGACGCGCTGTACGCCGAGCACGCCGCCCCGGTCGCCGGCGCCCTGAAGGCGGCCGGCGCCGAACGGGTGCTGCTCGCCGGGCGACCCGCCGAAGTACCCGACGGCGTGGACGAGTTCATCTTCGCGGGGGGCGACGCGGTCGCCGTCCTGACCTCCCTGCTGGACCAGATCGGAGCCGCTCGATGATCCCCGACTTCACCGGAATCGGGCTGGACGGCGCCGGCGGCAGCCTCACGGGCGGCCCTGGCGTCACCGACGAGCAGTGGCGGGCCGCCTGGCGCCAGTCCACCGGCAAGGACGTCGACGAGCTGCTCTGGGACACCCCCGAGGGCATCGGCGTCAAGCCGCTGTACACCGGGGCCGACCTCACCGGGCTGGACTTCCTGGAGACCTACCCGGGCATCGCCCCGTACCTGCGCGGGCCGTACCCGACCATGTACGTCAACCAGCCCTGGACCGTCCGCCAGTACGCGGGCTTCTCCACCGCCGAGGAGTCCAACGCCTTCTACCGCCGCAACCTCGCGGCCGGCCAGAAGGGCCTGTCCGTCGCCTTCGACCTGCCGACCCACCGCGGCTACGACAGCGACCACCCGCGGGTCACCGGCGACGTCGGCATGGCGGGCGTGGCGATCGACTCGATCTACGACATGCGCCAACTCTTCGACGGCATCCCGCTGGACAAGATGTCCGTGTCGATGACCATGAACGGCGCCGTGCTGCCCGTCCTCGCGCTGTACATCGTCGCGGCCGAGGAGCAGGGCGTACCACCGGAGAAGCTCGCCGGGACCATCCAGAACGACATCCTCAAGGAGTTCATGGTCCGCAACACCTACATCTACCCGCCGCAGCCGTCGATGCGGATCATCTCGGACATCTTCGCGTACACCTCGCAGAAGATGCCCCGGTACAACTCGATCTCCATCTCCGGCTACCACATCCAGGAGGCCGGTGCGACGGCCGACCTGGAGCTGGCCTACACCCTGGCCGACGGGGTGGAGTACCTGCGCGCGGGCCTGGACGTGGGCCTGGACGTGGACGCCTTCGCGCCGCGGCTGTCGTTCTTCTGGGCGATCGGCATGAACTTCTTCATGGAGGTCGCCAAGCTGCGCGCGGCCCGGCTGCTGTGGGCCAAGCTGGTCAAGCAGTTCGACCCCAAGAACCCCAAGTCCCTGTCGCTGCGCACCCATTCGCAGACCTCGGGCTGGTCGCTCACCGCCCAGGACGTGTTCAACAACGTCACCCGCACCTGCGTGGAGGCGATGGCCGCGACCCAGGGCCACACCCAGTCGCTGCACACCAACGCCCTGGACGAGGCCCTCGCCCTGCCCACCGACTTCTCCGCCCGGATCGCCCGCAACACCCAGCTGCTGCTCCAGCAGGAGTCGGGCACCTGCCGGGTGATCGACCCGTGGGGCGGCTCCGCGTACGTCGAGAAGCTGACCCACGACCTCGCGTCGAGGGCCTGGGAGCACATCCAGGAGGTCGAGGCGGCCGGCGGCATGGCCAAGGCCATCGACGCGGGCATCCCCAAGCTGCGCGTCGAGGAGGCCGCCGCCCGCACCCAGGCGCGGATCGACTCCGGCCGCCAGCCGGTGATCGGCGTCAACAAGTACCGGGTGGAGAACGACGAGCAGATCGACGTGCTCAAGGTCGACAACTCCTCGGTGCGGGCACGGCAGGTCGAGAAGCTGCGCCGGCTGCGCGCCGAACGCGACGAGGCCGCGTGCCAGGACACGCTGCGCGCGCTGACGGCCGCCGCCGAGGCCGGCCCGCAGCGCGGCGGCTCACTGGACGGCAACCTGCTGCACCTGGCCGTCAACGCGGCCCGGGCCAAGGCCACCGTCGGCGAGATCTCCGACGCCCTGGAGAAGGTCTACGGCCGCCACTCCGGCCAGATCCGTACCATCTCCGGTGTGTACCGAGACGAAGCGGGCCCGTCGGCCTCCCTCCAGCGCACCCGCGACCTGGTCGAGCGGTTCGAGCAGGCCGAGGGCCGCCGTCCGCGCATCCTGGTCGCCAAGATGGGCCAGGACGGCCACGACCGCGGCCAGAAGGTGATCGCCACCGCCTTCGCCGACCTCGGCTTCACGGTGGACGTCGGCCCGCTCTTCCAGACCCCGGCCGAGGTCGCCCGCCAGGCCGTCGAGGCCGACGTGCACATCGTCGGCGTGTCCTCGCTCGCCGCCGGACACCTCACCCTGGTGCCCGCGCTGCGCGCCGAACTCGCCGCGGCGGGACGGGAGGACATCACCATCGTGGTCGGCGGAGTCATCCCGCCGCAGGACTTCGACGCCCTGTACGAGGCCGGCGCCGCGGCGGTCTTCCCCCCGGGAACGGTCATCCCGGACGCGGCGTACGACCTGCTCAAGTCCCTGGCGGCCGACCTCGGCCACGAGCTGTGATTGCCTGAACGCATGCCTCCGCGGACGATCGACCTCGACAGCTATGTGACGGGCGTACTCGACGGCTCGCGCGCCTGGATCGCGCGCGCCGTCACCCTCGTCGAGTCCTCCCGGCCCGACCACCGCGCACTCGCGCAGCAGCTGCTCCAACGGCTGCTGCCGCATGCCGGTGGCGCGGTCCGGGTGGGCATCACGGGCGTGCCCGGCGTCGGCAAGTCGACCTTCATCGACGCCTTCGGGACGATGCTGACCGGCCAGGGCCACCGGGTCGCGGTGCTCGCCGTCGACCCGACCTCCAGCCGGACGGGCGGCTCCATCCTGGGCGACAAGACCCGGATGGAGCGCCTCGCCGTCGACCCTGCCGCCTTCGTCCGACCCTCCCCCACATCCGGCACCCTCGGCGGAGTCGCCAAGGCCACCCGTGAGTCCATGGTGGTGATGGAGGCGGCGGGGTACGACGTCGTCCTCATCGAAACGGTCGGCGTCGGCCAGTCGGAGACGACGGTGGCCGGGATGGTCGATACCTTCCTGCTGCTCAGCCTGGCGCGGACCGGCGACCAGCTCCAGGGCATCAAGAAGGGTGTGTTGGAACTCGCGGACGTCATCGCCGTCAACAAGGCCGACGGCCCGCACGAGCGCGACGCCAAGGCGGCGGCCCGCGAACTCGCGGGCGCGCTAAGGCTGTTGCAGGCTCCGGACGCCGCCTGGACGCCGCCGGTGCTCACCTGCAGCGGCCTCGATGGCGCGGGCCTGGACGTCCTGTGGGAGCGGCTGCAGCAGCACCGCAAGGTGCTGGACGCCACGGGCGCGCTGGCGGCGAAGCGCCGCGACCAGCAGGTCGAGTGGACCTGGTCCATGGTCCACGACCAGCTCTACGCCCGCCTCCACGAGAACCCCGAAGTACGGCGCCTGACCCCCGAGTTGGAAACCCAGGTCCGCGCCGGCACCCTCCCGGCAGGGCTGGCGGCCCAGCAGATCCTGGACGCCTTCTTCGCCTGACCCGCACTGCTGAGGCCGAGCGCCGTGCCCCACCCCCGCGTGGGGCACGGCACTTCTCGGGTTCTCCTGGGAATCCCATCCGGTCGCAGCCCGACAACTCCACGCCATGCCAGGCCCGTTCTGGCCCTCTTCCGTCGCCCGAACGGCTGACAATGAGTCAACACGGGTACATCGACGTGGAGAACCGGAGATGCTGACGCAGCCGTTGAACCGGTCGAACAGAGGACGGGACCGCGATGACCCCTCAACCGCGCACACCCAACCCCGAGCTCGCCGCCCGGTCGATCGGCAGGTCCGACATGGACCCCTCACGCCGTGGCGTACTGACCGCCGGTCTCTACTCACTGACCCTGACTCTGCCGGAGTTCGACGAGAGCCCCGAGCGGATCACCCGTGCCGCCGCGGGCCGAACCGTGCGTGTCGGCAACGGCGAGGTCCAGACCGTACGGACGGTGACCGACCGGATCTCCGGCATCCTCGACGAGCTCGGTGCCGCCCATGCCCGCCCGATGGCTGCGGCGTTCCTGGTCAACTCGGTCGGGCCCTGGCTCCAGGCGTCCGGCACGACCCAGGTGAAGGCCGACCTGCTGTCGGCAGCCGCCGATCTCACCTACCTCACCGGCTGCATGGCGATGTACGAGACCGCCCACGGCCTCGGCCAGAAGTACTACGTCCAGGCCCTCAAGCTCGCGCGGGAGGCCCAGGACCACGTGACGTACTGCCGCACCCTGCGCGGCATGGCACTCCAGGCGTCCAACCTCGGCTACGGTCCAAAAGCCCTCGAACTCGCCGACTCGGCCGCCGAGGCCGCTCCGGCCTCCGGCCCCCGCCTGCGGGCCTTCCTCACCGGCCAACAGGCGCACGGCGCCGCCATGGTGAAGGACCGGCGCCAGGCCTTCGCACGCCTCGCCGAGACCGAGACGGCGCTGGCCCAGGCCGACGGCCGCAACGACTCCATCGGCGGCTACGACCAGAGCGCGTACCACTTCCACGTCTCGCACGTGCTGTACGAACTCGGCGACCTCCCCGGGGCGATCAAGGAACTCCAGTTCTCCAACCGGGCCCGCCCCGCCAACGAGAAGCAGGGCCGCGTGCACGGCAACGGCCTGCTCGCCCGGCGGCAGATGGAACTCGGCCACGTCGAAGCCGCCTGCGCCACCTGGGACACCTTCCTGGACGACTATGTCACGCTCAGCTCCGTCCGCGGCGACGAACACTTCCGCGCCCTGAACACCGCCCTCCCGCCCCACGCCGCCAACGGCACGGTACGCCGCCTCCGGGAGCGCACCCGCGAGGTCGCACAGCAGAAGGCCGCGTGAGCCATGAGCCTCCGCATCATGAAGGCGTCCCGGTCGGGGTGATCTGGCCGGAGGGAGCCCGCCGCTGACCGCGTCACATCGGCTTCTCGCCGAGAGCGGCCCGCAGCCAGTCGAGAGAATCGGTCGCCAGGACGGCATCGGCGAGGTCGTTCGCGGTCTTCGTGGTGAGCCGGCCGCGGCTGTTGTCGATCCACCGCTGGGCGTTCGCATAGCCCTGCGCCTTGTACTCGACGCCCTGGATCAGGCATTCCAGCTTGTCCGCGTCCCGGGCGCAGACCGCCTCCAACGACTCCTTCGCCTCGTACTCCGCGACGAGGTCCCGAATGGTCGAGGCCAGGACGTCCGGCATTCCCCCGACTTGGTCGGCCGTCACCGCCACCGGATCCGCACTCGACGCGTACTTCTTGCCCAGGTGGTTGACGTCCCCGGTGCGCGATTCCTGGGAGTCGTGCCAGACCGCCAGGAACGCGGCCTGCGCCGGATCGGCGCCTTCGAGCCTGGCGATGACCGAGGCGATCAACGCGGCCCGCCAGGAGTGCTCGGCGACCGACTCGGGGTCACGGACACCGGCCATCCACCAGCCCGTGCGCTTGGTCTGCTTGAGCGTCCCGGCTTCGAACAGGAACCTCGCCACCGAGCCCAGATCGTCCGTCACTGCCGACTCCTCTCACACACGCCACGACCGAGGTCAAGCGGGCCGCGCCGCCGCAACCGCATCGGTGTACAACTCGGTGGTCAAGTCGTCCTCGCCGATGCCGAGTTCTCCGAGTACGGCACGGACCAGGGAGAGGGCGGGGGTGAGCTCGGCCGCCGTGGCAACCGATGTCTCCACCTCGATGAACGTCGCGCCATCCAGTTCCGGAACGCGAACGAGCGTGGCCAGCACAGGCCACCCGTCCTGCTGGAAGCTGTAGTTGCGGCACCGCTTCTCGAACGCGATTCGCGGGGTGAAGCCGAGGCCCCGGACGATCTCGTGCATCGCGTCGGCATCCGCGACCCTGGTCTCGGCCTCCGGCTTCGACCCGGACGCCTCGTCCACCCGAGCGTCCTTGTACGTCAGCACGGTGCGCGTGTCGTCCCGGCTGTGCACGGTACGGATCCGCAGCTCCCGGTCAGCGCCCATCAGACTGCCGTCCGGCGCGTCATAGTACGTGTCCCGGTAGACCTCGGCCCGGCCGGAACCGTACCGCTCCTCCAGCTGCTTGAGCACGCCCTCCGGGTCCCGCACGATCGCCTTGAGCTCCGCTTCGATCGCCATCCCTCTGCCTTCCCTCAGATCACACGCTCGGCACTGTCCACCATGGCATCGAACTGCCGGCACCAGCCCCGGTACAAGGGGCCGTGCGGAGTGGGCAGCACCTTATAGGTTGCCGACTCGTGCCCTTCCCAATCCGCGTCGAAGGCTCCGACGAACAGGGTGCGGTCCAGCCGGATGATCCGCCACACAGGCATCGTGCGGTACCGGTAGACCTCGACCTGTCCGTAGTCGGACAGCTCCCGCAGCCGGGCCTCCGCCAGTCGGATACCTCCGGCCAGCGAAGCCGTGGATTCTCCGATCTCGGCGGCACGGAACTCGGCAGCCGGCGACTCCGGATCAAGGAGCAACACCCGCAGACGGGGGGCGGGGCCGCCATCGCGGCGCAGGTGCTGACGCAACAGAGAATCGCGCAGGGCGAGGAGACCAAGGCCACGCACGGCCAGGACGTCCAGTTCGGCTGCCGATCCCGCCGCACACTGGATCTCGGCGGAGGCCGATTCCTGGTCGCCGTACACACGGACGATCTCGGGAAACGCCGCCAGATCAAAGGCGGATCCGGACGTCCGTCGGCAGGTCGACCGTGGTGCCAGCCCGAGTAGCCGCCGCGCATCGTCGGGAAGGTTGAGCCCGTCGGCGATCCGCTCGAAGACGTTCAGCTTCGTCACCAGCCGACGGCCGTTGAGGATCTCGTTCACCCGGCCTTGCGTCATACCCACCTGAACCGCCGGGCCTGACTCGCGCCGCTGTGGTGCTGCACATAGCGGAACAGCGCGGCGACATCGCGGTCCCGCAGCGCGCACCGCACCTGCTCGTTCTGCCAGGCGAGGTCGGCCAGCCTGATCGGTTCGAGCGCAGTGCCCATGAGGCGAACCCCTCGTCAATCGATCCATTCCACCGTGAGATTACCGTCTGGATATCGCCGACTGCGTTCGGTGACGCGATTCTGGATGCGCGGCCGACAGTGCGGACGAGGGCGCACCGGATCGAACTCGGCAGTCCCAGAACGGCCATGACACACGGACGCGGCGAACGACAGGAGCGGACACATGACCACCCCGCAGCCCAAACCCCCGAGGCCGCCGGCGCCTCCCGGCCCCGGGCCGGACATGCCGGTGAGCGGGCCGACCGGCCGCAACTCCACGACGACCACCACGACCAGGTAGGAGACTCCCATGGGATGGGGCCTCGGCAAGGGCGGAAGCTCCGGCGGCGGCAGCGGCGCCAACGACGGCGGTCAGGGCAAGCACGCCGGCAAGAAGGACTTCAACACGACGCCGCAGAACCAGGATCACCAGTCGGGAAAGTCCACCAGCAAGCACGGCAAGGACAACGACAAGAAGTGACCACCAGCCAGAAGAGTCTGCGGCAGGCCGGAACGACCGGCCTGCTGCAGGCCGTTTCCCGCCAGCTCGGCCACGACGTGGCCCCGGAGTGGCGCAAGGCGGCCGAAGCGGCCCCGCGCCACCGTTTCCTCCCTGACCACATTTGGCTGGGGCCCGACGGCGGCTCCCTCACACCGTGCGACCGTGGACGCGAGCCCGACCGGTGGTTGGCCGCCGCCTACGCGGACGAGCCGGTCGTGACGCAGATCAACGACGGGCAGGAGGTGAAGGACCTGTCCGACGCCCTTCCGTCCTCCTCGGCTTCCGCCCCGTCGATCGTCTTCCGGATGCTCGAACTCCTGGACGTCGAACCGGGGATGAGAATCCTCGAAATCGGCACGGGCACCGGGTTCAACGCAGCTCTCCTGTCCCACCGGCTGGGTGACGCCAACGTGACCACGATCGAGATCGATCCCGTCCTCGCCGAACTCGCTCGTTCCAACCTCAAGGCCACCGGCTACGCCCCCACCGTGGTCCGGGGTGACGGAGGTCTCGGATGGGGCGTCCAAGCGCCATACGACCGTGTGGTGGCCACGTGCTCGGTACGGCGGGTTCCGTACGCTTGGATCCGCCAGAGTCAGCCTGGCGGAGTCATCCTCACCCCGTGGTGCAACGACTGGAGTCACGGCGGACTGCTCCGCCTCACCGTCGGCGACGACGGGACCGCCAGCGGCCGTTACACCCCTGACAGCGCCTTCATGCTGATGCGTACCCAGCGCCTCGACCTCCGGCTCTTCCGGGACGTCGCCCTGGACGAGCACGTGCCCACCGAGTCCACGACCGCCCTCGACCCGTGGGCCGTCGCGGATTCCGCCTTCGAGACCCAGTTCGCCCTCGGCCACCGCCTCGGCGACCTCTGGTACGCCTGGCACCACGGCCCCGAGGTCGAAGGCGTGGTGACCCGCCTCTGGGTGGCAACGACCGACGGCGGCTCCTGGGCGGCCGTCGACTGGGACGGCCGCGAGAACACCGAGCGCTACACGGTGTGGCAGCACGGCCGGCGCCGGCTCTGGGAGGAGGTCGAGGCCGCTCACCGCTGGTGGCTCGACAACGACCGCCCGGGGCCGGACCGGTTCGGCTTGACCGTCACGCCCGAGGGGCACACCGCCTGGCTCGACGACCCGGCGAACGGGTGGCCCTTCCGGTAGGACCGCACCCGCTCCCGGGCACACCCCTGCGCGCCCCCTCGGCTCTGGGTTCCGGAGCAGCTGGTGCCCCTTGAGCGCGTCCGCCTGGACGGCAGTGAGCCGGAACTCGACCATGTCCGGCCACTCCGAGAGGACGGCCACCACCTATCGCTCATGCGCGGATGCGGTACGGGATCTCGCCAGGCCCCGGTTGTTCGAGAATCGCAGCGGCTACCTCCTGGCCGATGCGGGGCTCAGTCCGTCAGTTCCCAGAGCAGCCGGTAGTAGGCGGTCCGCTCCGGGTCCGGGGCGATGCCGTAGGCGTCGAGCAGCGGCTGCTCCCAGCCCGGGCCGTAGTTCCACTGGGTGCTCCAGGTGGCGATGGCGAGGTCGGCCCAGCGGTCGGCGAGGCCGAGGGTGCCGAGGTCGACGTGGCCGGTGTGGGTGCCGTCGTCGCCGATCAGGGTGTTGGGGGCGCAGGCGTCGCCGTGGCAGACGACGAGGTGGTCGATCGGGGGGATGTCGGCGAGGGTGGCCAGGGCGCGTTCGACGGTGCCGTGGTGGCGCAGTTCCTCCGGCCAGTCGGCCGGGTGGGTGCGGCCTGCTTCCGCCTTGGCCCGGGCGTTCGTCAGGCGCGTTTCGGCGGACCAGTCGAAGGGGCAGTCCGCGACGGGCAGTGCGTCGTGGAGGGCCCGCAGGCCGGCGCCGATGGCGCGGACGGCGGTGGCGGGGTCGCGCTTCCAGTGGTCGTCCACGGCCGACCGGCCGGGCAGGCCCTGGGTGACGAGCCAGGATCCGGTTTCGTCGGCGCCCTCGCCGATGACCGGTGGCACCACGGCGAACCTCGCGGCCCAACGCAGGCGGACCGCCTCCGCCGCGAGGTCGATGCCGGTGCCGGTGTCGCTGCCGCTGCCGCTGCCGCTGCCGGCCGGCGTCCACTTCACGAACTGCCGGGTGTCGCCGTGGCCGAGCTGGAAGGTCAGTCCGCCGAGTTCGTTCTCCCAGACGGCCCGGACCGGCCGTCCGGCCGCGAGCTCGGTGACGACGGGTGGCGGCTGGACGGGGCCCTGGGGCGCGGCGGCGATCATCCGCCCATTCTCACCGGGGCGGGCGGCAGCCTGCCAACCGTTTTGCGGGGTCCCGCCGCTACCAGGCGGCGGCCCGGAGGACGTCCTGGGCGAGGTCCTCGACCGACCGGTCGTCGGTCGGGACGCGGACCGCGCCGGCACCGGGACTTCCTGTCGCCGGGATCTCCCGCCGCCGGGGGTGCGGGGCGGCGGCGCTCCCGTTCCCGGGTACGCCGCCGTCCGACCACCGCCCGCCGCGCTCAGTCGAGCGGCAGGGACTTGAACGCGCGGGCCTGCTCCGTGATGGCACGTTCGGTGGGCAGCCGCTCCATCGAGGAGGCGCCGAAGAACCCGGCGATCCCGGTGGTGTGCTCCAGCACGTAGCGGGCGTCCTCGGGTTCGGCGATCGGGCCGCCGTGGCAGAGCACGATGATCTCCGGGTTGACCCGCTTCGCGGCGTCGTGCATCTCCTGTACGGCGGCCGCCGCCTGGTCGAGGGTGAGCGCGGTGGCCGCGCCGATGGAGCCCTTGGTGGTGAGCCCGACGTGCGGGACGAGCACGTCCGCGCCGGCCCGGGCCATGTCGGCGGCCTGCTCCGGGTCGAACACGTAGGGGGCGGTGAGCAGTTCGCGTTCGTGGGCCTGGCGGATCATGTCGACCTCCAGGCCGAAGCCCATCCCGGTCTCCTCCAGGTTCGCCCGGAACGTGCCGTCGATCAGTCCGACCGTGGGGAAGTTCTGCACCCCGGTGAAGCCGACGGCCTTCAGCTGGTCCAGGAAGTTGCCCATGATCCGGAACGGGTCGGTGCCGCACACCCCGGCGAGCACCGGCACCTCGCGGACCACCGGGAGCACCTCCCCCGCCATCTCCAGCACGATGGCGTTGGCGTCGCCGTACGGCATCAGGCCCGCCAGCGAGCCGCGGCCGGCCATCCGGTAGCGGCCCGAGTTGTAGATGATCAGCAGGTCGACGCCGCCGGCCTCCGCGCACTTGGCGGACAGGCCGGTGCCGGCGCCGGCTCCGATGACCGGCTTCCCGGCGGTGATCTGCGCGGTCAGGCGGGCCAGGGCTTCGGTGCGGTTCACGGGTGGGCTCCTCGTTCGGTGGGTGCCGTTCGGTGGGTGTCGTTCGGTGGGTGTCGTTCGGTGGGGGGTAACGGCAACGGTCAGGCGTGCGCGGTGATCAGCTGGTGCAACCGGTCGGCGGCCGCGACGGCGAAGGCCGGGTCGTTCAGGTGGGCGTCCAGCTCGCGCAGTTCGACCGGGCCGTCGGCCAGCGCCGAGCGCAGCGCCGCCAGGCCGGCCCGGTCGGCGGCCGGGTCGTGGAACGGCCCGCCCGGCGCGTCCACGGCGGACACCCCGCCGAGCGGCCAGAGCACCGTCACCGGGCCGCGCGCCGCGTTGAGCTTGTGCCCGAGGTCGGCGCCGACGGCGGACATCTCCTCGGCGGTGGTGCGCATCAGGGTCACGGTGGGGTTGTGGACCAGCAGCCGACGTTCGGCGAAGCGCTCCGGAACGGTCTCCCGGGGGCCGAAGTTGACCATGTCCAGCGCGCCCGGCGCGACCACCTGGGGGATGCCGGCCCGTCCGGCCGCGGTCAGCCGGTCGGGCCCGGCGCTGAGCACGCCGCCGACCAGTTCGTCCGCGAGTTCGGTGGTGGTCAGGTCCAGGACGCCGGCCAGGAAGCCGCCCGCGGCCAGCTTCTCCAGCGCCCGGCCGCCGGCCCCGGTGGCGTGGAACACCAGGACCTCGTAGCCGAGTTCGTCCAGGCGCTCGCGGGCGGCGTCGACCGCGGGCGTGGTCACGCCGAACATGCTGGCGCCGACCAGCGGGCGGCCGTGCGGACGCGGGGCGGCCAGCACCCGCTCGTGCCGGACGGCCATGCCCGCGGCGGCCGCCGCCGCGTTCCCGAGGATCAGCGAGGACACCGAGTTGATGCCCGCGACGTCCACCACGCTGTACATCAGGGTGACGTCGCTGCTGCCCACGTACGGTGCCACGTCCCCGCCCGCCATGGTGGACACCAGCAGCTTGGGCACGCCGACCGGCAGCGCCTGCATCGCGCGGGCCGCGATGGACGACCCGCCGCTGCCCGCCACCGCCAGGACGGCGTGCAGCCGGCCCGACCGGTACAGCTCGCCGACCAGCCGCTCGGCGCCCTGAGCCATCGCCGTCACGGCCGCCCCGCGGTCGCCCGCGGAGCGCAGCGCCGCCAGGTCGTGCCCGGCGGCCCGGGCGACCTCCTCCGGGCCGAGGTCGGCGGCGGGCGTGCCGGGGGGCGGCGGCAGCACGCCGGCGTCGACCATGACCACCTCGCAGCCGTCCTCCCGCAGCCGCTCGGCGAGCCACGCGTACTCCGCGCCCTTGGTGTCCAGTGTCCCGACCAGTACGACGGTCGCCATGTCCCTGCTCCTTTGAACGGACGGTTCCCCGATCATCCGGCGGGGCCGGGACGGCGGCCAAGACCACTTGCGGGCAAGTGGCCTGCCATCGGCGCCGGTCACCGGGCCGGATGGCGGCCGGGGCCACCGGGGCATCATGGACGGCATGGACCGGATCCCCGCCACCCGCCTGTCGCGCCTGCTCACCGGCTGGGCCGCCGACGGCCCGGGGGCCCTGCCGCGGCTGCTCGCGGACGCGCTGCGCGAACTGGCCGAGCGCGGCGACGTGGCCCCCGGCACCGCGCTGCCCTCGCAGCGGGCGCTGGCCTCGGCCCTCGGGGTCAGCCGCTCCACCGTCACCTCCGCGTACGGGCTGCTGGAGGCGGAGGGGCGGTTGGAGAGCCGGCACGGCAGCGGCTCGCGGCTGCGCGCCTCGGGGGCGGTCGGCGAGCCCGTCGGCGAGGGGCGGCTCGCCAGTTTCGGCACCCGGGACGGCGTCGTCGACCTCTCCAGCGGGGCGCTGGAGGGCCTGCCCGCCGTGGCGGACGCCCTCGACTCGCTGTCCGGCCGGGACCTCGCCGCCGCACTCGCCGGTGACGGCTACCTCCCGTACGGGCTGCCGCGGCTGCGCGAGCTGCTGGCCGAGCAGTACCGCGCGGCCGGCCTGCCGACCTCGCCGGACCAGATCCTGGTCACGGCCGGGTCCCAGCAGGCGCTCTGGCTGATCACCCAGGGACTGGTCGAGCCGGGCGACACCGTGGTCGTCGAGGACCCGACCTACCGGGGCGCCCTGGAGGCGCTGCGCGCCCGGGGCGCACGCCTGGTACCGCTGCCCGCGTACGGCTCCCGCTCCGGCGCGGCCCGCGCCACCGACGTGCACGACGACGGGCCCGCCGCCCTGGCCCGGCTGACCGGCCGGATCCGCCCGCGCCTGGTGTACCTCCAGCCGGCCGTGCACAACCCGACCGGGCGCGCCATGAGCGGGCCGACCCGACGGGCCTGGGCCGCCGTCCTGGCCGAGCGCGGCCTGTACACCGTCGAGGACAACGCGTACGCGGAGCTGTCCCTGTCCGAGGACGGCGCGCCGCCCCCGCTCGCCGCACAACTGCCGGACGGTACGACCGCGACCATCGGCACCCTCTCCAAGCTCTACTGGGGCGGCCTGCGGCTGGGCTGGATCCGCGCCTCCCGCCCGGTCATCCACCGCCTGGCCGAGCTCCGCAAGTCCGTCGACCTCTCCTGCCCGGTGGTGGAGCAGCTGCTCGCGGTGCGGCTGCTCCAGGGGCTGCCGGAGGCGCGGGCCCGGCGCCGCGCGCAGCTGCGCGAGCGCCTCGCCGCGGCCGAGCGGCTGCTCACCGCGCAGGCGCCGCACTGGCGTTGGGAGCGGCCGGCCGGCGGCTCCGCGCTGTGGGTCGAGCTCCCCGGCACCGACGCCGAGGCCACCGCCCAACTGGCTCGCCGGGCCGGGGTCCTGGTGGTGCCCGGGCCCGCCTTCTCCGCCGTCGACGGCTTCCGCAGCCGCCTGCGGCTGCCGTTCGCCGCCCGGCACGACCCGCTCGACCCGCTCGACCAGTACGACCGGTTGGCCGCCGCCCTGCCCGTCCTCCTGCACAGCGCCGACCGCGCCGGCCCGGTCCGCTGAGCCGCCGTACCCGCCGAACCGCCCGACCCGCCGACCAATGCCCCCCGGCTCAGCGGCGGAGGGCCTGGCGGGTGCGGCGGGCGAGGCGGTGGGCGCGTTGGACGGCGACGAAGGCGGGCATGGAGTCGGCCTGGGTGAGCCGGTACTTGAGGCGGAGCTGGGGGCTGAGGCCGGCCTGGGCCTCGGGGCCGATGGCCCGGAGGAGCCGGGCGACGTGCTGCTGGTAGGCGGCGCGGTAGGCGCGGTCGCCGTCCGGGACGGTCCAGAAGAACATCGGGATCTCCTCGACCAGGCAGTTGCGGTCGTAGGCGCGCAGGTGCTCGGCGAAGGCGGGTTCGGGGCGGGCGAGCAGCCATTCGCGGACGAGTTCCATCGAGCGGACCCGGTCGACGACACCGCGCGGGTCGGTCTTCTTCTGGGTGATGGAGAGGTCGCCGTCCTCGCGCACCCGCCAGTGGTAGACCGGGTCGGCGAGCACGTCGACGCGTGCGGCGAGGAAGTGGTGGGGCACGCTGACCGGGGCGTCCTCGTACAGAATGCCCTCGGGGTACGTCAGGCCGGCGCCGTCGAAGAAGGAGCGCCGGTAGACCTTGTTCCAGGCGGTGCGGTCGGTGACGAGGGCGGGGGTCTCGCCGATGTGGGTGCGCAGCCGGGTCTCGTGGAACGGGCGGCGGTGGGCGTGCGAGGGGCTGAGGCCGGAGGTGCGCAGCCGCAGGGCGTTGCCGGCGGCGAAGTCGGAGCCGGTCCCGTCGAGGGTGCTGATCATCAGCTGGTAGGCGTGCGGCGGCACGACGTCGTCGCTGTCGACGAAGGCCAGGTACTCGGTGCCGGGGGTGAGGTGGCGCCAGCCGGTGTTGCGGGCGGCGCCGAGGCCCTGGTTCCGCTGCCGGACCAGTCGGAAGCGCCCGTCCCGCTCGGTGTACTCCTCGGCGATGACGGGGCCGTCGTCGGTCGAGCCGTCGTCGACCAGGACGCACTCGAAGTCCTCGAACGTCTGGGCCGCGATCGAGTCCAGGCACTCCCCGAGGTAGCGCTCGACGTTGTAGATCGGGACGACGAGGGAGAGACGCGGGGCCATCGCACGGCCTTTCGCTCAGGACACGAGCGGACGGGCCGGGCGGCCGTCGACCGCCGGTCACCGACAGTGGCCCGAGCATACGGACCGTATGCGGCCCGCGGGCGAACGCCGGGTTGAATCGAGCGAGCGGAACGGTGCAATCACCGGTCCGCCGGGGCGTCGGCCGCGCCCGGCGTCAACCCGCCCGCGCGGGACGCCCCTTGGGGCGCAAGGGGAGGGCCCCGGACCGCCCGACCGGTCCGGGGCCCTCCGTCACCCGAACCGGGTCAGGCGCTCTTGACGGCCGCGAAGCGGTCCGAGACGTCCTGCCAGTTGACGACGTCCCACAGGCGGGTGACGTAGTCCGGGCGGACGTTGCGGTACTGCAGGTAGTAGGCGTGCTCCCAGGCGTCGAAGGCCAGCAGCGGGGTGGTGCCCTGGCCGACGTTGCCGTGGTGGTCGTAGACCTGCTCGACGATCAGGCGCTGGCCGAGCGGCTCCCAGGACAGGATGCCCCAGCCGGAGCCCTGCACGCCGGTGGTGGCGGTGGTGAGCTGCTTCTTGAAGGCGTCGAAGCTGCCGAAGTGCTCGGTGATGGCGTCGGCCAGCTCGCCCTCGGGGCGGTCGCCGCCCTCGGGCGAGAGGTTCTGCCAGAACAGCGAGTGCAGCACGTGGCCCGACAGGTGGAACGCGAAGGTCTTCTGCAGGCCGACCAGGCCGCCGAACTGCTCCTTGTCGCGGGCCTCGGCCAGCTGGTCCAGGGTGTCGTTGGCACCCTTGACGTACGCGGCGTGGTGCTTGGAGTGGTGCAGCTCCAGGATCTCGGCCGACATCGCCCGCTCCAGCGCGGAGTAGTCGTACGGCAGGTCGGGAAGCGTGTAGGTGCCCATCAGGACACGGCCCCTTTCGGCGGGTTGAACGGTGGTGATCGTGCCGGGACAACACTATTGCGTATCAGTTGCAAGAACGAAGCATGGGCTCCTGCTTATTCCCGCACGTCCCGTCGGGCACAATGACCGCCGCTGACCACCCGTCCGGCCCAGCCGACTCGCCCCGCCCGCCCGACCCGGCCGACCTGCCCGGCCCGTACGCCCCGTCACCCCGGCGGCCCGTCACTCCGCCGCACCGGCGCCCCTCCGGCAACGTTTCGGTCTCGTAGACCGGCAATCCGTTCCCGGGGCTTCCCTCCGTGTTCGCCGTTGTGCCATTTTACATGTCACACAGCAAGGCCCGTGCGCCCCACGCAGCGCGGCCACCCCCACCCTCAACGGCCCCGGAGGCCCCCACAGATGCGTCCCTCCTCGATAGCGAAGGACGGCGCGCGCAGACTCCCTGCGCTCGGCACCGCCCTCCTCCTCTCGCTCGGCCTGTTCGCACCCGCGGCGCAGGCCGCCGCCCCCGCGGCCGCCCCGGCCGGTCAGCCCGCCACCTCGGCCGGCCAGACCGCCGCACCGCGCACGATCCCGGTGCCCAAGTCCCCCGACACCCCCAAGGACGCCCGTCCGCTGGTCTCGGACCCGCAGGCCAAGGCCACCGCCCCGACGGCGGGCAGCACCGTCGGCGCCGCCAGGTCGGCACGGGCGCTCACCGCCGCCGCCTGCGACGTCTCCGCCTTCACCGGCAAGTCCGGTGCCGCGCTGGTCCAGCAGGTCAAGGGGGCCGGTCTCGACTGCGTCAACACCCTGTTCACGCTGACCGGCAACGACGCCAAGGGCGCCTTCAACGAGGCCCAGATGGTCACCGTCGCCAACGCCCTGCGCGACACCGCCGCCACGTACCCCGGCGACAACTCCACCTCCGCCGGGCAGCTGGTGCTCTTCCTGCGGGCCGGCTACTACGTGCAGTGGTACAACAAGGACGTCGTGGGCCCGTACGGCACCGGCCTCCAGACCGCCATCCGCGGTGCGCTGGACGCCTTCTACGCCGCCCCGCACAGCAAGGACGCCACCGACGCCAACGGTGCCACCCTCGCCGAGGCCGTCACCCTGATCGACAGCGCCCAGGAGAACGCCCGCTACACCGGCGTCGTCAAGCGGCTGCTGAACGACTACACCGGCAGCTGGCCCGCCACGATGGCCACCGCCGTGGCCAACACCGAGACCGTCATCGAGCGCGGCTTCGACCTGCCGGAGTTCGTCTCCGCCCTCCAGGCCGACCCGACCTTCGCGACCACCGTGTCGTCCTTCGTCACCCGCAACAGCGGCCAGCTCAACGGCGGCGACACCGTCACCAAGATCGGCATCCAGCTCGGCAACCTGGTCGCCAACGACGCGCTGCGCGCCCAGGGCCGGCCGATCGTCAAGGACCTGATCAACCGCTACCCGCTGGTCGGCAACACCGGTCCGCTCACCATGAACCTGCTCTGGTTCACGGAGAAGAAGGACGCCGGCAACTGCTCCTACTACGGCACCTGTGACGTCCCGGCCAAGCTCGTGCCGCTGGTGCTCACCGTCGACCACACCTGCAACGCCAACCTGCGCATCCGCGCCCAGGACATGACCGCGCAGCAGCTCGCCGACACCTGCACCAGCCTGGTCAACCAGGACGCGTTCTTCCACAAGGTGGTCAAGGACAACGGCCCGGTCCCGAACGACAACAACACCAACCTCGAGGTCGTCGTCTTCGACGACTACTACAACTACAGCCTGTACGCCTGGGAGATGTACAAGATCGACGTCGACAACGGCGGCATGTACGAGGAGGGCAACCCGGCCACGGTCGGCAACCAGGCCCGCTTCATCGCCCACGAGGCCTCCTGGCTGCGCCCCCAGTTCCAGATCTGGAACCTCAACCACGAGTACACCCACTACCTCGACGGCCGCTACGACATGTACGGCGACTTCGAGGCCGGCATGACCACCCCGACCATCTGGTGGGTCGAGGGCCTCGCCGAGTACGTCTCCTACAGCTACCGCGGCGCCCACTACGACGACGCGGTCGCCCAGGCCGGCAAGGGCACCTACGCGCTGAGCACCCTGTTCGACACCACCTACGACAACGCGGACTCCACCCGGATCTACAACTGGGGCTACCTGGCCGTCCGCTACATGCTCCAGTCGCACCCGCAGGACGTCGACGCGCTGCTCGCCAAGTACCGCGCCGGTGACTGGAACGGCGCCCGCACGCTGCTGAAGACCACCATCGGCACCGCGTACGACGCCGACTTCGCCACCTGGCTCAAGGCCTGCGCCGCCGACAACTGCGGCTCGCTGCCCACCACCGAGCAGCCCAAGGCCCCGCTCTGCACCGCCACCGACGCCCGGCAGTACGACAAGAACTGCCGCCGCGACAACGTCGCCGCCACCACCGGGAACTACAGCTACAGCTTCCTGAACCTGCCGGCCGGCGTGAAGCAGCTGACCATCACCACCAGCGGGGGCACCGGCAACGCCGACCTCTACTACAACGCCGGCTCCTGGGCCACCACCGGCTCCGCCACGGCCAAGTCCGCCACCGGCGGCAACGGTGAGACCCTGACCATCACCAACCCGCCGGCCGGCTACGTCTTCTTCAGCCTCTACGCCCAGCAGGGCTTCGGCGGCATCACGGTCACCACGACCTACAACTGACACCGACGCCCCACGACCGACCGACTGCCGCAGGCAGCAGGGCCCCGCGACTTCGCGGGGCCCTTTCGCTTTCCCGTTCCGACCCCCCCGCCCAGGGATATCCAGGGGTTATAACGATTCGGCCATCGAATAGGCCGTCAACGGCCCGTAAGAGATCGCATATTCCTCTGCCGAGGGGGTGTCCGGGCGGCGAAGTTTCGGTTAGTGTCCATGAACAGATCAACCGGTTCGGCCTCCGGCAACGGAATGCCGAATATCTCTGACGGCTCGGGTGCGGCATTCTCGCCACACCCGCCAATCCCCGGAATGGAGAGTTAGTCATGAAGATGGTCAAGGCGCTCGTCAAGAAGTTCAAGAAGAACGACGACCTCGCGAACCACGCGTGGGTGCTGCACGTTATCTAACGTGTCCAGCCGCTGGCGGGGGCCGGGTCGGCCGTGCCCCCGCCGGCGCCACGGCGCGTCCGGGATTCCTCCGCGCGCCGCGCCGAACACACTGACCTGCCATTGCGCATTGGAGGCCGGATTCCCGTGGAAGAAATGGCGACGGCAACCGCGCGCAGCCGTTCCCTCGTGTTCGCCCCGAGGATTCAGGAGCTGCTGGCCAGGGACGAGAAGGTGTTCCGGATCGACCCGTCGAAGGTCGGCGTCTCGGACTCCCGGCTGATGGCCGAAATCGTCGCGGCCCGCCCCGTCCTTTCCACCGAGCGATCGGTCTACAAGCCCGCCGCCGGCTCCGACATCCCCCACGACAGCGCGACGCGCACCATCCGCGCACTGGGGCAGGACGCCATGGCGGGCATCCGCAAGCCGCCGCCCCCGGCGCGCGGCATGGCCGGCTCCTGGCCCTACGCGGGCACCTCCTACCTGCGCCGCTGGCTGTTCTCCGACGACCCGCTGCCGGTCTCCCTGCTGTCGAAGCGCGGCGTCACCCGCTCCGACACCCTCTCCCGGCTCGTCGACCGCGCCGTCACCGCCTGGCCCGGCTCCGCCGACCAGGACGGGGGCACCGAACTGGCCGGACTGATCCGCGGCGCCGACGAGACGCTGGAACGCAAGCAGGCCATCGCGATGTACCGGCGGGCGACGGCCACCCTCTGCGACGGCGTGGCCGCCCTGGCCGGCAACGCCCTGTGGCTCATGGGCCCGGAACGGGACCTGCCGGAGCACCGCGCCAAGCTCACCGACGTCCTCTGGGAGACCCTGCGCCTGCTCCCGCCCGCCTGGATGCTCTACCGCAACGGCGGCGCGGCCTACACCGAACTCCACCCCGAGATCCGGCCCGAGGACGACGTCGCGCTCTTCCCACTGCTGATGCACCGCCACCCCGACTACTGGTCCGACCCGCTGGACTTCCGCCCCGAGCGCTGGGACGGGGTCGCGGACCCGGAGAAGACACCCGGGTTCATGCCCTTCGGCTTCGACGGCGCCCGCTGCTGGGCCAAGCACCTGATCGTGCCGCTGGCCGAGCAGCTGCTGACCGCGGCCCTGGACAACCGGCTGGTCGTCCACAGCCCGCGGCAGGACGCGCAGGTGCCGCTGCGCTCGCTGCTCGCCGTACGGTTCGAGGCGCGGGTCCGGGCCTGACGCCCCGGCGCCGCCTCCGGAACACCCCCGCCGCCCCGGAAGACCCCTGACACCACGGGACACACCATGGAATCGCCCACACTGGCCGACTGGGTCGGCGACGTCGACGGCTTCACCGGCCGCCAGTGGCAGCGCGAGCCCGCGCTCTTCCCCCGGAAGGCCCCGGAGGCGCCCGCCTCGCCCGCTGCGCCCGCCTCGCCGTTCGACCTCGACGAACTCGACGCCGCCTTCGACGGCGGGCTGCTGCGCACGCCCTACCTGGAGATGGTCCGCTCCGACAAGGTGACCATCCCGCCGGAGGCCTTCACCACCTCGCGCACCGTCAACGGCACGGCGCACCACGGCTTCGCGGACCGCGCGAAGGTGCTCGCCCAGCTGCGCCGCGGGGCGACCCTGCTGCTGCGCTGCGTCGACCAGTGGCACCGCCCGACCGGCGAACTGGTGGCGCGGCTCTCCGAGGAACTCGACCGGCGGGTGGAGGCCTTCTTCTTCGTCACCCCGGCCGGCGCCCAGGGCCTCGCCGTGCACCGCGACGACGCCGACGTGTTCGTCCTCCAGGCCGCCGGACGCAAGACCTGGTACGTCCACGACGCGCCGACGACGGCGGACTGGCGGCTCGGCGAACTCCCCGAGGACGAGCGCTCCCCGCTGCGGCTGCACGGCGTCCTGGAACCCGGCGGCGTGCTCTACATCCCGCGCGGCTTCGCCCACCGGGCGGTCGGCGCCGGGGGCCTGTCCGCCCACCTGTCGCTGACCGTCCGCGACCTCTCCGTCCAGGACCTGCGCACCGCCCTGGAAGGGCAGTTGGCCGAAGGCCTCGGCCTGCCCGCCCGCCCGCTCGGCGAGCCCGCGATCACCGACGCCTGCGCCGCCCTGCTCGCCCACGCCCGGACGAGGCTCGACGCCCTCGGACCGGAGGACCTCCTGCGCGCCGCCCGCGCCGCCCGGACCGGCACCCCCCACGCCCCGGCAGCCCCGGCCGAACCCGCGGAAACCCTCACCGAGGCCGCCCGCACCTGGGAGTCCGCCACCCCCGCCGACGGCCGCCCCGGGCTCGCCTCCGTCGGCCGCACCTGGCGCCGCCTGCGCGGCGCGGCCGGGTAGCCTGCGGCGACGCGCCCGGCGCACGGAATCCGCATCGGGCTGATCAACCGCCAAGCCTGATCCGACTGACTGATCTTCGGGACCGTGGAGCCACCCCGGACCGACGGCCGTTTGGTTTCCGGGAGGCGGGTTCCCGGGAGGCGCGTGTCCGGGTAGCGCTGGGGCAGGACTGGCTCCAGCAGGACATCGGGCACGGCCCCGGCAGCTGCCACGACGGCCTGGTGCGGCTGCTGAGGGCCGCCGGGGTGGCAGCGCCCCGCACCGGGGGTCACGATGGAAGCCCGGCCACCTCCGGCCCCGGTCCGATCGGAGCGCGATGAGCGACCAGCACAACGTCGTCCTGCTGACCTTCCCCGAGGCCGCCGCCTGGCGCCCGGCCTTCGACGAGGCGCAGCACCTGCCGGGCCTGCGGATGGTGGCGGCGATGGAGCGCAGCGCCGACGGGCTGCTGGAGGTCGCGGACACCTTCACCCGGGGCGCGGGGGTGGCGACCGTCGGCTCGGGTGTGCTGGGCGGCCTGATCGGGCTGCTCGGCGGGCCGGTCGGCGTGCTGCTGGGCTTCGCGGCCGGCGCGGCGCTCGGCAACGCGGCCGAGGAGCACCAGGCGAGCGAGGGCGGCGCCGGGCTGATCATGCTCTCGCCCCGGGTGCCGGACGGCGGGGCGCTGCTCGCCGTGGAGCTCCGGGAGTCCTCGCCCGCCCCGGCGGACGAGCTGGCCGCCCGGCACGGGGCCTCGGTCGAGCGGATCGACGCGCGCGAGTTCGCCGAGCGGGTCCGGGCGGCCGAGCAGAAGGCGGACGACGCGGGGGCCTCCTGAGCGGCACGGGGCCTTCTGAGCCGCGCGGGGGCCTCCTGAGCCGCGGGGGCCGTACGGGACCGGGCGTCCGGTCCCGTACGGCCCCCGCCGTCACTCCGCCCGTAGCGCGTCCACGGTGCGCGCCCGCGCCGCCCATACGGCCGGGAGCAGCGCGCCGAGCAGGGCGATCGGCACGCCGCCGAGCCCGAGCAGGACCAGCGCCGGGGTACCGAAGACGTCCAGCGCGGCGGGCGGGAAGTTCAGCCCGGCGCTGAGGCCCATCGCGGGCACCGTCAGGCCGTGCAGCAGCAGCCCCACCGGCAGGCCGATCGCGCCGCCGACGGCACCGGTCAGCAGGACCGAGGCGAGGACGACGCCCACGGTCTGGCCCGGGGTCATGCCGAGCGCCTTGGCGACGCCGGTGTCCCGGGTGCGCTCGCGGATCTCCAGGACGACGGTGTTGAACACCCCGAGCCCGGCGACCACGAGCAGCAGCAGGGTGAGCGTGGCGGTGAGCGAGTTCAGGGCGGCGATCGAGCCGCTGGAACCGTGCGGCCCGCCGGTGTCGGCGGTCATGTGTGCCGGGGCGAGCGCGGCGGTGAGGGCGGCGGCGTAGCCGGCGCGGTCGGTGCCCGGCTTCAGCTTGACGAACCAGAAGTCGGGGGTCGGGGCCGTTCCGGGCGGGTAGCTGCCGGCGTCGGTGAGCAGTTCGTTGGTCTGCACGTGCGGGTCGAAGACCTCGCCGACGATCCGGACGGTGACGGCCCGGCCGTGGGTCGTGAAGGTCACCTGGTCTCCGAGGTTGACGGAGGCCTCGGTCAGGAAGGTGGACGGGGCGACGGCCTCGCCCGGGCCCCGGTACCAGCGGCCGCTGACCATCTTGTAGCCCGCCCGGGAGGAGTCGCCGTCGAAGGCGGTCACCGTGGTGGCGCCGGCCACCCCGGGGACGGTGACGTCCTCGGTGCCGTTGCCGAGGTACCCGGCGGTGCCCGGCTGGGCGTCCAGCGCGGCGGTGACGACGGCCCGGTCGGCCGGGACGGGCCTGGCCGGCGCCGTTCCGGGCGGGCCGTCCGGCCGGACCGGGTGCACCGCGACGTCCCCCGCGTCGCGGGTCTTCGCCTCCTGCACCCAGCTCATCGTCCCGCCCATGCCCACCGCGAAGACGGCCGCCGCCGTGCCGAACAGCACCGCCGCGAGCGTTCCGGCCGCGCGGGCCGGGCGGGCGAAGGGCTGGGCGAGGCCGAGGCTGAGCGGCCGGGGCAGCGGCAGCCGGGCGGCCACCGCGGCGGCGCGGGCGGCCAGGACGTCCCGCCGGGTGCCGCCCGCGGTCCGGCCGACGGCGAGCGCGTCCACCGTGCGCAGCCGGCCGGCCCGGGCGGCGGCCCAGGCGACCAGCGCGACGGCGGCCAGGGTGCCGCCGGCCACCGCGACGTCCACCCAGGGGGCGAGGCCGGAGGTGTCGGTGCCGTACAGCGAACCGGTGGTGGCGAGCACCGGGACGGTCAGCGCGTTGCCCACGACGACCCCGAGCAGGGTGCCGGCGGCGGCCGGGACCAGCGCCTGGGCGACGTACGCCCGCACCACCTGGGCGGGGGTGCAGCCGAGCGCCTTGAGCACGCCGATCCGGCGGGTGGCGGTGCCCACCGCGCCGGCCACCACATTGCCCGCGACCAGCACGGACATCGCCATGCCGAGCAGGCCGAAGGCGACCATGAAGGGCAGGAACAGCGCGGTGTTGCGGTCCGAGCCCTGTTTGGCGGTGAGCCAGGACTGGGCGCCGGTGAGCGCCCCGGCGGGGGCGGCGGCGGTGACGGCGGCCCGGTCGGCGGCCATGGCGTCGGCGCTGCCGGCGTCGCTGAAGCGGTAGAGCATCTGGTAGCCGGGGGTGCTGCCGGGCGCGGTGAGGGCGGCGACGGTCTCCGGGGTCACCCAGGCGTCGGCGGTACGGCTGACGGAGCGGGCGAGGCCGACGACCTTGAGGGTCGGCGCCCCCGGCAGGCCGGGCACCCGCAGGCTGCCGCCCAGCCCCCTCGGCTGGTCGTGGTACCCGGCGTCGATCACCACCTCGCCCGGCTGCTGCGGCCAACTCCCTTGGACCAGGGTGATGTTGTCGACGCCGACGGCGGCCGAGGCACGCCCGGCGACGGTCATCGGCCCCATCGTCACCCCGGGCGGCATGCCCAGGCCGGGCCCCGGCTCGGGGTCGACGGTGACGGTGCGGTACGGCCCGGCGGCGGCCGCCACCCCGGGGGCGTGCGCGGTGGCGGCGAGCTGGTCGGCGCTCGCCCGGGCGCCGTCGAAGCGCGCGGTGAGGTGGGCGCCGCGCTGGTGGTCGAAGGCCTGGTCGAAGGGGTCCTGGGAGGCGACCAGCAGCGAGCCGCCGAGGACGGAGCAGGTGGTGGCCACCAGGGCGGCCAGCCCGACCGCGACGGACTGCGTCCGGCGCCTGCGCACACCGGCCCGGACGACCCTGCCGAGCGCGCTCATGCCGTCACCGCCGGGCCCGGAGCCGTACCCGAAGTCGAAGCCGCGGCCGAGTCCGCCTCGACCCGGCCGTCCCGCATCCGCACGGTGCGGGTGGCGCAGTCCTCGGCCAGGGTCAGGTCGTGGGTGACGAGCAGGACGGTCTGCCCGTCCTCGTGCAGTTCCCGGAACAGCTCCTTGACGTCCTCGCCCGAGGCCGAGTCCAGCGCCCCGGTCGGCTCGTCCGCCAGCAGCAGTGTCGGCCGGTTCATCAACGCCCGTGCCACCGCGACGCGTTGGCGCTCACCGCCGGAGAGCCGGCCCGGGTGGGCGCGGGCGTGCCGGTCGATGCCGAGGCTCTCCAGCAGTTCGGCGGCCCGGCGCCGGGCCTCGGCGCGCGGGACGCCGGCCAGTTCGCCGGCCAGCACCACGTTGTCGGCCACGGTGAGGTCGTCCAGCAGGTTGAAGAACTGGAACACCATGCCGATCGTGCCGCGCCGGTAGCGGGCCGAGGCCGCCTCGCCCAGCCGGTCCACCCGCACCCCGGCCACGGTGACCGTCCCGGCGCTCGGCCGGTCCAGCCCGGCGACCAGGTTCAGCAGGGTGGACTTCCCGCTGCCGGACGGGCCGAGCACGGCCACCGACTCCCCCGCCCGCACGCTCAGCGTGACCCCGTCCAGGGCCGCCCGGGCGCCCTCGTAGTGACGGCTCACCCCGTTCAGTTCGATCACCGGATCGCCGCTCATGTCCCCGCTCCTCCTCGCTGCCCGCCTGCTGACGAGGACGAAGGTACGAACGGGCGGCCCGCGCCCGCGTCAGCCGTCCGCCGCACCATCGCTACCGCGTCCGGCGGACCCGGGCGCGACGTCATCCTTCCGACGTAGTCGCCGGGTGTACCCGCCGCCCGCCACCCGCGGGGCTGTCCCCCGGCGCCCGCGGCCCCCACAATGTCCCGGTGATCAACCATCCGACGGTGCGGCGGCTGCGCGCGGCGGTCCGGCTGGCCGGCGGCCCGGGCGGACCGCCGCCGCCCCGGCCGACCAGGCGCGGCCTGGCCTTCGACCTGGCCCTGGCCCTCTTCCTCGCGCTCACCGGCGGGCGCTACGCGACCATCGCGCAGAACCCCGGCCATCCGGACCGGCACAGCCTGTTGCTGCTGGTGGTGCCGCTCGTCCCGCTGCCGCTGGTGCTGCGTCGGCGCCACCCGCTGGCGGTCCTCTGGGTGGTCCTGCCCACCGCGCTGCTGGTCCGGCACGAGTCGGAGGACATCGCGTACGCGGCGGGCGTGGCGGTGATCGTCGCCGCGTACAGCGCCGCCGCGTACGGGCGCCGCGCGACGGCCCTGCTGCTGAGCCTGCCGGCCGCGACCGCCGCCCTCGTGGTGCTCTTCGCCGCGGCCAAACTGCCGCACTTCCCCAACGGGGTGATGGCCGTCCTGGTCCTGGTGCCGGTGTTCGCGGTCGCCTACGAACTGCGGATGTGGCGCCGCCGGGTGGACGAGGGGCGGGAGCGGCTCTCCGCCCTGGAGCGCGGGCAGCTGGCCGCGCTGGAGCGCGCGGTGGAGCTCGAACGGGCCCGGATCGCCCGGGAGTTGCACGACGTCGTCACCCACAACGTGAGCATGATGACGATCCAGGCCGGGGCGGCCCGCAAGATCCTGGACACCGCCCCGGACAAGGCCCGCGAGGCGATGGCCGCGGTGGAGTCCGGCGGGCGCGCGGCGATGACCGAACTTCGGCACGTGATGGGCCTGTTGACCATCGATTCGGAGAGTGCCGACGACCCGGCCGCCGGGGCCGACCTCAGCCCGCAGCCGGGCCTCGGCCGCCTGGAGGCGCTGGTCCACGGCGTCCGGCAGGCCGGGCTGCCGGTCGAGCTGACCGTCCGCGGCGAGCGCCGGCCCGTCCCGCCCGGGGTCGAGCTGGCCGCCTACCGGGTGGTCCAGGAGGCGCTGACCAACACCGTCAAGCACGCGTCCGGCGCCGACGCCGCGGTGACCGTCGAGTACGCCCCCGACCGGCTGCTGGTCGAGGTCACCGACACCGGCGGCCGCCCCACCGGCGCCGCCACCACCGGCAACGGACGCGGCCTGCTCGGCCTGCGCGAACGCCTCGCCGTCTACGGCGGCACCCTGCACACCGGCCCCCGGCCGCGCGGCGGCTACCGCGTCAAGGCCCTCGTCCCCCTGGAGAGTTCATGAACGAGCAGCCGCTGCGGGTGGTGGTCGCCGACGACCAGGCCCTGGTCCGCACCGGGTTCCGGCTGATCCTGGAGTCGGAGGGCATCGACGTGGTGGCCGAGGCCGAGGACGGCGAACAGGCCGTCGCCGCCGTCCGGCGTACCAGGCCGGACGTGGTGCTGATGGACATCCGGATGCCCGGCCTGGACGGGCTGGAGGCCGCCCGCCGGATCCTGGCGGACGGGGCGCGACAGCCGCCCCGGATCATCATGCTGACCACCTTCGACCTCGACCACTACGTCTACGCGGCGATGGCCGCCGGGGCCAGCGGCTTCCTGCTGAAGGACGTCACCCCGGAGCACCTGGCGGCCGCCGTCCGGCTGGTCCGCACCGGGGACGCGCTGCTCGCCCCGGCGATCACCCGCCGCCTGGTCGAGCGCTTCGCCCGCCCGGACGACCCGGGCGCCGCCGCCGTCGCCCCGCACCGGGAGCTGGGCACGCTCACCCCGCGCGAGCTGGAGGTGATGGCACTGCTCGCCCGCGGCCTCAGCAACGCCGAACTCGCCGCCCGGCTGGGGCTGTCCGAGGCGACGGTGAAGACGCACGTGGCCCGGATCCTCGGCAAGCTGGGCCTGCGGGACCGGGCCCAGGTGGTGGTCGCGGCGTACGAGACCGGGCTGGTCAGCGTGGGCTCCGCGGCCGAGGGGCGGTAACGCGCAGCGGGAGCCCGGGGGTTGACGCCCCCGGGCTCCCGCCGTGCCGGCCGCGTCAGCCGCGGGTGCGGATCACGCCAGGTCGAAGCGGTCCGCGTTCATGACCTTGGCCCAGGCCGCGACGAAGTCCTCGACGAACTTCTCCTTGGCGTCGTCGCTCGCGTACACCTCGGCGACGGCCCGCAGTTCGGCGTTCGAGCCGAAGACCAGGTCCGCGCGGGTGCCGGTCCACTTCACCCGGCCGGACTCGTCCCGGCCCTCGAAGGTGTGCGCGTCCTCCGAGGTGGCCTTCCAACTGGTGCCCAGGTCCAGCAGGTTGACGAAGTAGTCGTTCGTCAGCACGCCCGGCGTCCCGGTGAGCACCCCGTGCGCGGACCCGCCGTGGTTGGCGCCCAGCACGCGCAGGCCACCGACCAGCACGGTCAGCTCGGGCGCGCTGACGCCCAGCAGGTTGGCCTTGTCGAGCAGCAGGTACTCGGCCGGCAGCCGGTTGCCCTTGCCGACCCAGTTGCGGAAGCCGTCCGCCTTGGGCTCCAGCGCGGCGAAGGACTCGGTGTCGGTCAGCTCCTGCGGCGCGTCCACCCGGCCGGGCTCGAACGGCACCTCGACGGCCAGGCCGGCCGCCTTCGCGGCCTGCTCGACGCCGACGCCGCCGGCCAGCACCACCAGGTCCGCGAGCGAGACCTGCTTCCCGCCGGCCTGCGCGTTGAACTCCCGCTGGACGCCCTCCAGGGCGCGCAGCACCGCGGCCAGCTTGTCGGGCTCGTTGACCTCCCAGCCGATCTGCGGCTGGAGCCGGATGCGGCCGCCGTTGGCGCCGCCGCGCTTGTCGCTGGAGCGGAACGAGGAGGCGGCCGCCCAGGCGGTGGAGACCAGCTCGGACACCGACAGGCCGGTGGCGGTGATCCGCCGCTTGAGGTCGGCGACGTCGGCCGCGCCGATCCGCTGGTACGTGACCTCCGGCAGCGGGTCCTGCCAGAGCAGGTGCTCGGCGGGGACCTCCGGGCCGAGGTAGCGGACGACCGGGCCCATGTCGCGGTGGGTCAGCTTGTACCAGGCGCGGGCGAAGGCGTCGGCGAACTCCTCCGGGTTCTCCAGGAAGCGCCGGGAGATCGGCTCGTATACCGGGTCGAAGCGCAGCGAGAGGTCGGTGGTGAGCATGTTCGGGGCGTGCCGCTTGCCCGGGACGTGCGCGTCCGGCACGGTGCCCTCGCCGCCGCCGTCCTTGGGCTTGTACTGCCAGGCGGCGGCCGGGCTCTTGGTGAGCTCCCACTCGTAGCCGAACAGCGTCTCGAAGAAGCTGTTGTCCCAGGTGATCGGGGTGGCCGTCCAGGTGACCTCCAGACCGCTGGTGATCGCGTCGGCGCCCACGCCGGTGCGGAAGCTGCTCTTCCAGCCGAGGCCCTGCTGCTCCATGGGGGCGGCCTCGGGGTCCGGGCCGACGTTGTCGGCCGGGCCGGCGCCGTGGGTCTTGCCGAAGGTGTGGCCGCCGGCGATCAGCGCGACGGTCTCCTCGTCGTTCATCGCCATCCGGTAGAAGGTCTCGCGGATGTCGCGGGCGGCGGCGAGCGGGTCGGGGTTGCCGTTGGGGCCCTCGGGGTTGACGTAGATCAGGCCCATCTGGACGGCGGCCAGCGGGTTCTCCAGCTGGCGGTCGCCGGTGTAGCGCTCGTCGCCGAGCCAGGTGGTCTCGGGGCCCCAGTAGACGTCCTCGTCCGGCTCCCACTCGTCGACCCGGCCGCCACCGAATCCGAAGGTCCGGAAGCCCATGCCCTCCAGGGCCACGTTGCCGGACAGGATGATCAGGTCGGCCCAGGACAGGGCGCGCCCGTACTTCTTCTTCACCGGCCACAGCAGGCGGCGGGCCTTGTCCAGGCTGGCGTTGTCCGGCCAGCTGTTCAGCGGGGCGAAGCGCTGCTGGCCGCCGCCGGCGCCGCCGCGGCCGTCGCTGATCCGGTAGGTGCCGGCGCTGTGCCAGGCCATCCGGATGATGAAGGGGCCGTAGTAGCCGAAGTCGGCCGGCCACCAGTCCCGCGACGTGGTGAGGGCCTCCTGGATGTCCCGCTTGACGGCCGGGAGGTCGAGGGTCTTGAAGGCCTCGGCGTAGTCGAACTCCGCGCCGAGCGGATTGGCCACGGCGGGATTCTTCGCGAGGATCTTCAGATTGAGCCGTTCCGGCCACCACTGGCGGTTCCCGCCGCCCTGGGTGGGGTGCGGCGCGCGCCCGTGGTTCACCGGGCAGCCCTCCGCGTTCGCCTCTACGCCGGTTGCATCGTGGTTGTCAGACATGGGAATCCTTCCCTCACAAGGCGGATCACGGTGTCTTCATCTGCTACCTACGGCACCTACTGCTGCGGTCTGGCCTGGTGCGCCCCGTGGTGTTCCCGCTCGGCACCGCGCACGGCGGTGACGGGAGTGGTGACGGGAGTCACGTGCTGCTGCTGTCCAGGCTAGCGCCGGAGCCGATCCTACGGTGGACGGAATCCAAGTCAAGAAAGACACCAAGCCCATATCCGATCGGGATCCGGAGGGCACCGGAAGCGCATTGGTAAACTCCGGTCCTCCCCATTACCTGAATAGGTGAACCGATATGAGTGACCTCCTGGAGCGGCTGCGCGGGCGCGGCTGGCGCCTCACCTCCCAGCGGCGTGTCGTGGCCGAGGTCCTGGACGGCGAGCACGTGCACCTGACCGCCGACGAGGTGCACGCCCGGGCCGCCGAGCGCCTCCCGGAGATCTCCCGGGCGACGGTCTACAACACGCTCGGCGAACTGGTCACCCTGGGTGAGGTCGTCGAGGTCGCCACCGACGGGCGCGCCAAGCGCTACGACCCGAACGCGCACCACCCGCACCAGCACCTGGTCTGCACGGGCTGCGGCGCCATCCGCGACGTCCACCCGCAGGGCGACCCGCTGGCCGACCTGCCGGCCGAGCAGCGCTTCGGGTTCGTCGTGGCGCAGGCGGAGGTCACCTACCGGGGGCTGTGCCCGGACTGCGCGGGCTGACCGCTCCGGCGGCCGGCCGTCCGCCCTGCCCGTACCCGCTGGCCGTACCCGCTGGCCCGCCGTGCGCCGATCGGGGGCCGGGATCCCTTAGGGTCGACCAATGGCGAAGTACTTCGACGTGCATCCAGAGTCCCCCCAGCCGCGCACCATCGGCTCCGTGGCCGCCGGCCTCCGTTCCGGGGACCTCATCGCGTACCCGACCGACTCCTGTTTCGCCCTGGGCTGCCAGCTGGACAACCGCGACGGCCTCGAACGGATCCGGTCGATCCGGCGCCTCGACGACCGCCACCACTTCACCCTCATGTGCATGGACTTCGCCCAACTGGGCCAGTTCGTCCACATCGACAACAACGTCTTCCGCGCGATCAAGGCCGCGACGCCGGGCAGCTACACCTTCATCCTCCCCGCCACCAAGGAGGTGCCGCGCCGCCTGCTGCACCCGAAGAAGAAGACGGTCGGCGTCAGGATCCCCGACCACGTCGTCACCAGGGCCCTGCTCGCCGAGCTCGGCGAGCCCCTGGTCTCCAGCACCCTGCTCCTCCCCGGCGAGGACGAGCCGATGACCCAGGGCTGGGAGATCAAGGAGCGGCTCGACCACCAACTGGACGCCGTGCTGGACTCCGGCGACTGCGGCACCGTGCCGACGACGGTCGTCGACTTCTCCAGCGGCGAGGCGGAGATCACCCGGCGCGGGGCCGGCGACCCCGAGCGCTTCGAGTGACGCACCGGGCGCACCGGGCACACCGGACGCATCCGGAGGGCGGTCTCAACCCCACTGGACCCACAGTGACTTGAGCCCGTTCTGGAAGTTGGAGACCAGCCGCCGCGGCGGCCGCCCCGGCACGAGCCGGAGCCCCGGCAGCCGCTCGACCAGGCAGCGCAGCGCCGACCTCAGCTGCAGGCGGGCGAGTTGGGCACCGAGGCAGAAGTGCGGACCGTACCCGAAGCTCACATGGTCGTTCGGGCTACGGGTGACGTCGAACCGGTCCGGGTCGGGGAACACCACCCCGTCCCGGTTCGCGGAGGCGTGGTAGACCACCACCTTGTCGCCCCGCCGGATCGCCCGGCCGCCCAGCTCCACGTCCCGCGTCGCGGTGCGGCGGAAGTCCATGACGGGCGGCCACCAGCGCAGCATCTCCTCGACGGCGGTGGGGACCAACTCCGGTCTCTCGCATAGCAGTTCGTACTGCTCCGGATGGCTCAGCAGGGCGTACAGGCCGCCGGGCAGGCCGTTGCGGACGGTCTCGTTCCCGGCGACGGCGAAGAGGAAGAACATCGTCTCGAACTCCTCGACCGTCAGCCCCGCTTCGAGCGTCCGGGAGAGCAGGCCGCCCGGCGCGGGCCGCCGGGCCAGGCCGTGGGCGTAGGCGAACATGTCCGCCAGGGCGGCGCGGGAACGGGGGTTGACCGGGCGGCCGTCCGGACCGGTCCGGCTGGTCGGACGGCGGGCGAGCGCGACACGGCCGAGTTCGGTGAGCGCGGCCGGATCGGCGGTGCCGGAGTGGGCGTAGTCGGCGTCCTGGTAGCCGATCACCCGGTTCGCCCAGTCCAGCAGCAACCCCCGGTCCTGCTCCGGCACGCCCATCACCCGGGCCAGCGTCCACACCGGCAGGTCGGCGGCGAGCCGCACGAAGTCCGCGCGACCGGCCGGACGCACCTCCTCCACCAGCTCCCGCACCCGCCCGTCCACCGCCCCGGCCAGCTCCGCCAGGGCGCGCGGGGTGAACGCCCCGGCGACGATCCGACGCAGCCGGGAGTGGTCGGGCGGGTCCTGGTTGAGCATCATCGCCCGCGCGAACGCCAGGTCCGCCGGGGAGTCGGGGTCACGGATCTGCGTGGCCCCCAGGTGCGAGGAGAACAGCTCGGGACTGCGCAGCACATGCTTCACATCCGCGTGCCGCAGCACCGCCCAGTACCCCGGCCCGCCCGGCCACCCGCCGACGGGAGGCTCCTCGACCCAGCAGACGGGGGCGAACTCGCGGAGTTCCCGCAGGAGTTCGTACGGAACGCCGTGGGCGTAGGTGTCCGGGAGGAAGAGCTGGTTCACGTGCGCCTGATCGAGGGCCATACCGACGGACGGTACGTCACGCCACCGGTTCCCGGAACGGCTCCGGCGAGGGGCGCGGAAGGGACTGGTCACGACCATCTATCCCGTGGCACCGGCTGTGAACGCCCCGCTAGACTCCGCCCGCTCGATCACATGTGCGCTTTCCGTGCGCACGACCTGTCCAAGGTGGGGGGAGTAGATGAACGTGCTGCCGATCGGCAGACAAGTACGACGAAAGCGAGGGGGAGGAGGCCGCGCAGCCGCCTCCGGAGCCCTCCTGTTGACCGTCCTGGCCTCGCTGATGGGCCAGGCCGCCCCGGCCCAGGCCGTGGGAGCCGCACCGACGGCCGCCACCGCCTCGCCGCAGGCGGGCGCCCCGGCGGACCCGGGCGTCAAGCCGGACCCGACCTCGACTCCGGCCGCGGCTCCGAACCCGGCCGCGGGCGAGGGCAGCGCAGCCGCCGCCGCACCGGACCGGAAGGCCGACCAGGAGGCCCTCGCCCAGCAGCTGCGGCAGGCCGACCCGAGCGGCCCGTGCCCGGCGGCGCTGCAGCCCAACACCGTGGCGAGCTGCACCGTCGACCAGAGCGGGACCGTCACCTTCGGCATCGACCTGCCGCAGCAGAAGGACCTGCTGCTCGTACAGATCGCCGCCGCCCAGGGATCCCTGATCCCGTCCGTGGTCGCCCCCGACGGCACCGCCGTGACCTGCGACGACCCGGTCGGCCCGAGCTGGGGCAGCAGCCAGTCCCTGCGCTGCGCCACCACCCGGGCCGGCACGTACACACTGAAGGTCGGCACCGTCAGCAGCTCGCCGACCGCGCTCGCGCTCTCGTACCTGCCGCTGCGGTCCACCACCGCCTGCCGCACGATCGGCCCCGCCGACCTCACCCTCGGCGCCCCGACCGTGTACCAGGGCGACCTGGCGCTCGGCTCGGCCGGTGACTGCTACCAGGTGAACGGCCTCGCCGCCGGCGACATGCTCCGCACCGGAGCCACCGTCCGGGGCGCCACCACCGTCGTCTACGACGCCACGGGCACCCCGGTCTGCGACAAGTGGGCCTCCCCCGACTGCCGCCTCACCGGCACCGCCCCGTACCGGATCACCGCCCAGCGCTACAACGCCACCGCCCTGACGTACGACTTCTTCGCGGCGCGGCTCTCCCGCCCGGAGGGCTGCACGCTGGTCGAGCCGCAGGCGTTCGGCGTCTCCCCGGACCCGACCCCGGTCACCCGCTGCCGCACGCTGCGCGTCCCGGAGTCCGCACAGTACGAGTTCGGGACGGTCCTCCAGGCCGACGGCTCCGTCGCCGGCGGGCTGTACACCGCCGACGGGGCCCCGCAGGGCGGGCTCTGCTCCCAGGGATCCTGCGAGCTGACGCCGGGTGACTACACCTGGGCCGTCGACCCGTACGCGGTCTCCGTCGGCGCGTTCGGCATGGCCTTCCACTCGGCCAAGGAGACCCGGGGCTGCGTCGCGGCCAACGACAGCGGTCTGACGGCCGGCCCGGCCACCGGCACCTTCGGCGGGCCGGGCCAGCAGCTCTGCCTGACCCTGCCGACCGCCTCCGGCAAGGGCGTCTACCTGATCAACCGGCCGCCCGCCGACGGCACCACGGCCGGCGGGCGGGTCGTCGACGCCTCGGGCGCCAAGCAGTGCGACATCGGCGGCTCGACCACCTGCAAGCTGACCGGCACCGCCCCGTTCCGCGTCGTGCTGACCGGAACCCCGTCCAAGGCCTACGGACTGGTGGTCCACCGGACCGAGGAGACCGCCGGCTGCACCGCCTGGCCGCAGAGCGGGTTCGACGGCTCCTGGGGCGTCGAGGTCCCGATGCCCCAGGGCTCACAGGAGGCCGTCTGCCTGAGCCTGCCCGCCGACCAGCACTCCACCACCGAGGTGATCGACTACGGCAACCTCAAGAACCAGCTGAACGCCGAGATCACGGTCGTGGACGGTACGGGCAGCCCGGCGTGCTCGTTCATCGCCTACGGCAACTCGGCCAAGTCCTGTGCCCTGACCTACGGCGTCCCGTACACCGCGCTGCTGATCCCGATCCGGACCTGGGAGGCCGACAGCTACAAGCTCACCCGGCGCGACGCGTCCCCGAGCGCACAGTGCCTCACCCCGTCCTCGACGACGGTCGGCGGCCCCTCGCTCCGATTCGACCTCACCTCCGCCCTGGACGCCCGGTGCGTCCGCGTCGACGCCGCAGCCGCGGACAAGCTCTGGATCGGCTCGCGGCCGGGCAGGAACGCGTACGGCCCGGGGGTGCTCGCCGCCGTGCTCGACGCCGGAGGGAAGAACGTCTGCACCCAGTGGGGCACCAGCTGCCTGGTCACCGGCACTACCTCGTACACCATGGTCCTGTTCGCGGCCGGCTACAAGGACAAGCCCCTGCACACCAGCGTGGACACCTGGAAGGTCGGCACCGCCGACGGCTGGGCACCGGAGTGCACCGCCCACCCGGTCTCGATCGACGGCTTCCCGCAGCGCAGCGGGGTGTTCACCGAGGACTCGACCGGCTACTGCGCGGTGGTCGACATGAAGCCCTCGCAGTCCTTCAACGTCGCCGGCACCAGCAGCGCCCCCTTCAGCCAGCAGCCCGCCGTCACCCTGCTGAGCGGCACCCACTGGAACCGTGACTACTACGACCACCAGTGCGTCAACTCCAGCGGGTTCAGCGCCCGGTGCCAGACGTTGAGCTCCGCCGACGGCGGCCAGGCCGTCCTGATCGTCACCCCCGGTACCTCGGACCTGCCGGTCGAGTACAGCTTGCAGGGCACCTGCGACTCCTCCTGCCCGCGACCGCAGCCGCGGCCCGTCCTGGCCTCCGTCAGCCCCTCCACCGGCGCCGCCGGGACGAGGGTCCAGGCCGTCATCCGGGGCTCGGGACTGACCCTGGGCAGCAAGGCCAAGCTGGCGGGCAGCGGCGCCTCCGGCACGCAGTTCCTGGAGACGGTCTCGGTGAGCGCCGACGGCACAGCGCTCGACGTGCTGCTCGACACCAGCAGCCTGGCGCCGGGTAAGTACAACATCGAACTCGACGGCGTCTACGGGGTCTCGCTCCCCGATGCCTTCACCGTCACCGCCGCCACCACCCCGTCCAAGAGCCGGTTCGTCCCGATCGACCCGGCCCGCTTCCTGGACACCCGGGACGGCACCGGCGCCCCCGCCCAGCGGGTCGGCGCGGGCGGCGTGGTCGGCCTCCAGGTGGCCGGCATCAAGGGCGTCCCGGCGACCGGCGTCACCGCCGTCGTCATGAACGTCACCGCCGTCAACCCGACCGGCTCCGGCCACATCATCGTCTACCCCGACGGCCAGCCGCTGCCGAACGTCTCCAACCTCAACTACGAAGCCGGAAAGATCGTCCCGAACCTGGTGACGGTCCCCGTCGTCAACGGCAAGGTCGACCTGCGCAACAGCGCGGGCGACGTCGACCTGATCGCCGACGTCACCGGCTACTACACCGACGGGGCCGCCGGGTCGGCCTTCTCCCCGATCACCCCGGCCCGCTTCCTGGACACCCGGGACGGCACCGGTGCCCCCGCCCAGCGGGTCGGCGCGGGCGGCGTGGTCGGCCTCCAGGTGGCCGGCATCAAGGGCGTCCCGGCGACCGGCGTCACCGCCGTCGTCATGAACGTCACCGCCGTCAACCCGACCGGCTCCGGCCACATCATCGTCTACCCCGACGGCCGGCCCGTACCGAACGTCTCCAACCTCAACTACGAAGCCGGAAAGATCGTCGCCAACCTGGTGACGGTCCCCGTCGTCAACGGCAAGGTCGACCTGCGCAACAGCGCGGGCGACGTCGACCTGATCGCCGACGTCACCGGCTACTACGGCGACTCCGGCTCGACCTACTCCCCCACCACCCCCGTCCGGCTGCTGGACACCCGCAACGGTGTCGGCGCCCGAGCCGGAGCGGTGAGCGGCGGCGGCGTCGTCAGCATGCGGGTGACGGGCCTGGAGGGCGTGCCGGTCAGCGGCGTCACCGCCGTGGTCCTCAACGTCACGGTCACCGAGCCGACGGCGGACGGCCACCTGATCGTCTACCCGCACGGCACCGACCGCCCCGGCGTGTCGAACCTCAACTTCACGGCCGGGCAGACCAGGGCCAACCTGGTCGTCGTCCCGGTCGTGGACGGCCGGGTGACGTTCTTCAACAACTGGGGTGACACCCACGTGATCGCCGACCTGAGCGGCTACTTCACGGCCTGACCCCGTCCCGCCCGTCACGAACGCTGCCGTGCCGCCCGATCCCCGGGCGGCACGGCAGCGCCGTTTCCGGCTCCCATAATGGAGGCCGGTTCAGCGGGTCGGGCGGCGGGGGCGGGCACGTGCAGGACGGGCAGGTCAGGAACGGCATCTACGGCAGCGCCACCGTGCACGGCAGCGTGCAGCAGGCCCGGCAGATGACCTTCCACCAGTACGCGGCACCGACCGCCCCGGTGGAGTGGCCGGTGGTGATCGGGCGGATCCCGCCGAAGGCGACGGCCTTCCAGCCCCGGGAGCAGCTGCGGGAGGAGATCGACGCGGCGCGCGGGCAGTACGGGACGGTCGTGCTCAGCCAGGTGCTGGCGGGTGGCGGAGGCGTCGGCAAGTCCCAACTCGCGGCGCACTACGCACGCGAGGCCGTCGAGACGGGCACGGACCTGGTCCTGTGGGCCGACGCCGCCGAACCCTCCGCCGTGACGGAGCAGTACGCCCGAGCCGCCGTGGAACTCCGCGTACCCGGAGCGAACGGCGAGGCCGAGCAGGACGCCGAGCGCTTCCTGGCCTGGCTCGCCGCCACCGAGCGCAGCTGGCTGATCGTCCTCGACAACACCACCGAGCACACCCCCGAACAGCTGTGGCCCGTCACCAGCCGGGGTGGCCGGGGGCGGGTCATCGCGACCACCCGCCACCGGGGCGCCGCCAGCACGGGCGGCGACCGGACGCTCATCGACGTCAGCACCTACTCCCCCGCCGAATCCATCAGCTACCTGAGCGAACGGCTGGAGCGGGCGAAGTGCGCCCGCTTCCTCGACGAGCACGCGGCCGAGCTCGCCGAAGAACTGGGCCACCTTCCGCTCGCGCTCGCCCACGCCGCCGCCTACATGGTCAACACCCGCCGAAACTGCGGCCGTTACCTCGAACTCTTCCGCGACCGCACCCGCAGCCTCGACGCCGTCCTCCCCGCCCGCACCGGCGCCGACGGCTACCGGGGCCCAGTCGCAGCGGCACTGCTCCTGGCCCTCGACGCGGCCATGCTCGAGCAGCCGATCGGCCTCGCCAAGCCCGTCCTCCACCTGGCCGCGCTCCTCGACCCGGCCGGGCACCCTCAGGAGCTATGGAGCACTGAGGCGGTACTCGACTACCTCAGCAGCGCTCGCGGCACTCCCGTCGCGGCCGACGACGCGCTGGACGCGCTCGCCGTACTGCACAACTACAGCCTCATCACCCTCACCGAGACCCCGAAGCGGGAGATCGCCCTTCATGCCCTTACTTCCCGCGCGACTTCGGACACAGCCACCGACCTTCAAGGCCCGTTCCGAGCGGCGGTCGCTGCCCTGATCGCCCTGTGGCCAGCAGAGGACCACACCGACCGTGAACTTGCTGCCGTCCTGCGTGTGAACACCGACGCCCTGACTGAGCGGTCTCGTAACCAGCTTCGAGACATATTCGACGGGTTCCACCAACTCCTTCGCCGCGCCGGCCAAAGTCTGATCAGTGCAGGCCTCTACGCCAGTGCCGTTCAGCATTGGAGCCAGCTCGCGACCATGCTCCAACACATCTGCGGCACAGAGCATCCCCACACGCGTGACAGTCTCGCCCACCTCGCCGCCGCATACTGGGAGGCTGGACTGACCAGCGACGCCATCGAGATCCAAGAGCGCCTCCTTGCCGAAGCAGAACAAGCCCTCGGCACCAATCACCCCAACGCGCTCAGGGCCTGCAACAACCTTGCCGCCAGTTATATGCAGGCGGGGCACACTCAGAAGGCCCTCGAATTGCTGGAACGCCTCCTCACTGGCGTACATGGCACCCTCGGACCGGACCATCCCAACACCCTCACGGTCCGCCACAACCTCGCCAGCGTCTATCACCAGGCGGGACTCTTCGAGGACGCCGTAAGCATGTTCGAGAAATCACTGTTCGAGATCGAACGCATCCGTGGCCTGGAGCACCCGCACACCCTGGCCACCCGAAACAACCTCGCCAACGCCTACAAATCCGCGGGGCGCACCGACGATGCAATCACACTCCAAGAGCGTGTACTCATCGATGCCGAACGCATCCTCGGGGCCGAACACCCCGATACCCTCGCCACAGGGAACAACCTCGCCGACGCCTATCGGAGCGCTGGCCGCATCAAGGACGCCATATCTCTCCAGGAGCATGTGCTCGCCAATGCGGAACGCACTCTTGGCAGCGACCATCCCAAGACGCTCACCACCCGAAACAACCTCGCCGCGAGCTACCAGCAGGCAGGCCACACCAGCGACGCCATCACACTACTGGAAGGCCTGCTCGCTGACACCGAGCGGACCCTTCCCGCAGACCATCCTCACACCATTACCGCTCGAAATAATCTTGCCGCTTCCTATCAGGCAGCAGGGCGTACAAACGATGCGATCCGCCTGTTCGAGCGAGCCCTCTTCGATGCCGAACGCATTCTCGGCGACCGTCACCCAAAGGCCATGACCACTCGGGTCAACCTTGCCAGTTCCCTCTGGCGCAGCGGGCGCAGGCGGGAAGCCGAACCAGTGCTCATGACGACGCTCGCCGACCAGGAGCGTCTCCTCGGGCCCAACCATCCGGATGCCATCACCACCAGGCACGTCATGGCTTTTCTGAAGCAGCATGGGTCCGCGACACATGCAGGTATCGACTTGACGAATGAAGAAATTTCCGACCACGCCTAATTCGGACACCATCGATAGCGGCGACAGGTCCAAGCATAGGCCGCGGCGCCAACCATCAGACCCGGCATCTGTATGCGACCCCAAGGGCTGGCTCTTGGCTCCGCACGAATTGTTCCGAGCTCGCCCAGTCAGCCCGACGCCGCCCACGACAGCAGCACCCGCAACCCGTCGTCCGAGGCCGAGCCCGGGTCGGCGGTGTAGGTGACCAGCGCCTGTCCGGAGTCGTCGGCGGGCCGCAGCGTGTCGTAGGCGAGGTCGAGCGTGCCGGCGAGGGGGTGGCGGAAGGACTTCCGGCCGGAGGTCTTGTCGGCGACCGGGTGGTCGGCCCACATCTGGCGGAACTCCTCGCTGCCGAGGCAGAGTTGACCGACCAGTTCGGCGAGCAGGGGGTCGTCGGGGCGGCGGCCGGCTTCGAGGTGGAGGAAGGCGACGTTCTCGCGTGCGCAGCCCGCCCAGTCGGCGTAGAGCTCGCGGGAGGCCGGGTCGAGGAAGGTGATGCGGGCGATGTTGCGGTCCTCGACGGGCAGGGCGCCGTAGTCGCCGAACAGGGCGACGGCGGCGCGGTTCCAGGCCAGGATGTCCATCCGGTGGCCCATCACCACGGCGGGGGTGTGGTGGAGCTGTTCCAGCAGGTGCAGCAGGGAGGGGCGCGGCTGCTGGCGGACGGCGGGGCGGCGGCGCGGCCTGGGCGTGGGACGGGCGAGGCGGTGGAGGTGGCCGGACTCGTCGGGGGCGAGGCGCAGGGCGCGGGCGACGGCGTCGAGGACGGCGTCGGACGGGTTGCCGACGCGGCCCTGTTCGAGGCGGGTGTAGTAGTCGACGCTGACGCCGGCGAGGTGGGCGAGTTCCTCGCGGCGCAGTCCGGCGACGCGGCGGCGGCCGCCGTAGTCGGGGAGGTCGACGTCCTCGGGGCGCAGGCCGGCGCGGCGGGTGCGGAGGAATTCACTCAGGGCGCTGCTCGGGTTCACGTCATGGATTCTCACCCGGACGGGTGCCGCCGTGCCTGGTCCTGCCAGGACCAGGCACGAAGAGGCACTCAGCCGGTTAGCGACGGGAAGGCCGGGACGAGCCCGCCGTCGATCACGACGTCCTGACCGGTGATGTACGAGGAGCGCTCGGAGAGCAGGAAGGCGACCGTCTCCGCGACGTCCTCGGCGGTGCCCAGCCGGCCGAGCGGGACGTGGCGGCGGATCGGCTCGTGGTCGGCCGGGTCGGGGACGGCCGCGTGGAACATCTCGGTGACGATGTAGCCGGGGCTGACCGCGTTGACCCGGATGCCGCGCCCGGCGAGTTCGCTCGCGAGGGTGCGGGCGAGGCTGAGGACGGCGGCCTTGCTGGCGGCGTAGACGGCGGCGCCGGGCAGGCCGCGGTGCGGGGTCCAGGAGGCGTTGAGGACGACCGATCCGCCGCCGGCGGCGTCCAGCAGCGGCAGGGCGTGCTGGACGGTGAAGAACACGCCCTTGAGGTTGGTGGCGACGATCCGGTCGAACTCGGCCTCCACGACCTCGCCGACCGGTTGGAAGCCGGCCACGCCCGCGTTGGCGAAGACCCCGTCGAGGCGGCCGTACCGCTCACCCACGGTGTCGGCCAGCCGGGCGAGGTCGGCGGGTACGGAAGCGTCGGCGCGGACGGTGAGCAGCCGGTCGCCGGCGTCGAGGCGGGCCGCGGCGCGGGCGAGCCGGTCCTCGTCGCGGCCGGTGACGACGACCCGGGCGCCGGTGCCGAGGAGGTGGCGGGCGGTGGCGAAGCCCATGCCGCTGGTGCCGCCGGTGACGAGGACGGCGGGGGTGGTGGCGTCGGAGGAGATGTTGTTCATGGCGTCCACCCTCGGGACCGGCGCCGGGCCGGCACCAGGCCCGGTCCGACCGTGGGTCCCGGAGGACCACCCTCCGAAAGACACCTCTGGAGAACGGCTCCGGAAAACCGCCCTCCCGACCGGGAATCGGAGCGATCACCGGGTGGTTGGGCCAAGGCGACGGTCCACTACGGCACTCGCGAAGAAGGACTTCCCATGAAGATCGGCATCATCGGCGCGGGCAACATCGGCGGCAACCTGACGCGGCGGCTGACCGCGCTGGGGCATGAGGTGGCGGTGGCGAACTCCCGCGGCCCGGAGACGCTCAAGGCGCTGGTCGACGAGACCGGGGCGACGGCGGTGACGGTCCCCGAGGCCGCCCGCGGGGCACAGGTGGTGGTGGTGACGGTGCCGCTGAAGAACGTGCCGGACCTGCCCGCCGGGCTGCTGGACGGCGCCGCCGAGGGCGTCGCGGTGATCGACACCGGCAACTACTACCCGAAGGAGCGCGACGGCCGGATCGACGCGATCGAGGACGGCGGGCTCACCGAGAGCCGGTGGACGGAGCAGCACATCGGGCACCGGGTGGTGAAGGTGTTCAACGGCACCTACGCCCAGGACCTGCTGGAGCGTCCGCGCCCGGCGGGCGACCCGGAGCGGCTGGCCGTGCCGGTCGCCTCGGACGACGAGGCGGCCAAGCGGGTGGTCCGGGCGCTGGTCGACGAGTTGGGCTTCGACACCGTGGACGCGGGCGGCATCGACGAGTCCTGGCGCCAGCAGCCGGCCACCCCGGTGTACGGGCTGCGCGCCGGTGTCGAGGCGGTCACCCGGGCGCTCGCGGAGGCGTCCCCGGAGCGCCCGGCGGCCCACAAGGCCTGACCCCGCCGCAGGAGGCGGAGCCGGCAGCTCAGCGGAGCCGGCGCGCCCCCTCCGCCGGGACGGCGGTGAGGGTGCGCGGCTCCGCGTACCCGGCCGCGCGGAACGCGGCGGTGACCTCGGCGGCGACGTGTCCGGCCGCGTCCGCGTCCACCAGGGCGATGACCGAGCCACCGAAGCCGCCGCCGGTCATCCGCGCACCGTGGGCGCCGGCGGCCACGGCGGCCTCGACGGCGAGGTCGGTCTCCGGGCAGGAGACCCGGTAGTCGTCGCGCAGCGAGGCGTGTCCGGCGGTGAGGATCGGGCCAAGCGCGGCGGGGTCGCCGGCGTCCAGACGGGCGACGGCGGCCTCCACCCGGGCGTTCTCGGTGACCACGTGCCGCACCAACGGGACCAGCTCCGAGGGGAGTTGGGCGAGCGCGTCGGCCAGCCCGGACGGCTGGAGCGAGCGCAGCGCGGGCAACGCGAGCAGGGCGGCGGCCCGTTCGCAGCCGGCCCGCAGCGCGGCGTAGGCGCCGTCGCCGAGGTCGTGCTTCACCCGGGTGTCCAGGACCAGCAGGGCCAGGCCCGCGCCGGCCAGGTCGACGGGCACCTGACGCATCGTCAGGTGCCGGCTGTCCAGGAACAGCGCGGCCCCGGGGCGGCAGCACATCGAGGCCATCTGGTCCATGATCCCGCAGGGCACGCCGACGAAGGCGTTCTCGGCCCGCTGTGCGAGCACCGCCAGTTCGGCGGCCGAAAGGCCCAGCCCGTACAGGTCGTTGTAGGCGGCGGCGACGACGCACTCCAGTGCGGCGGAGGAGGACAGCCCGGCGCCGCTGGGCACGTCGCTGTCCAGCCGGAGGTCCGCCCCGCCGACCGGGTACCCGGCCTCGCGCAACGCCCAGACCACCCCGGCCGGGTAGCCGGCCCAGCCGGGCACGGAGCCCGGCGCGAGGTCGTCGACCGGGAGCGCGACGAGTTCCCGGCCCTGCGCGGACCAGAGCCGCAGCTGTCCGTCCCCGCTGCGGGCGGCCTGGGCGCGGACGGTCTGCGGCAGGGCGATCGGGAGGACGAACCCGAGGTTGTAGTCGGTGTGTTCGCCGATCAGGTTCACCCGGCCGGGGGCGGCCCACTCCCCCTCGGGCGGACGGCCGTACAGCTGCGCGAAGTCGTTCATGCGGTGGCCTCCCGCAGCCGGCGGGCCGCGTGCTCGGGGGTGACGTCGTTGACGAAGGCGTCCATGCCGGATTCCACCCCGGCCAGGTACTTGAGCTTGTCGGCGGTGCGGCGGATGGTGAACAGCTCCAGGTGCAGGGCGAGTTCGTCCCGCTGATCGGCGGGGGCCTGGTGCCAGGCGGAGATGTACGGGGTGCGGCCGGTGCCGAAGAGCCGGTCGAAGCGGCGCAGCAACTCCAGGTAGAGGGTGGGGAATTCTTCCCGCTGGTCGGCGTCCAGCGCGGTCAGGTCTGGCACCCTGCGGTGCGGGTACAGGTGCACCTCGTACGGCCAGCGGGCGGCGAAGGGGACGAAGGCCGTCCAGTGCGTCCCGGCGAGGACGACGCGCTCGCCGTGGGCGCGTTCGGCGGCGAGCAGGTCGTCGAAGAGGTTGCGGCCGGCGGTGGCGCGGTGCTCGGCGGCGCGGGCGGCCATCCGGGCGGTGCGCGGCGCGGTGAAGGGCAGGGCGTAGATCTGGCCGTGCGGGTGGGCGAGGGTGACGCCGATCTCGGCGCCCCGGTTCTCGAAGCAGTAGACCTGCCGCACGCCGGGCAGGGCGGAGAGTTCGGCGGTGCGGTCGGTCCAGGCGTCCAGGACCAGCCGGGCCCGCTCGGGGGTGAGGTCGGCGAAGGAGGCCTCGTGGTCGGCGGTGAAGCAGACCACCTCGCAGCGCCCGGCGCCGGGGCCGCTGGTCCACAGGCCCTCGGCGGCCCGGACGGGCTCCGCGGGCGGGCCGGCCAGCGAGGGGAAGCGGTTCTCGAAGACGGCCACCTGGTAGTCCGCGGCCGGGATCTCGCTGTGCCGCCCGTCCCGGGACGGGCAGAGCGGGCACTCCTCGGGCGGCGGCTGGTAGGTGCGCGCCTGGCGGTGGGCCGCGATGGTGACCCAGTCGCCGGTGGCCGGGTCGAGCCGGACCTCGGAGCCGGGGGCCTGCGGGTCGAGCGGCCGTTCGTCCACGGCGTCGCGGCGGGCGGCCGTGCCGCCGTCGCAGGCCGTGCCACCACCGCAGGCCGTACCGCCGTCACAGGCGGCGTCGCAGGCCGCGCCGCTGTCGTAGTAGATCAGTTGCCGACCGTCCGCGAGGGTGGTCACGGTCCTGACGGTGGGCTGGGTCAGGGACGTCCCGGGCATGGCCCTTCTTCCTCTGAGCTCTGAGTGGAACACCGGAATCAACAGAAAGCTACAATCTCAAACATTATCCACCAGGACCACGCACCGGACGTGGTCGAAGGAGGCCTCCCGATGGCTGACAGCGCCCAACCGCTCGCCGGACAGCGCCGCGTGCTGATCCTGGAGCGGATCCGCGCGCGCGGCGGGGTCCGGGTCACCGAACTGGTCCGCGACCTCGGGGTCTCGGACATGACGGTCCGGCGCGACCTGGACGCGCTGGCCCGCCGCGGCCTGGTGCACAAGGTGCACGGCGGCGCGGTCCGGGTCGAGGCGCCGGCCACCGGCGAGCCCGGGTTCGAGGCCAAGGCGCACTGGGAGCTGCCCGCCAAGGAGGCGATCGCCCGGGCCGCCGCCGCGCTCGTACCGCCGGGCTCGGCGGTCGGGCTGGCCGGCGGGACGACCACCTACGCGGTCGCCCGGCGGCTGCGCTCGGTCGAGGGCCTCACCGTGGTGACCAACTCGCTGCGGATCGCCGAGCTGCTGGAACAGCCCGCCGAGGACGGCACCCCGTCCACCGCCACGGTAATCCGCACCGGCGGCGTGCGGACCCCCTCGGACGCGCTGGTCGGGCCGGTGGCCGACCAGGCGATCCGCTCCCTGCACGTCAACCTGCTGGTCCTGGGCTGCCACGGCCTCTCCCCCGAGGCCGGGCTGACCACCCCGAACCTGGCCGAGGCGGAGACCAACCGCGCCTTCCTCCGCTCGGCCCGCCGGGTGGTCGTGGTGGCCGACCACACCAAGTGGAACGCGGTCGGCCTGGCCTCCTTCGCCGACCTGGACCAGCTGGACGTCCTGGTCACCGACGACGCCCTGCCCGCCGAGCAGCGGGCGGCCGCCGCCGGACTGGTCGGCGAGCTGATCGTGGCCGCGACGGCGGACCACACGGGCCGAACCGGCTGACGGATCCGAAGGATTCAGCCGGGCCGGCCCGAACTCCCCCGCACCACCAGCTCGGTGGGCAGTTCCAGCCCCTCCCCCGCCGCCGTCTCCCCGCGCACCTGGTCCAGCAGCCGGCCGACCAGCGCCGTGGCGATCGCCCGCAGCGGCAGCCGGACCGAGGTCAGCGCGGGGTGGAGGTGGCGGCAGAGCGGCGTGTCGTGGAACCCGGTGACGGCCACCCCGCCGGGCCCGACCACCAGCCCCTCCGCCCGGACCGCCTCGTACACGTCCAGCGCCAGCAGGTCGCTGCCGGCCGCGAAGGCGGTGGGCCGGTCGGGCCCGCGCAGCAGCGCCCGCACGGAGGCCACCACGGACCCCGCGGCCGCCGTACCGGAACTCCCCGCCCCGGAAGCCCCCACCGCCACCGCGGACAGGCCCAACCGGCGTGCCTCGGCCAGGAACCCGGCCCGCCGCGCCGCCATCCAGGGCAGCTCCTCGGCGGCCCCGAGGTAGCCGATCCGGCGGTGGCCGAGCGCCGCGAGGTGCCGCACCACCTCGGCCATCGCCGCCTCGTTGCCGATGTCCACCCAGCGCTGGGGCTCGCCGGGGCCGGTCCGGCCGAAGCTGGCGAACGGGACGCCGAGCCGGGCCGCGTGGGCGATCCGGACGTCCTCGTGCAGGACGTCCGCCAGCACCAGTCCGTCCACCTGACGGGCCGCCACCAGTTCGTCGATGGCGGCCACCGGGTCGGCCGCGCCCTGCCCCGGCCGGAACAGCAGCACCCGCTGCCCCGCCGCCCCGGCCGCATCGACCAGGGCCTCCAGGAAGCCGGCCATCAGCGGGTTGGGGTCGAGCGGGTCGTCCACCGGGGCGAGGTAGCCGAGGGTGCGCCGGGCGCCGCTGCGCAGCGAGCGGGCCGACTGGTCGGGCTGGTACCCGAGTTCGCGGATCGCCGCGTTCACCCGGTCCAGCGTCTCCGGGCGGACCCGCCGCGGCGCGTTGAGCGCGTTGGAGACGGTCTGCCGGGAGACCCCGGCCGCCCGGGCGACCTCCTCGATCGTGGTGGCGCCGCGGCGCGGCCGGTGCGGTCCCTCGGGCATGCGGTTCTCCAGACGTGGTCGGGTGCGCGGAGCGGGCCGGGGCCCGGGGGCCGGCCGGCGGCCCCGGAGGCGGTCAGCGACGCAGGGTCAGCATCCCGCCGCGCGGCACCGGGATCACGTCCGCCCGGTCCAGCTCGACTTCGCCCTGCCGGACGATACGCCCCCGGGCGTCCTGCACCGTCACCGCCACCTGCCCGCGGCCGCCGGTGAGCCGGACGTCCGGGTCGGCGTCGGCGTTCGCCACCAGCAGGGTGCGCCAGTCGTCGCCGGAGGCGTCCACCGGCAGCGCGGCGTACCGGGCCACGGCCACCGTGCCGGTGTCGGTACCGGCGCCGGTCCCGCCGCCGGTGCCGCGCGCGGTGACCATCGGGTAGCCGAGGTCCGGGCGGGCCGGGAGCAGTTCGCCGAGCTGGAGGGTGTCGGCGTGCTCGCGGAAGACGCCGAGCCAGAAGGCGATCGCCTCGCGCTGCTCCTCGCTCTGGGCGGCGAGGTCGACGGAGATCTGCGGCACCGAGAACAGCACGTTGATCAGGTGGCAGGCGACCTGCTCGGCCGGTTCCTCCCGGTGCCACATCAGCATGTCGGCGTGGACCGGGACGGGCCCGGCGGCCAGCCGCACGTCGATGGTCCGCTGCCGGTTCTCCTGCGGGCTGAGCGGGCAGTCGGTGGCGCGGATCATGGTGGCGTACGGCCACAGGCCGGGGCTGACGTACGGCTGGCGGTGCTCGATCATCGCCTCCGGGTTCGCGGCGGTGATCCGGCCGCGGATCGCGGCGAGCAGCCGCTCCACGCCCTCGTCCACGCTCGCGCAGTCCGCGCCGGGGCGGGCCGGCGGGGCGTCGTCGCGCTCCGCGGCCCGGGCGAACCAGTCGACGAAGTCCACCTTGAGGCCGTCCATGCCCCACTCCTCGACGGCCCGGACGAGCCGGTCGGTGAGGAAGGCCCGGACCTCGGGGTGGCGCGGGTCGGCGACGATCGCGCCCATGTGGGCGGCGTCGGCCAGCGCGAGGTGGCCGATCTCCCGGTACGCGGCGCTGTCCTTGCCGATGAACGGCAGCGCGTACCAGAGCATGTAGCGCACCCCGAGCTCGTGCACCCGCCGGACGTGGGCGGCGGTGTCGGGCAGCGAGACCGGCTCCCAGTCGCCGCAGTGGGCGTAGCCGCGGGTGCGGTCGGCGGTCATCCAGCCGTCGTCCACGATGATCACGTCCAGGCCCAGCTCCTTGCCGAGCGCGGCCTGGGTCTCGACGCCCTTGGGGGTGATGTCCTGGTGCATCGAGTACCAGGTGGAGTACGCGGGACGGCGGGCGGCCTCCGGGATGTCGGCCGTACGGCCCTCGCCCCACCAGGCGGCCAGGTCGGCCAGGGCGCGCCCGAAGTGCCGGCGCGAGGTGTCGATCCGGACGGTGAGCCGGTCGGTGGCCTGGGCCCAGAACCGGAACTCGCCGGTCTCCTCGACCACTCCGGCCCCGGCCAGCACGTCCGGGCGGTCGGCCGCGAAGGCGCTCAGGGCGACGTCGCCGGTGCCGACCAGCGCGGCGATCGGCGCGCCGTTGGCCAGCGAGGTGCGGCGCGGGGCGCTCCAGGCGGCGGGCAGCCAGCCGGTGCCGCGCGGCTCGGGGGTCCAGAGGGCGGTGGCGTCGACGCAGGGCACCCGCCACTCGATCCGGACCTCGCCCGGGCCCTCGGCCGTCACCTCCACCACGCCGTCGGCGACGCCCCGGGCCGTGCCCGTGCCGCTCACCCGCAGGTCCAGCCCGTCGGCGTACAGCGGACGCAGGCCGCCGGCGGCGGTGGGGGCGTGCGGCTCCCAGACGTCGGCTGCGGCCGCGCCGGCCGTCGTCCCGCTCGTACCGGCCGTGGCGCCGGCCGTGCTCACGGTCGTGCCGGTGTCGTTCGTCTCGGTCATGGTCAGCCCTTCGTGGCGCCGGCCAGCAGGCCGGATATGAACTGCCGCTGCAGGACCAGGAAGAGGACCATCATCGGCAGGGTGGACAGCGCGGTGCCGGAGAGGATCGCGCCGTAGTCGGTGTTGGACTTGTTGCCGTGCAGCGTCGCCAGGGCGACCGGCAGGGTGTGCATCTCGGGGCTGCGCAGGGCGATCAGCGGCCAGACGAACTGGTTCCAGGAGCCCAGGAAGAGGAAGATCGACAGGGCCGCCAGCACCGGCCGCATGACCGGCACCACCACGCTGAACAGCACCCGGAGTTCGCCCGCGCCGTCGACCCGGGCGGCGTCCAGGAGCTCGTCCGGCAGGCTGCTCAGCGACTGCCGCATCAGGAAGATGGCGAACGGCACGCACAGGCCCGGCAGGATCAGCGCCTGGTAGGTGTCCAGCAGACCGAAGTCCGTCATCATCTTGAACAGCGGTACCAGCACGACCTGTTCGGGCACCACGAGGGTGGAGAGCAGCAGCGCGAAGAGCAGGGTGCGGCCGCGGAAGCGGAACTTGGCGAAGGCGTAGCCCGCGAGCAGCGCCACGACTAGGGCGCCCAGGGTCTGGACCCCCGCCACCAGCAGGGAGTTGCCGACCACCCGGAGCAGGCCGATCTTCTGTTCCAGGTGGCTCAGGTTCTCGCCGAGGCTCCCGCCGGGCAGCAGCTTCGGCGGCCAGTCGAAGACCTCGGTGTCCTTGCGGGTGGCGGAGACCACCAGCCAGTAGAAGGGGGCGATCGACAGCCCGGTGACGCCGGCCAGGAAGAAGGTCAGCGGCCAGCCGCGCAGTTTCTTGAGGTTCACTTGTCCTTCTCCCCCATCAGGCGCATCTGGACGGCACCGAGCACCGACACGAGCAGGGTGAGCGCGTAGGCGATGGCGGAGGCGTAGCCGAAGTCGAAGTACCGGAAGCCGTTCTGGTACAGGTACATGGAGACGGTCAGGGTGGCGTTGTCCGGCCCGCCGCCGGTCAGCACGTACGGCTCGTCGAAGAGCTGGAGCGTGCCGATGGTCGAGAGCACGACGGTGAACAGCAGCACCGGGCGCAGCGCGGGGACGGTGATCGAGGTGAAGCGGCGGATCGGGCCGGCCCCGTCGACCATCGCGGCCTCGTACAACTCCCTTGGTATGGACTGGAGTCCGGCGAGGTAGATGACGGCGTTGTAGCCGGTGTAGTGCCAGGTGAGCACCACGACGACGGCCATCCGGGCCCAGACGGGCTGGCCCAGCCAGTCGACGGAGGGCAGGCCGACGGCGTTCAGCAGCCAGTTGACGGCGCCGTCGTCGGCCTTGAGCAGGTAGGCGAACATCACGCCGGTGGCGACCAGGCCGGTGACCGAGGGCATGAAGACGCCGAGCCGCCACACCGTACGCCAGCGCACCAGCGCGGAGTTGATGCCGACGGCCATCAGCAGGGCCAGGCCGAGCATCAGCGGGACCTGGACGACGAGGATCTCGCCGGTGTTGCGCAGGGCCGTCCAGAACAGCGGATCGTCCAGCAGGCGCTGGTAGTTGGCGAGTCCGGCGTCGCGGGTGGCGGCGCCGGAGCCGGTGGTGAAGGAGAGCAGCAGCGAGTCGATGACCGGGTAGGCCTTGAACACGCCGAAGGTGAGCAGGGCGGGGGCGAGCAGCAGGTACGGCACGGCGCCGCGGCGCCAGCGGGCGCGGCGGAGCCGGCCGGAGCGGCCGGGCCCCGCGGTTCCCTTGGACCCCTTCGATCCCTCGGACCCCTTGGTGAGGGCGGCGGGCGGGCTGGCGGCACTCATGCGATACCGCGTCCCGTCTGCTGGGCGAGCTGCTTGGCGGCGTCCTGGAGGACGGCGGCCGGGTCGGCGCCCTTGAGGAAGACCTTGGTCTGGGCGTCGCTGACGAGCTTGAGGGCGCGGGCGTAGTCGCCGGAGTAGTTGGTCGGGTCCCCGCCCTCGACGGCGAGGTCGGTGAAGGTCTTGAGCACCGGCTGGCCGCCGTAGAAGGCACTGGGGGCGGCGTACATCGGGTCGGTGTAGGCCTCGGTGAGGGCCGGGAAGACGCCGCCCGCGTTGAACATCGTGTTGACCGAGGCGGCGCGGGTGAGCGCGTACTCGACGAACTTCCAGGCGGCGCGGCGGCGCGGGCTGGAGGCGGCGACGGCCAGGTGGGTGGAGTTGACCAGGGCGGTGCGCTTGCCGCCGGGGGTGACCGCCGGGGGCTTGGTGAGGCGCCAGTTGCCGCTCTGGTCGGGGAACTTCTTCTCCAGGTAGTGCGCGACCCAGGTGGGCATCGCGGCCGCCCCGAGCTTGCCGGTCTTCATCACCGGCGGCCAGCTCTGGACACCGGGGGTGTCGCCGATCAGCCCGGCCTCGTCCAGCCGCTTGATGATCGTCAGGGCGCGCACGGCCGGCTCCGAGGCGACGGTGATCTTGCCCTGGAGGTCGAAGTAGAAGGCGCCCTGGAGCTGCATCAGGCCCTGGAGGAAGTCCAGGTCGGGGGTGGGGTTGGCGGCCCGGTTGACACCGATCAGGGCGATGCCGGGGTTGGCGGCCTTGAAGCGGTCGGCGACGGCGAGCAGGTCGTCCCAGGTGGCGAAGGTCTCGGGGTCGATGCCCGCCTTGTCGAAGTAGTCCTTGCGGTAGAAGAAGCCGAGCGCGTTGACCTCCCAGGGCAGCGCGTAGGCGTGGCCGTCCTTGCCGGTGACGACCGGCCACAGGCCCTTGGCGAACCTGTCCTTGTACGCGTCGGCGCCGAGCGCGGAGAGGTCGGCCAGGCCGCCGGGGAACTTCTCCTGGTAGCCGGGCAGGTAGTCACAGCCGATGTGCAGGACGTCGCCGAGGCCCTGGCCGCCGGCCGCCAGGCCGACGGTGATCTTGTCCCAGATGGCGGGCTCGCCGATGTCCTGGACGTCGACCTTGATCCCCGGGTTGTCCTTCTCGAAGGCCGGGACGATGCCGCGCAGGGCGTCGGCGGCGGTGGCCCAGGACCAGACGGTGATCGTGCCGGTGTCGGCGTCCCCGCCGGCGGCGCCTCCCGAGCCGGAGCCGCCGCCGCAGGCCGCGAGGGAGCCGCCGGCCGCGACGGCCAGCAGGCCGGCTCCGGAGGCGCGGAGAAGGTCGCGTCGGGAAAGGTGTGACATTGCATTCCTCTCGGTGGGGTGGCGCCGGAAGGCTGTGGTGCGAAGGGGGTGGCGCGAAGGGTGGTGCGAGGGGGTGCTGGGCGCAGGCGGGGGTTGCTCTGCTGTTTTGAACGTTCAAACACACAAAACAAACCAGAACCAAACAGGTTCCAACGAGCGGACACAGCAAACGCCCGCCCTCCCCGTGCCGTCAAGACCTGGAGAGGGGAACGACGGGCTCCGCAACCGTTCCGTTATCAGCCGGTGGCCCGACCCGGCGGGCTGGCCCCGGATCGGTTTCCGGCCAGATTTGTCATGCATCCATCCACTTTCGACCGGCCCCGCCACCCCTCCGACTAGGGTCGCTCCAGCTTCGCGGCACGGCGCCGTACGGCCATCGCGCGGCGCTCCGCGGACCCGTCGATTGGACTGGTGAGTAGTGAACATCAAGCATCGCCACGTGCCCGGTCGTTCATGGACGGCGACGGTCCGGGGCCGGCTCGCCGCCGCGGTGGGGGTGGTCACCCTGCTGGTGGCCGTCCTCACCGGCACGGCCGCCGGCACGGCCACCGCGGCACCGGCGGCGGCACCGGTCGCCGCCGCCCAGGCCTCCCCCGGCTGGGTCTGTCCCGGCACACCCATACCGGACGGCTACGTGATCACCCAGCGCCAGCCGAGCGGGTGCAACAAGGCCGGCGCCTGGTACATCCAGCCCGTGCAGAACGGCATCTGGACCTGCGCCACCTCGCCGATTCCCCCCGGCTACGTGATCACCCTCCACAACGCCACCGGCTGCAGCGGCATCGACTACTGGTACCTGGAAGTGCCCCGCGACGGCCAGTACACCTGCGCGGGCTCACCGATCCCGCCCGGGTACGTGCTCACCGGCCACATGAACTCCGGCTGCGGCAACATCGGCTCGTGGTACCAGCAACTGGCCCGCGTCGGCGAGTACATGTGCCCCTACCAGCCCGTTCCGGCCGGCTTCCGCGCCGGCACCTACAACGCGAGCATGTGCAGCGGCCTCGGGGGCTGGTACCTGCTCGCCGCCTGATCCGACCGTCCCCGGCGGGCACCGCGCAGCGCCGAACGCCCGGTGCCCGCCGGGGAGTCCGACCGTCCCGCGTCCCAGCCGCCCGTCAGCCGCTCACCCGGACTCAGCCTTCCGCCGACCGCGGCTCCCCGTCGGCGCCGGGGAACCGCGTCCCCGGGGTGACCGGGATCCCGCGCGACATGGCTTCGAAGTCCAGGATCGGGTGGGTCAGGATCTCCTCGACCTCGTCGGTCAGGAGATTGCCCAGGATGAACTCCTCCTCGGCCCCCGACCCGAAGGTGACGACCTGTCCGCTCGACTGGATCATCCAGTTGAGCAGCTCCCGCTCGCTGCTCTCCGCGAGGTGGATCTCCCGGCCGGGGTGGTCGCGCCGGATGCCGTCCACGACCTCGCGGACGTCCTCGACCGCCACTCCGAGCCGGCGGACCGTGTCCGGCGACGCCCGTCGGCCCCACCACTGGAAGATCACCCACTGGGCGACCGAGGGGTGCGACATGATCTCGGCCGCGAGCTCCGGCAGTTGGTGGAGGTTCTCGGCACTCGCCACGGTGTGCACCCGCACCCGGTCGAAGCCCTCGGCGTCGCACAGCGCGAGGGATTCCAGCAGCGCGTCCAGCAGCTTGCTGTCCGGACTGCGACGGAACGCCCGCTGCACGTCCGCGGTGACGGCGTCCAGCGGCAGCCGCAGCGAGGACAGCCCCCGGAGCCGGGCGAGCTTCTCGGCGGTGAGCGTGTAGCCGGTGGTGTCGAGGCCGACCTTGAGCCCGGCGGCGATGGCATGGTCGACGACGTCGAAGATCGGCGGCCACAGCAGCGGGTCACCGCCGGCCAGGACCAGGTCGGTCGTCCCGTGCGCGGCCAGCTTCCCGATGATCCGGTCCGCCTGGGCGAGGTCGATCTGCTCGGCGGCGAACGGGTTGTAGCAGCCCTGGCAGGACATCGGACAGCGGTTGTTGATCGACCAGTTGACCCGCCGCACGCGCCGGCCCGTACGCGGCCGGTCGGCCCGGCCGCGGATCCCGGCCACCAGCTGGGCCAGGCGCCGGGCCTGCGGGAGGGTGGCGTCCGCGAGCAGCTCCTCGGCCCGTTCGACGGCGGCCGCGGTGGCGTTGTTCTGGAGCAGCAGGAACGCCAGGCGCCACCGCATGGCCTCGTCGGCCGGGTCCCGGAGCAGGGCCTGTTCGACCCGCGAGGTCAGGGCGCCGAGGTAGCCGGGGTTGAAGTGGGCCGGCTCCAGGCGCCGTTGGAAGTCGTCGGCTATGGACCCGCGCTCCAGGGCCCGGTCGTAGCCGGCCCGCAACGGGTGCGGGGGCAGGATCTCCACGTGCTGCCGAGTGGACATGGGGTGCTCTCCGGTGGGGGTCAGTTCGAGGCGGACGGCAGCAGGACGACCATCGAGTCGGCGGACGGCAGGCCCATGCTCTCGACGAAGACAGCGTCGCGGACGCGCTGCGCGACGGCGGGGTGGGTGGGGGCGTCGAGGTAGCGGGCGGTGGATTCGAGCGGGGTCAGGCCCCGTTCGGCGATCAGGGTGCGCAGGGCCCGCGGGAGGTTGTCGAGGTCGTCGCGTATCCCGGCCAGGTCGAACCGGTCGGCCAGCCGCGTCGCGGCCCTGCGGGCCTTGGCCAGGTTGGTCGGCGGATCCTGGACGGTCGCCTTCGCCAGGTAGTAGGGGACGGGCTGCATCATCCAGGCCAGCGCCGCGCGCGGGTCGTCCTCGTGGCCGGGCAGGTCGAAGGCCTCCGGCCCGAGCCCGAGGCCGTCGCAGAACCACTCGGGCCGCATGCTGATCCGGTAGTGGGCGTGGCCGGCCAGCCGGAACGCCGGAAGCCGGGCGATGACGGACGTCGTCTCGATCCCGAAGGCGTCGGAGATCCGCCGCATCCGCCGCCCCACCACGGCCCGGACCTCCGGCACGGGCGCGTCCTCGGCCACGAGGTGGATCAGGTCGAGGTTGGAGACGACGTCTCCGTCCGGCCCGGTGCGGTGGTCGCCGCGGGCGAGTGAACCCGTCGCCGCCACCGACATGCCGGTGACGTCGGCGAACTCACGGGCCAACTCCTGGAACAGCAGGGGGACGTCTTCGGGTCTCACGTGGCTCCTCGGGTGTCGGCGGCGACGGCGAGGAAGAGAGCTTCACGCGCTCTTCCAAGTCCTTTTACATCGTGGAGAGTTCGTATTCAGGCGCGCAGCCTAACAGCGGCTCACCACAAATGGTCACGTTCGCACCAACTGCCTCATGCGATATGACCGATACGCCGACAGAATCATTCATATCCGGTCAATCGAAGGCCACTCGACGCACGTAGACCGGGAACGGGTCGGGCCCGACGAACGCGACGGCCCCCACCGCGCCGAAGTGGTACAACCGGTGGCCGATCCCCCCGGCGGACCGAGGGCCGAACCGGCTGTTGAGGTCGGCGGCCTGGTCGGCGTCCAACGCGAGCAGGGCGAGTCCGGCCCGGAGGACGTCGAGGGCGTCGAAGAGGCTGTCGAAGACGGTGGGCTTGGTGAGGCCCACGATCTCGACAATCACGGAGAAGGGGAACCCGTCACTCATCGCGAACCTCCGTTCTGGACCTCGCCGATGCCACCCTCGCGCGGACAGCAGCCCCACCCGACGGCGAGGCGGGAGACGAGGGGGAGCCCGCACCCGGCCGACCCGATTCCCGCCACCGGGTCGGAGGGGAAGTCGCGGGGCAGCTTTCTGGCGATGGCGAGGGGCTTGCGGTTACGGGGCAGCCGACAGGAGTACTTCTCCAATGTTCCGGGCATGACAGGGCCTCTTCCGGCTTGGGGAGGGACGATCGCAATCGAGGGCCGGTAAGAGGCATGGGAATGCCCGGTCCATCGGCACCGAGATCACGCTGTGTGGTGCATCGAGCTACGGGACGTAGCATGCCCTGTGTTGGCCAGTCAGTGCAACGGAACTCAAGAATGTGCATATGTCTTTTGAGATTCGATGTGACGAACCCACTGCCATCACGTCAGACTGTGGGCCGACGACAGAGTGCGACGAGGGGAGGTCGGAGCGTGGCCGCAACACCGACGGTCCGCCGACGGATGCTGGGCGGGGAACTCCGAAAGATCCGCGAGGGACTCAACCTCAAGGTTGATGACGTAGCAGTCCGGCTCGGCTGGCATCAATCCAAGGTCAGCCGGTTGGAGAACGGCCGCCACGGAGTGCGCGCGAACGAGGTCGGGATACTGCTCGACGTCTACGAAGTCACCGACCCGGAGATGCGGGAGGCACTTGAGACGCTGGCGCGCGAGGGCAAACGTCGGGTGTGGTGGCAGCCGTACTCGGATGTGATCTCGAAGCACTACGCCTCGTTCATCAGCTTCGAGGCGGAGGCTGTATCGATCCGGAACTTCGAATCATCGCTCGTGCCGGGGCTGTTCCAAACTGCCGACTACGCGCGTGCACTGATCCGACAGCTTGAGCCCGAGGCCACACCCGACGAGATCAACGCACTGGTCGACGTTCGCTTGGCGCGCCAGAACGCGACGCTCCGGAGAGAGGAACCTCTGAAGCTATGGGCGATCGTGGATGAGGCAGCGCTTCGCCGCCTGATCGGCAACCAGAACATCATGGCGAGGCAGTTGCAGCAGCTCGTCGCCGTCTCCAGAGAACCGCACGTCACCGTACAGGTGGTGCCCTTCTCAGCCGGCGCCCACGCGGGCGTGCATGGGTCGTTCGCAATTCTGAGTTTCCCTGTTCGAGGAGATCTCGACGTGGTGTACACCGAGGCCTTGACCAGTAGTCTCTATCTCGAACGAGATGACGACGTCGCAGCCTACGACCAGGCCTTTGACCGGCTTCGGGCAGCTGCCCTCGACGTCGCGCCGTCACGGCGACTTATCGCGCAGATCGCAAAGGAACTTGAGTGATGATCACCGATCGGAGCGAAGTGAACCTGGCTGGCGCCACCTGGCGAAAGAGCAGGTACAGCGCCAACCAGGGCAACTGCATCGAGGTCGCCGACGGCTTTACCGGCACCGTTCCCGTCCGGGACTCCAAGGACCCCAACGGCCCGGCGCTCGTCTTCCCCGCCGACGCGTGGTCCGCCTTCCTCACCGCCATCAAGGCCGGCGAACTTCCCAACACGTGAGCACACCTGCGCGAGAAGTCGACCCAACCGACTTCTCGCGCAACCGATCAGCCAGGACGCCGCCCGCCGCACGACTGACCAGAGCAACAGCCGGCGGGTCCTGCTCCGGCATGACCCGCCCCGGTGCGGCCCGGCCGATTCAGGGGGCCGCCGGCGGGGCGAGGTCCTTCGTCATGAAGACCCTGCTGGTGCCCGGCGGGTCGCACGGGCCGTCGCCCAGGCGTCGCCAGCCGTGCTTCGCGTAGAACCCGGGCGCCTGGAAGCTGATCGTGTACAGCACCGCCGTGCGGCAGCCGCGTGCGCGGGCCTCGTTCTCGGCCCGGCGCAGGATCTCGCTGCCCAGGCCGCCACCGCGCAGCTCGCGCGGCAGGAAGAACAGGTCGAGGAAGAACAGCCCGAGTGAGGTGCGACCGGTCAGACCGCCGATCACCCGGCCGGTCCGGGAGTCGCGTACCAGGACGGCCAGCGGGCGGCGGTCGTCGATGGCGGTCGTGTCGGTGTTGAACCGGTCCAGGGCATCGGAGACGAGCGATACGTCGGTGGGCTCCGGGGCATCGGTGACCGTGAGGCCGATGCCGGGCCAGGGGTTCGGTGGGGTGATGTCGGTGGCGGGCATGAGGTTCCCAGGGCGGTTGGCGGAAGAGGTACGGGCGGAGGACGCGGTGGCCTCGGCCCGTACGGGACGATAGGGCGCGGACGCTTCGGCCCGACCCGAATCGAGACCGACGACAATCGAAGGCATGGACGATCAGCGCGAGAGCCGGGACGTCGGCGTGGACCTGGCCGTCGTGGCCAGGCTGCTGGCCGACGGCACCAGGGCGGACTTCTGTCTGGCCCTGCTGGACGGCCGGGCCTGGACGGCCAAGGAACTGGCCCGCCACGCCGGTGTCGCGGCCTCGTCCGCGACCGAGCATCTGAACGTGCTCGTACGCGGCGGACTCCTCGTCGAGGAACGGCACGGGCGCCACCGCTACCTGCGAATGGCCGATCCGCGCGTGATGGCCCTGATCGAGAGCCTCGCCGCGCTCGCGCCGCACCGCGCCCCCGGACCGCGTTCGCTGTCGGGCTCGGGCCGGCAGCGGGCTCTGGCCCGGGCCCGGATGTGCTACGACCACCTGGCCGGGGAACTGGGCCTGGCCGTCACCGACTCGATGGCCGATCGCGGCCTGCTGGACTGGGGCGCCGATCCGTCGCTCACCGTCAAGGGGGCGGCCTGGCTCGGAGACCTGGGCATCGCACTGCCCGACGCCTCCCGCAGGCCGCTGGTACGCGCCTGCCTGGACTGGACCGAACGGCGCCCGCACCTGGGCGGGGCCGTCGGCGCCGCCGTCTGCGGGCACGCCCTGGCCACGGGGTGGCTGACCCGGATCGGAACCACCCGCGCCCTCGCCGTCACGGATCTGGGCAGACGTGAACTGCGCGAGCACCTCGGACTGCCCGCGGCCACCGACATGCCGTCCCGGGACCAGGAGGCGGACTAGCCTCCCCGGGACGCTCGGGGCCGGGCGCGAACGGGGCCCACGCGAGGAGTCGGCCGGGCCGACTTCTCGCGCTCCCGGCCGCGCGGCGCTACGGGAGCACCGGGCGCAGGACCTCGGCCACCCGGGCCTTGACCACCTCACCGTGGACGAGCGGGACGGGCCGGCCCCCGCGCTCAACCGAAACACCGAGGTCCGCCAGCACGTACAGGGCGCGCAGGGTGCGCACCGTGTTGGAGGCCCAGACCGGCATCGGCCCGCGCTCGTACGGGGCGAGGGCCTCGGCGATCGGCGACAGCCAGGCGGTCGACCGCTCCGGTGTCAGGTCGGGGCGGGTGAGGACGAGGGCCACGGCCTTGGCGAGCCGGTCGTCCTCACGCTCCGCGAACAGGTACTCCGTCGGGGCCAGCAGACGCTCGGCGGCGAGCGCGAGCAGCGGTTCGGGGTCGACCTCGGGCCGCAGCCCGAAGGCCCCCAGCAGGTCCGCCCCGTGCGCCACCGCGTGCAGCCACCCGAGCGCGTCGTCACGGCCCCGCAGGTCGGCCTCCGCGCGGTACCAGCCGGCGAACGCGTCGAGCCACGACGGCCTGAGCACCCCCTGACCCACGATCATCTTCAGGACGAGCGGGGCGAACGTCCTGGCCTCGATCCGCGGATCGCTGAAGCGCTCCGCCATCAGGTCCCCGAGCGCCAGACACCCCTCACCGTCGATCACCCCGCCCCGTATCCAGGCGTCCAGCACCGCGTACGGGTAACCGTCCCTGACCTCCGGGTCCGGATCCCCCAGAGCCACCGCCAACTCCGCGGTCAGTTCGTCCAGCCCACGCCCCGGGGGAAGCGCGCAGTCGTTCTCGTAGATCTCACGCCAGTTCGTCACGCGCGGACCCTACCGGCGGCCGCCGAGCCCTTCCACCTGCATTTTCGCCCTCGCCGGCAAGGCCCCGACCGGTTGGATCCGATCCACACCCGCCCGAAAAGGATCATCACTCCGATAAAATCGAGTCCGTCGAGCACAGGGACGACAAGCGGCTGGACCTGTCCAACGACGCGAACAGGTTCACCGCCTCGGTCGTGATGGGCGATTCCGGCACGGCGCCGGACACCCTGCACCTGACCGTCGTCGCCCCCTGCGTCCCGCGCGGCGCCGGCCCGGGGCCCTCCGCGAGCGACTGACGGCGAACCCCCGCCCGGTCCCGCGTGGGAAGTCGGCCGGGCCGACTTCCCGCGCGGCCGCCGTCCGCCGTCAGCGGCCGACCTCGCGCAGGCGGAAGTCCTCGACCGTCTCGCGCCGGATCAGCAGGCGGGCCCGGCCGTCCTTCACCGCGACCACGGCCGGGCGGCCGACCAGGTTGTAGCCGGACGCCATGGACAGCTGGTAGGCGCCGGCCGCCGGCATCGCCAGCAGGTCGCCGGGGCGCAGGTCGGCGGGCAGTGCGGCGTCGCGGACGAGCACGTCCCCGGCCTCGCAGTGGCGGCCGACCACGTCGACCCGTGTCTCCCCCGCCTCCGAGCGGCGGCCGACCAGCCGCACCGTGTACGGCGATCCGTACAGGGCCGGGCGCGGGTTGTCGCTCATGCCGCCGTCCATCGCGACGAAGCAGCGGCCGTCCGCCGTGTGCTTGACGGACAGCACCCGGTAGACCGCCACGGCGGCCGGTCCGGCGATCGCGCGGCCGGGTTCGACGATCAGCCGGGGCACGTCCAGGTCGGCCTCGGCGCAGCGCACCGCCAGCCGGTCGGTGACCCGGACGGCGAACTCGGCGAGGTCCAACTCCTCGTCCCCGGGCAGGTACCTGATGCCGTGGCCGCCGCCGAGGTCCAGTTCGGGCAGTTCGACGCCGTGCCGGTCCCAGGTCTCGGCGAGCAGCCGCACCACCGCGTCCACCGCCTCCAGGTACGGCTCGACCGAGGTGATCTGCGAGCCCAGGTGGCAGTGCAGGCCCGCCAGTTCGAGCCCCGGCTGGTCGAGCACCCGGGCGATCGCGTCGGCCGCGTCGCCGCCCTCGACGGGGAAGCCGAACTTCTGCCCGCCGACCCCGGTCCGCACCGCCGCGTGGTGTCCGGCGGCGATCCCCGGGACGATCCGGACCAGCACCTTCTGCGGCGTGTCGGCGGCCACCAGGGCGGCCAGCCGCGCGATCTCAGCCGGGCCGTCGATGACGATCCGCCCGACCCGCAGCCGCCGCGCCAGCCGCAGTTCCTCCGGGGACTTGGCGTTGCCGTGCAGCAGGATCCGCTGCGCCGGGAAGCCGGCCGAGACCGCCAGCCACAGCTCGCCCGACGAGCAGACGTCCAGGCCCAGCCCCTCCTGTTCCACCCAGTCGGCCATCGCGCTGCAGAGGAAGGCCTTGGCCGCGTACAGCACCTCGGCGTGCGGCAGCGCCCGCCGGTACGCCCGGGCCCGCCCCCGGACCTCGGCCTCGTCCAGCACGTACAGCGGGGTGCCGAACCGCTCGGCGGCCTCGGCCAGCCCGACCCCGCCGATCAGCAGATCGGCTCCCCGGCCGGGCCGCGCCGTGGCCGGCCAGGGGCCGCCGAGCACGTCGGCGGAGACGGCTCCAGGGGCGGTCCCGGGGGTGGTGGGGACGGGCGGGGCGATGAGCTGGGTCATGGCGGCTGCTCCTCTGGGTGGGCGCGTGGGCGGCGGACGCCCTGACGGGTGTCAGTCCTCGTAGTGCATCGCGAAGCGGCAGTTCGCCGGGCGGGTGCGGTCCCGGTCGGCGGCCGGGGACGGTTCCGGCGGCTCGGGGCGGTCCCGGCGCCAGGCGGCGGGCACGAGGCGGACCGTCCGCTCCAGCGGCTCGTCGACGTCGATGACGGCGGTGACAGTGGTCATGGCGGGGTCCCTCCAGACGACGGCCCGGGCGGCCGCACCCCTCCAGTGGAGACCCTCCGCACACCGACCGCACCCGCCCTTGACGCAGGGCGTACGGCCCGGGGCCCGTCCTTGACGCCTTCCTGACAGCCGTCCGGCGGCCGGCCGGCGGCGGTGTCAGAGCTCCGTCAAGGACGGGGGTTTCGCCGCCAATCCTGTGTCAAGAGCGGCATGTCCCCCGGTTCTCCGGTGGTGGGCTGTCCGCCGTCCCCGCAGCCCCACCCGAACCCGCCGCCCCGACGAACCGGGGCGGCCCGGAAGGTCCCCCGAGACGATGCGCCGTTCGGCCCTCACCACCCCGGACAACACCCCCGACCAGCAGAACTGGTTCCGCCGCCCGGAGCGCACCGCGGCCCCCGCGCCCGAGCCGCCGCCGAGCCACCGGCCCACCTCGCCGGGCGGCCGCCGCCGGCTGATCACCCGCCGCCAGCTGGCCGAGGCGCTGCCCGCCGCCGTCCGCAAGCTCCACCCGCGCACCATGATGCGCAACCCGGTGATGCTGGTGGTGGAGACGGGCTCCGCGCTCACCACGATCAGCGCCGTCCTCCACCCGGGCGTCTTCGCCTGGGTGATCTCCTTCTGGCTCTGGCTGACCGTGCTGTTCGCCAACCTCGCCGAGGCCGTCGCGGAGAGCCGCGGCAAGGCGCAGGCCGAGTCGCTGCGCCGCGCCCAGTCCGCCACCACCGCCCGGCGGCTGCTGCACTGGCGGGTCGGCACCCGCGACCACCGCCACGAGGTCATCCCCGCCGAGCAGTTGATGGTGCACGACATCGTGCTCGTCCCGGCCGGCGAGGTGGTCCCGCGGGACGGCGAGGTGGTCGAGGGCGTCGCCACGGTCGACGAGTCGGCGATCACCGGGGAGTCGGCACCCGTCATCCGCGAGTCCGGCGGCGACCGCACCGGCGTCACCGGCGGCACCAGGGTGCTCTCCGACCACCTGGTCGTCCGGGTCACCTCCCGCCCCGGGCAGAGCTTCGTGGACCGGATGATCGCCCTGGTCGAGGGCGCCGACCGGCAGAAGACGCCGAACGAGATCGCGCTCAACATCCTGCTGGCCTCCCTGACCATCGTCTTCCTACTCTCGGTGGTCTCGCTCCAGCCGATGGCCGTCTACGCGCACGCGCCCCAAACCACCATCGTGCTGGTCGCGTTGATGGTCGCGCTGATCCCGACCACGATCGGCGCGCTGCTCTCCGCGATCGGCATCGCCGGGATGGACCGGCTGGTGCAGCGCAACGTGGTCGCCCTCTCCGGCCGGGCGGTGGAGGCCGCCGGGGACGTGGACGTGCTGCTGCTCGACAAGACCGGCACCATCACCCACGGCAACCGGCGGGCCGTCGCCCTGCACCCGCTGCCCGGGGCGACCACCGAACAGCTCGCCGAGGCCGCCCAGTTGGCCTCCGTCGCGGACGGGACACCGGAGGGGCGGTCACTGGTCGAACTGACGAACCGTCAGTACTGGGTGCCGCCGCGCTCCCCCGGCGAACTCGGCGAGCAGCAGCCCGTACCGTTCACCGCCCACAGCCGGATGAGCGGCGTCGACCTCACCTGGCCGGACGGCACCACCTGCCTGGTCCGCAAGGGCGCGGCGAACGCCGTCGCCCGCTGGGTCGCGGACTCCGGCGGGCGACTGCCGGCGGAGGCCGAACCGCTGGTGGACCGGATCGCCGGGGCCGGCGGCACCCCGCTGCTGGTCGCCGTCCACGACCGGCACGGCGCACGGGCGTTGGGCGTGGTCGAGCTCAAGGACGTGGTGAAGGAGGGCATCGCCGAACGCTTCGCCGAGCTGCGGCGGATGGGCATCCGTACCGTCATGGTCACCGGGGACAACCCGCTGACCGCGCGCGCCATCGCCGCCGAGGCCGGGGTGGACGACTTCCTCGCCGAGGCCACCCCGGAGGACAAGCTCGCCCACCTGCGGCGCGAACAGGCCGCCGGGAACATGGTCGCGATGACCGGCGACGGCACCAACGACGCCCCCGCCCTCGCCCAGGCGGACGTCGGCGTCGCGATGAACTCCGGCACCCCGGCCGCCAAGGAGGCCGGCAACATGGTCGACCTCGACTCCAATCCGGCGAAGCTGATCGAGATCGTCCGGGTGGGCAAGCAACTCCTCATCACCCGGGGTGCGTTGACCACCTTCTCGATCACCAACGACGTGGCCAAGTTCTTCGCGATCATCCCCGCGATGTTCGCGAACGCCTACCCCGGGCTGCACCACCTCAACATCATGGAGCTGCACAGCCCCACCTCGGCGATCGCCTCCGCGATCATCTTCAACGCGCTGATCATCGTCGCCCTGATCCCGCTCGCCCTGCGCGGCGTGCGCTACCAGCCGGCCTCCGCGACCGACCTGCTCCGGCGCAACCTGCGGGTGTACGGACTGGGCGGGCTGGTGCTGCCGTTCCTCGGCATCAAGGCGATCGACCTGATCGTCCAGTTCGTCCCGGGGCTGGGCTGAGCGATCGGCCGGGGGATCCCGACCGGCCCGTCAGAGCGCTGTCAAAATGTGGGCGACCCGCGTCATGGTGGTGTCAGCGGCGGTACGGACGGCTCCGTTCCGGGGTTCACTGGAGACATCCGAAGCAAGGAGTTCCGAACCGGCGGAGCCCGATGGAGAGAGCCGCCGGAGAGACGGAGGCGAACGGCCATGACCGGGACCACCCGAGTGATCGTCGGCCTGAGCGGATCACTGAGCAGTCTGGCCGCCCTCTACCACGCCGTCGGCGAGGCGGCCCGGCACCAGGCGGTGCTGGTGCCCGTGGCCGCCTGGGCCGCCAACGAACGGGACGGCCTACGGCCGCTCTCCGAACTGGAGCACGCCGCCCGGCGACGCCTCGACGTCGCCTTCGACCAGGCCTACGGCGGCTACCCCTCCGACCTGGTCATCCACCCGCTGGTGGTCAACGCCGAGCCCGGCCCCGCCCTGGTCGGCGCCGTCACCGGCCCGGCGGACCTGCTCGTCCTCGGCGCCGCCACCCGCCGCCGCCTGGACCGCCTGCGGCACGGATCGGTCGCCCGCCACTGCCGCCACCGGGCCGGCTGCCGGGTGGTCGAGGTCTCGCCCTCGGCCCTCCTCACCCGCCTCGAACTCCCGGCCCGCACCGGCGCGCCACTCCCCCTGCTGGCCCGCTGACAGATCGTCACCGGCCTTCTGCTGACGCCCACTTGCGCTACTCCGGGACGCGCAGGTGGGCGCTCAGCCAGCCGAGGGCGGGCGGGATGAGCCGGCCCCAGGTGGTGAAGTTGTGGCCGCCGGTGTCGACCGTCTCCTGGTCGACCACCAGCGGTGGACGGGCCGCCGCCGCGAAGGCGCTGGAGTCGGCGTAGGTGCTGCCGTCCTCCTTGCTGTCCGCGAGCAGCACCGCCAGGGGCGGCATCGGCAGGTGGGCCAGGCGCCAGTCGAGGTCGGCCTCGGCGCGGCGCTGCGGGTCGCCCGCGAAGAGGTCGCCCGTCGTGACGTCCTCCGCCGCCCTGAAGTAGCCGGAGAGCGAGACGGCCGCCGGGAAGGTCCGCGGGTGCTCCATGCCCAGCTTGACCGCGCAGTAGCCGCCGGTCGAGTCGCCGACGATCCCCAGGCTGCCGGTGCCGTCCAGCACCCGGTAGGAGGCCCGCAGGTCGGCGGGCACGTCGGTGGTGAAGTAGCGCTGCGCCTGCGGCCCGTTCGGGATGTCCTCGCACTCGCTGTCCCGGGGCATGGTCGGCGAGGGCCGCATCAGCACCAGGACGGTCGGCTGCATCGACCCCTTGCGCAGCAGGTCGAGTTCGGCCGCCGGGTAGCGCAGCTTGGTGACCAGGTTGGCGGCGTCGCCGGGGAAGCCGGTCAGCACCAGCACGGCCGGGAAGTGCCGCGCCTCGCCGCCGGGTTGGAAGTACTGCGGCGGCAGGTAGACGTAGCCGTCGGAGCTCAGCCCGGTGGTCGCCCCGGGCAGCCGCACCCGGTCGAGCCGCCCGATCCGGGCCGGATCGCTGCCGACCGCCCCCGCGCCGGTGATCTCCGCCGGACCGAGCACCTGCACGCCGGCCGCGCCCGCACCGGTGCCGCCGCCCGCCGCCGTACCGCCGCCCGTCCCCGTACCGCCGCCCGTCCCCCGGATCACCCCCGCGCCGTGCTCGCGTCCCAGCAGGTCGGACCAGCTGCTGTAGAACACGAAGTAGTCGTTGACGGCGAGCCCCAGCGTGACCAGCAGGGCCAGCTGGGTGACGGCGATGGTGCCGAGCCGCAGGAACATCGCGGGCCAGCTCCGGACGGCCAGCCGGGGCCAGACCCACAGCGTGCCGAGCACCGTGAACACCGCGAGCAGCGCCATCAGCGCCAGCAGCTTGTGGTTGGTGAGCCCCATCGGCCCCGACCTCCCCTACCGCCGTGAATCCCGGCCACGGAACCCGGCCGCGGAACCCGGCTGTGGCACCCGGCGCTGTGGAACCCTGCCGCGAAGGCCGGCCGTGGAAGCGGAGCTCCGTACTCAAAGTAGCCGGTCGGACACCTCCGGGCACGCCACCGCGAGCCCGGGTTCCGCAACTTCGACAAGCCTGTCGAAGTTGGCATGCCCAGGCTATGCTGACCCGAAGCCCACCCCTGGTCGGGCCCCTCGCCCCGTCGACGCACGCACCGCCCAGGTGCGCCCGACCGGAAGGAGGTGCGGTCGCAGCCTCCGCCAGACGGCCCACCCGGCCGGCCCTTCCCGATCGGCCAACAAGCCGTCCACATCGCCTTCTTGACGGTCCGTCAATTCTCATCCGCGATTTCACCGCCTGAACCGTGACGCGTGCCCCGGGCCGCCCACCGCCCGTTGTACGGAAGGTGAATCGCCGCGCCCGCCCGAAACCCCCGGCCGCCCCGCCGAGGAAGAGGTTCCGCATGACGACGTCCCGGACCCACCCGCGCCCCGCCGAAGCCGCGGTGCTGCTCACCGTGCTCGGCCTGCTCGTCCTGGAGGAGATCGCCCTCGGCATGGCCGAGGAGGAGGACCGCCCCGTCATCGGCGGCATCCTGATCGGCGCCTCCGGCACCGGCCTCCTGGTGGTCGGCGCGGTCCTGCTCAGCCGCTGGATCGACCTCCGCCGTCCACTCCCGCTACCCCCACCCGGCCCCAACGGCCGCGAGTACAGCGCCCGCGCCCTCGAAGGCTTCCCGATGGAGGCCGTCCGCCCCATACTGCTCGCCGAGAACGCCCCCCAGCTCGGCCACCTGTACTCCGCCTGGATGCTCGCCCGGGCCGGCCGCCCCGCCCCCTGGATCGCCCGCCGCCTGGCCATCCCGCCGGACGCCGCCCAGCTCCTCGTCGACGCCGCCCGCACGGCGAGACTCGATCAGCGCCGCTGACCAGGCGCCGCACTCGCCTGCGCCACCAGGTACGGCACCAGCCCGCGCTCCGCCAGCGCCGACCGCCAGGCATCCCGCGCCAGCACCAGCTCCCCCGGCCCGTCCGCCGCCTCCCCGGCCTCCGGCCCCCGCACCCGGGCCGCCCCCAGCAACCCCAGCCCGCCCACCAGCAGACTCACCGCACCCGCCCCGGCCGACACCCACCCGGCGTCCACCAGCGCGTGCGCCAGCACCTCCATGTCCTCGACCAGCCCCAGCACGGAACCCAGCAGCAGGAACACCACCGCCGCCCCCACGGCGATGATCGGCACCACCACCCCCAGCACCCCCCACCACCCCGACGCCCGCTCCCTGGCCGGCACATCCACCGGCAGCCGCGCCACCGCATCGGCGTCCGCCCGCAACGCCGCGTACCGCTCGTACTCCGGCGCCGCCGCGGCCAGCACGAACTCCGCGTTCTCCCGCGCCGTCCGCCGCAACCGCTCCACCCCCCGGGCCTCCTCCCCACTCGCCCTCAACGCCGCCCGCACCTCCGGCGCCGAGAGCGCCCGCCCGAGCTCCGTCTCGAAGTCCGCCCGATCCTGCTGCGGCAGCCGAAGCGGCCTGTCCATGCTCGTCCCCGATCGCCGTGCGTAATGTTCTACAGAACTGTAGAACAAGGAGGCACGTTGCAGCAGCCCTGTTCACGGGTGGATTCGGTGCTCAGGAGGGGTCGGCCATGGGCACCCGGGCGAGAGCGTCGCGGATCAGCTCGGCGAGGTCGGGTACGGGGATGCCCCACTCTCGGTACCAGTCGACGAGTTGCGCGATCGGCCTGCCGGTGCGGTTCGAGACTTGAAGGAGGGGCGCCAACCAGCGGCCCGTAGCTACCAGACCCACATCATCGCCAATGGCTTCGACCAGGTCCAAGGCCTGCCGGTGCGTCAGGCCAGGAGGCAGGCCGTTGCCGGACACAACCACTCCCCGAGACCTCAGGTGGTGCGCCAGCTCCTCCGGACTCCTGTACAGGCGTTCTGCCGCCATGATCAAACGGGAGTACGGGACCGCATCACCCACGGTCAGCTCTCCCCACCTCATCGCATCGTTGCTCTGGAACAACTCCCAATCAAGGCGATCGGCCGGGCCTGGAAGGAACAACGGCGATCCGTACGCCCGGTACCGGCCGATCACCTCCTCCAGGGTGTGTCCACCGGATCTCAGAGGACCGAACATGTCCTGGAAGAGAACCTCCGTCGGCTCTCCCCAACCGGGCCCCTCGCAGAAGACGGCCAGATCCTCCACCGAGGCGTCTCCCGGCATCCGGGGAGTACGGAAGCCCAACCTCGCGAAGGACCCGAGCACCTCGTCGATGCCGGTCTCCGTCTCTCTCGCCACGCGCAACACGTGCGCCACAGCAACAGTGCACGACCGGCTCAGCCAGGGAGAGGTGCCGTCAAGGTAGCGGCTGAGTATGACCGCCAGGTCATCCGATGGCCGGTCTGGGAGTCCCGTGCAGTCGGCGTCGAGTCCGTGCGCTGCCATCGCCGCGGCGACCTCGGCGACGGACACCCTCAGTACGGCACTGGCCTTCGCCAAGTAGCCGGGTTCGATGGCCTCGCCTGGCTCCGGCCACTCACGAAGCCTTCGCCCTTCCTCGGTGCCCCAGAGGAACACCGGATCGGACTCGATGACGAGCGCGAGGTCAAGCACCGCTTGGGGAACGCCCGCTCCCTCTGCCGACCAGTTCGCGGCCACCTCGACCACCGGGCGGTCCGACCGGCTCGCCTCCTCCAACAAGTCGGTGACCGTAGCCGGCACTCGGTGGTGATTGTGCTTCCAAGCCCTCCTATTCCGTTCGTGGTTCACTATCGCAAGCTCATCCGAGGGCATGGCGACCCGTCCGCGAGCGGCAGTCGCGAGCGCGGGCCAGAACTCCGCAAGTGGCCCCAGCTGATCCTGCCGGTCGTGCGCCAGCAGTCTCCAGAGAACCGCCGAGTCGGCCGGTGTACCGGTCACTGATACCAGCCCACGGCGTCTTGCGGGTGCCGGAATTCCCAACCTCCGAAAGAGATCGACATCCAGGGGAAGACATCCTGTGCTTCGAGTGTCGAACTCGAAGCCGCAGTATTCGAATGTCCGACCTCGCCGAATGCACTGGGCGGCCACGATGTCGGCGACGCCGACATGGCTCTCCATCACGCCGTCCAGCCATTCCATACTGAGCAACGTCGAGTCGGTTTCCGCCAGTTCGGATGCCGCCCCCTCCAGCAGGTGGCGAACGCGGTCGGACACCTCGTCGATGACGAGCCTGCGATCGACGGACAACTTGCCCGGCGACCACGTGCCGGAGAGGTTCACGACCACTCCGCTCAACTTCCTTCCAGCCCCGAGGATTTCACCTTCTGTCGAGGGCTGAACAAAAAGGCCGTCCACCAGCAGCGCCCCGCCGTACTCGCACCAAATCACCTGTGCGCCATCGGGGGCGTTCTCCCATGGGACGATCGTGCCAAAGGCGTTGAGACCGGTCTCCTCCATCGGACTCGCCTTCCTGGTCCGCAGCTTCTTCGGCACCCACTCGACATCTCGCTCGCCATGAACCGCCTTCGTCCGGAACTCCGCGATCCCCAGGAGGCGTTCGAGGACGTCGACGGCCGACCAGGACTGCCCGAGGTCGATGTCCTCCCTCAGGTAGAGACGGACCGTGGTACCGGGCTTCTCGCCCTGATCCGATCGCCTGACGATGCGGAAGAGATGGCTCGGACCGTAGATGGAGACCTCCAGCTGCGGGCCCAACTCGCAACGAGCGTTCATGCGGCACGTGCTGACCCTGATCTCGTCCGCGAGCATGAAGTAGCTCAGCACACCGATGCCGAAACGGCTATTGGGATGCAACTCGACGGGCGGGTCGGCCTTCCGCCACTCGGCACGCTCTAGCTTGAAGTCCAGTTGCTCGGCGAAGCGGGCGCCGGCCTTGGAGAAGACTCCCCTCAGCTCCTCCTCCCCCATGCCGACGCCGTTGTCCACGCACTCCAGGTAGGCGCGGCCCTCCTCGTCCACGCCCTGCCGAAAGTCGATCAGGCCTTCGTAGGAATACTCGCCCATGAAGAAGGTCCGGGACTGTTTCCGGTACTGCACCCGGGCCCGCGCGTACCGGCAGGCGTCGAGCGCGTTCTGGTAGAGCTCGCGAACCGCCAGGTCCCGGTCACGGTAGAGCTCTACGCCCATCAGCAGGCTGCGGACCCGGCGTTCGTCCATGCGGAAGCGCGCCCAGCCGGTGAAAGCGCCGGCGGCGGGGGCGGCTTCGTCGGAGGTGAGGCGAGTGGGGAGTGGATGGTCGGTGAGGACACGGCGGACGGCGTGGAGGAGTTCGTCGGCCCGGGCGGTGTACTCGCGCAGTCCTTCGACTACCGCCTCGTGGTGGCACTCGGCGCGCAGTACCGGCAGGTCGTAGGAGCCGCCCCACGCGGCCTCGTCCAGCGTTCGGCGCAGGCCGACGAGGTCGACCTCGTGCGGGATGCCGAGGTGTTCGGCCACGATCTCGGGTAGCGCCGTCATCTCGATGGCAGTCCCGTACGCCAGCGCGAGCAGCAGGGCCAACCTGGGCTCCCGGACGTGTTGTTCGCCGGGGGCCCGCAGGTGGTCGTCGGCGCTGAGGCCTGCCAGGTAGTCGCGGTTGCCGACGTCGGGGCCCCGGCGGAGACCGTGCAGCAGGGCGCAGACGCGCTTGAGAGCGAAGGTCTCGCCGAGGTCGGCGAGCATCGGCAACTGGTCGATGATCTCCTGGACGCCCTCGGGGCCGGCGAGGTCCTCGTGCTGGTCGAGCCAGCGGTGGAAGAGCCACCAGCCGAGCGTGGCGGCAGAGGCGGGGCGGGTCCGGGTGCGGCCCACGAGCAGGTCGTAGGACTCGATGAACTGCTCGTACGCCGCGCGGTCAGCGTCGGGGTCGAGTGAGGAGGAGAGTTCGGTCGGACGCACGGAGGCGCGCGCCGTCGCCAGGCGCAGCGAGCGGACCCGGTAGAGGAACGGCAGGACGGCCAGCAGTGCGGCCTCGGCCGGGTAGAGGTCGAGCCGATCGTCACCGAGCAGCCAGTCGACCCGTGAAGCGAAACGCACCGCGATCCCGGGGTCCTGCCACGGGTCTTCGGCGAGCACCGTCTCGTCCCGCAGCCGGGCCAGTTCACCGACCGCCTTCAGGGCGACGCACCGGTACGGCTCGGCGTCCCGGTCCTCCCGGACGTGCTTCCAGGCCCGTGACTCGGCAGCGGCCCGCACCCACTCGTCGGCCCCTTCCGGTACGGCCGGGGGCTGACTCCCGCCCATGTTCAGAACGCCGATGCTTCCGGTCTGCACGACCGTCCCGTGCACCCTGTCCGCCGAGTTCGACGTGCTGTCGACCATCCCTCGTACCCTCCCCGTCCCCATGTGCAGGGGACGAGCGTAGGGCAATAGCCCCTCACGCCACGGTCAGAATCCCGCGCATGAAGTGGTGGAACGTACAGAGGTACGAGTACGCACCGGGCTGCGTGGGAGCGGTGAGCGTCGCGCTGCCGCCCGGGGCGATCGGGCCGGTGTCGAAGGTGCCGTCCTGGGCGGTGAGGGTGTGGGCGGTGGTGCCGGTGTTGGTCACGGTGACCGCTGTGCCCGGGCTGAGGGTGAAGTCGGCCGGCTCGAAGGAGAAGTCGCGGATCGTCACCGTCCCCGTGAAGGGGCTGGGCGACGGCGGGGCCGTGGACGGCGACGGCGGCGCGACGGTACTGCTGGTCTCCTCCGGGCCCGGCACCATGAACGAGCTGACGCAGCCGGTCAGTACGGGGCCCGCGGCGAGCAGGAGCGCCGAGGCCCGGAGGAGGGTCCGCATCAGGCGGGGGTGGCGAGCAGCTTGACCCGCTTGGAGTCGGCGGCGGCCGAGGGGGTGGCGCCGATGTTGGAGACGGTGGTGGTCAGGACGGCGTCGACGTCCGGGATCCAGTTGGTGGTCTTGGACTGGACGAGGACCTGCCGGGTCTGCGGCGTGCCGTCGCAGATCACGTCCGTCTCCGCGGTCCGGCTGGAGCCGAAGGCGATGGCGGTGTTGTCCTCCGGGTCCCTCTGCTCGACCGAGACGGTGAGCGAGCGGGCCTCGTCCGCGATCGAGCAGAGGTACTCGACCTGTACCCGGACCCGGCCGGGGCGCTTGGCGTCGATAACGGCGTCGCCGAGGGTGACGGTGGTGGGGACCGGCTCGTCGGCCCGGGCCGGTACGGCGGCCCCGGCGGCGCCGGTGAGGCCGGTGAGGGCCGAGGTGAGTACCGTCAGGATGATCCACCGCTGCACTGAAACCTCCGGTCTGAGGACGTATGGGCGTACGAACGCATTGCGGCCGACGTTAATCGGCCGGAGATCCACCCGCGCGCCCAACCGTCCGAACGTCATACCAACAGCCCAGCGCCCCGTCCGCAGCCCTCCCCCAGCCGGTCCCAACCGCCCCCACCCGACCCTCGCCCGCCTCGTACTGCGGCGCTACGACGAGGCCCGGGCGGCCGGCCCCGCCCGATGGTGTGCGTGAGAAGTCGACCTGGCCGACTTCTCACGCACGCAGGGGGAATGACGTCGGCCCGTGCCCCAGGACGCCTGGGGCACGGGCCGGAAGGGTGCACTCCGCACAGGTCACGTCGTCAGGTGGTCGAACTCCCCCGCCTTGACGCCGCACAGGAGTGCGCCGAGCGCGCCGGGCGAAGTGGAGAGGACGATGCCGGGGTCATCGCTCTCGCGGATCTGAACAGCTCCGTCGGCGACCGCTGCGACGTAGATGCAGTTGGCGGCGTCGCCACTGAACGAGGACTTCTGCCAGTTGTGGAAGGCCATACTCAGTCCTGTCTCAGATACGCTGCGCGACACGGCGGATGAGGTCGCGGGATGGATCGGGCTGGAGCGCGATCGTCTCCAAGCGGTCCATCACAGCCCGATACTTGATCAACTGCGGCTCAGTGTCGATGAACTCGGATCGATCTCCATCAACCTGGACACTGTCCAATCGTGCGACCTCGGCCTCGAAGTACACAATCCCGGCGCCAGAGCCGGGGTAGCTTCCGGTATCGAACGGAATCACCCGCAGGTCGATGTGAGGTTGCTCGCTTACGGTCAGCAGATACTCCAGTTGCTGACGAGCGACCTTCGGACCGCCGAAGCCTATGCGCAGAGCTGCCTCGTGGACGATCGCAGACAGCGGGACCGGCTGCTCGCCATGGAGCACTGCCTGCCGTTTGATTCGGTGGGAGACGAGGTGTTCCACTTCCGGTGGCGAGAGGGGTGGAACGACGTCCCGAAAGAGCGCGCGAGCGTGTTCCGGGGTCTGGAGGAGTCCGGGGATGTGAATCGCGGAGGCGATCCGCATCGCTTGCGCGTGATGTTCGAGTTCCGCCAGGTCGAGCGCTCCGGCCGGGAGGATCTCGCGGTACTCCTCCCACCAACCGCGCGTGCGGCCGCCGGTCATGTGCGTCAGCGCCTCGATCAGGGCGTCGTCCGCGCAGCCGTAGAGACGCGCCAGGGTCCGTACGCGATCCGCGCTCACCGGGTACCCGCCGGATTCGATGTTGCTGATGCGGGACTGCGGGGTGCCGTGCAGTTCCCCGGCTCGTGTGACCGAGAGTCCCGCCTGCTCGCGCAACCGGCGCAGCTCCGCGCCGAGTCGCCGCTGCCGGATGCTCGGCGGAGTCTTGCTGGGCGGCATCCGCTGTCTCCTCGCTCTCGACCGCCATCGTCGGCGCCCGTCACCCATGGGAGCGGTAGTGATACAGATTCCTCAAAGGCGGTGGACTACATACTACCGACTGGCTACTTTTGACTCTGCGTCATGGATGCCCGCTGCCGGCGGTGACAGCAGCGCGGCGTCCAACTCCCCTACATGTAGGAGACTTCCATGAGCGCTACGCCCTCGCCAAACTCCCGCCCGGCCACGCTCCGCCCGCCGGTCGAACCGACCTTCGAGCAGGAGCTGTGCGGGCTCGTGCTCAACACCGCACCCCGGCTGTTCGCCGTCGTCCAGGTGTGCGGCAACGACGCTGACGGGTGGGTCGCGGCCTGGGGGCTCGCCGACTCGGACGGCCGGAGCCACGTGATCAGTATCGATGGGCGGACGCGGATGACCCTCCCCTCGCCCGAGCGGGCCGTGCGCCACTTCTCCGGACGGCCGGGCATCACCGCCCGACTGATCTGGCTCTCCCCGCCGGAGGCCGCCACCGTGAGCCATGCCGCTGCGGCCTGAACCTCCCCCTACTCCCGCTCGACAAAGGCCAGCAGGCGCTCGTTGACCAACTCGGGCCGCTCCAGGTTGAGTCCATGTCCGGCCTTCTCGACGATCTCCGCCCGCACGCCGGGGATCAGGCGGGTGACCCGCTCCACCACCTGGCGCGGCCGCAGCAGCGCACTGCGCCTGCCCACCAGGACGAGCACCGGCAGCTCGATCGACGCCAACTCCTCGTCCGTGAACGGCCGGGCCGGTGGGCGGCCGCCCGGTTTGTAGCTCCGCATGGCGAGCATCAGCGGTGCGATCATCTCGCGCGGCGCGCTCAGTGCCGGGTTGGCCAGCAGCCGGCCGACGGCCGGGCGGAGCGGGCGCGGGGCGAGCATGCCGAACAGGCCGCCGACCATGTGGGCGTAGAACCGCGCGGGGACCTTCTCGATCCCGCCCGGGTCGAGCGGCGTGACCGAGGCCAGCCGCTCGGGCGCGTGGATCGCCTGGTTGAGCGCCAGCCAGCCGCCGTACGACACCCCCACCAGGTGGACCCGCTCCAGCCCGAGGCCGGCCAGCACCTCCCCGAGCCAGGCCGCGTTCTCCTCCGACCCGGCCGCGACGGCGCGTTGCACGCTGCGGCCCGGGTCGTCCAGGGTGTCGATCGCGTAGACGGGGTGCCGCTCGCCGAGCGCCGCGATCTGCGGGTACCAGTTGGACGGGTGCCCGGCGTGGCCGTGCAGCAGCACGATCGGCTCGCCGGTCGTCGCGCCGTAGCGGTGGACGTGGACGCTTCCGTACGCGGTCTCGACGTCGAGTTCCCGGCGCGGGCCCGGCCAGAGTTCCATCGCCCGGTCGTACGCCTCAAGGAACTTCGCCCGAGCCGGCTCGCTGACGAAGTGTCCGACGCTGGTCCTGGTCATGATCCCTCCCTGTTTGATGGTATGGTTGTACCACAAAAAGATCCGGAAGGAACCCGATGCCGAAGCTGGTGGATCACGAGGAGCGGCGGGCCCACATCATCGACGCCCTGCTCCGCTCGGCGGCGAACAGCGGCCTGCACTCCGTCACCATGCGGTCGGTGGCCATCGAGGCCGGCGTCTCGGTCCGCCTCGTGCAGTACTACTTCGACACCAAGGAGCGGTTGCTGCTCGCCGCCATGACCCGGCTGACGGCCCGCATGGGCGAACGCGTCCAGCGGCGCGTCCGCGCGAGCGGGGCCACCGACTCGCGCGGCATCATCGAAGCCGTCCTGCTCGAAGCCGTCCCCACCGACGAGGAGAGCCGGGCCTTCCACCTCATCCACACCGAGTACGCGGTGCTCTCCGTCACCGATCCGGCCCTCGGCGGGCCCCGGTTCCTCGCCGCGCCCAACGAGATGGAGGCCTTCCTCACCGCCCAGCTGACCGCCGCCCAACAGACCGGAACCGCCGACCCGCAGCTGGACCCCCGCCAGGAGGCCGTCGTCCTCCTCGCCGTCTCCGCCGGCCTCGGCCTCAGCGTCCTCCTCGGCCAGCGAACGGCGGAGGCCGCCACCACCGTCCTGCGCTACCACCTCGGGCGGCTCTTCCCCGGCTAGGACCAATGCCAGTGACTTAGGTTGTGGCTGCTCTGGTGATCGCGATGACTGCGGGGACTGGTGGTGGCCAGTTGCGGTGTTGGACGCGTTTGAGGGG
>NZ_JBSFKI010000034.1:0-107167 GCF_053598475.1 Kitasatospora sp. NPDC001119
TGGAGGGGCTCGCGGAGTGTGTGGTGTGGGTGGATGAGGAGTGGGAGCCGGCGCCTGGGACCCGCCCCCACCGCTGCCCGTTCCGCCGTCCCTGGGCCGTGGCATCAGACGCGAATGGTGCTATCGTCACTAGCACCATGTTGCTGAAGCTGGACATCGGGGACACCCGACCACTGCACGAACAGGTCGCCGGCGCGATCAGACGAGCCGTCGCCGAGGGCGAGTGCGCCCCCGGGGACAAGCTGCCCCCGGCCCGGGAGCTCTCCCGGGCCCTGGGGGTGAACACCAACACCGTCCTGCGCGGGCTGCGCACGCTGCGCGACGAGGGGGTGCTGGAGTTCCGCCGGGGCCGCGGCATCACGATCGCGACCGGCGCCGACACCCGCTCCGAACTGGTGGACCGGGTACGGCAGTTGGTCGAGGACGCGGCCCGGGCCGGCTACAGCAGGAACGATCTCGTGGACATGATCAGGGGGATGTCGTGACGGACTCGGGGAACACCACGGAACCGACCACGGAGCCGGCCGCCGCGCGGCCACCGGCACCCGGTGGCGCCGTCTGGGCCGCGGCGGCCTGGTCGGTCGGGGTGCTGGCGCTGCTGGTCGCCCTGCCGCTGGTGGCGCGCCACCGGCTGCCGGACCCACTGGCCACCCACTGGGGCGGGCGGGAACCCGACGGCTCGATGTCGCTGACGGCGGCCACGGTCTTCCCGGCCGCGTTCTGGGCGGTCCTGGTGCTGATCTCGGTGGTCCTGCGGCGGTACTGGGCCGGCCGGACGCCCGGGGCCGCGTCGGCGATGCTGGCGGCCGGCGGGGTGCTGCTGACGGGGGCGCAGGCCTCCATCGTGCACGCCAACCTGGACCGCGCCCGCTGGCAGGACGCCGCCCCGATGGGCATCGAGGTGGTCCTGATCCTGCTGGCCACCGGCCTCGCCGGGGTGCTGGCGGTGCTGGCCGGCCGGCGCTACGGCGGCCGGCCGGAGCGGCACCCGGCGGCCGGGGCACCGGCGCTGGAGGTGCCGCCGGGCGAGCAGGTCGTCTGGCTCTCCCAGGCCGCCAACCCGTGGCTGCAGCTGTCCGCCGCGGTGCTCGGGCTGCTCTCGGTGGCGGGGGTGCTGCTCACCGCGAGCGGGGTCGTCGACCTGGACTGGGTGCTGGTGCTGCCGCTCGCCGTCGGCGCCCTCGCGCTCCTCGGCTGCTCCTCGGTACGGACCCGGGTGACGGCCCGCGGCCTGACCGTCGGCTTCGGCCCGTTCGGGTGGCCCGCCCGCCGCTGGTCCCCCGCCGAGCTCGACTCCGCCCGTGCCGAGCGGCGCACCGCCGCGCAGTCGGGCGGCTGGGGCTACCGGATCAACGGGCTCGGCACCACCGTGATGGTGCGCCCGGGCGTCTGCCTGGTGGTCCGCACCCGTCGGGGCACGGACTTCGCGGTCAGCGTCGACGACGCCGAGCGCGGGGCCGCACTGCTCAACGCGCTGATCGCCCGCACCCGGCAGCCCACCGGCTGAATCGTTTCGGCGGCGGGGTACCCGGCGGCCCGGTCACCACGACCGGGCCGCCTCGCCGTTCCGACTCCCCTCGCCGCACTCACCCCCGCTCCCCTCAGGACTCCCCCGCGCGCAGTTCGGTGGCGATCTGCCGCCGTCCGGCGACCAGCGTCTCCAGCACCACCCCGAGGCAGGCCACCAGCGTCAGGCCCGCGGTGGGCAGCAGCACCGGCAGCGGCGCGGGATCGAGGGAGCCGCCCGTCCCGGCCCCGACCAGGGTCGAGAGGTCGAAGGCCGGCCCCAGCAGGACGGCCGCCAGCACCGCGACCCCGGCGCCGCCGGCGGAGGCCGCCAGGGTCCGCGGCAGCGCCTCGGCGATGATCAGCGCCAGCCCCTGCCGGGGCCGCAGGCCCATGGTGCGCAGCCGGGCGAGCACCGCCGTACGGTCGGGCGCGGCCCGCAGCAGCGTCAACAGGACCGCGAGGACGGCGAATCCGGCGCTGGCCGGGGCCGCGTACCAGAACAGCCGTCCGGCGGCCTGCTGCAACGGGTCGTCGGCGAGCTGCGCGGCGTACTCGCGGCTGCTGCCGACCCGGTAGGCGGGCGGCAGTCCGTGGCTGCCCCGGCCGGCCGCCGCGGCCTCGTCCGCGATCAGCTTGTCGAGGCCGGTCGGCTCGACCAGGCCCCGCTCCAGGAGGAGCGACCTGATCCGCCCGGGGTCGAGGCCGTCGCCGACGGCCAGCCACCCGGTCCACCGGCCGAGTTCCGGCAGGCGTTCCACGGCGGGGCCGCTGGGCACCACGACGAACGGCTGCTCCGGCTCCGGCAGTGCCGGGGTCGCGGTGACGATCCCGGCGACGGTGGTGCGCAGTTCGCTCGCGGTGGACAGGTGCAGCGTCGGCGCGCCGGCGGCCAGGCGCGCGGCCAGGTCGCGGCTGAACAGCGCGGGTACCGGGGTGTCCGGGCCGCCGGGGGTGCCGGCGAGCTTCGCCGGGTCGAACGCGCCGGCCCCGAGGGTGCGGGCGATCGCGGCGTACGCGGTCGGCTCGGCGACCACCAGGGTCACCTTGGTGTAGTCGTTGGGGCCGGCGCCGACGAACCGCGCGCGCTGGTCCACCCGGACCGCGGTCGCGCTCCGGGCCTCCGGGAGTCCGCCCACGGCCTTGAGGAACGGGTCCGGCAGGGTCGCGTAGTCCGGGACGGAGACGGCGATGTCGCCGCCGGTCGCGACCCGTCCGGCGTGCAGCCTGCCGTGGTCCACCGAGGCGAGCAGGGTGGCGCCGAAGCCGGTCGCGGTGACGGCGATCAGCAGGGCGAGCAGCGGCAGCGCGGAGGGCCGGCGGCGCCCGGAGCCGTCCCGGGCGGCCCGGGCGAGGCCGAGGAAGCCGATCAGCCCTCGGCCGCGGCCGACGAGCGCGGCCAGCCAGCCGGTCGCCACCGGCTCGATCCGCGCCAGCAGCAGCCCGCCGGCGACGGCGAGCAGCAGCGGGGCGGCCACCAGCAGCGGGTCCACGCCCCGGCCGGAGTGGCCGACGCCGCGCCGGCGGACCTCGGCCACCGCCACGGCGGTGACGGCCAGCAGCGCGAGTTCGCCGACCACCCGGCGCCCGCGGCCGGCCGGCCGGGGGCGGTCCCACAGCAGGGCGGCGCGGGCCGGGAGGGCGAGCAGCGCGAGCAGGGTCGTGCCGAGGCCGGCCGCCACCGCGAGGCCCCAGCGCGGGGTGGGCAGCAGCACCAGGGCGAGCACCGCCCCGAGCGCGGCGGCGGGCAGCACGGTCACCGCGCCCTCGCCGAGCAGCCGCAGCAGCACCCCGCCGCGCGAGCCGCCGCGGGCCCGGAGCAGCCCGAGTTCGGCGGCGCGGCGGTCGGTGCCGAGCGCGGCGGCCAGGCACAGCACCACCACGGCGACGCCCGCGACGCCGGCCGGCCCGATCGCGCTCAGCGCCATCGCGGCCCGGTAGCGCTCGGCCGCCCGGTCGAGGATGACGGGCAGCGTCGAGACGGACCGCAGGTCGGCGCGCCCGGTCGCGTCGGCCAGGGCCGCGACGCCCGGCCCGGACACGAGGGGCAGGACGTCGGCGCGGGTCCGCTCCAGCCGGTCGGCGCGCAGCGGGGCGGGGTCCACGGCCACCCGCCAGAAGTTCTGGACGGACGTGCCCCAGCCGGTCAGCCCGGCCAGGCTGTCGCCGTCGACGAAGCCGGTGGCCCCCAGCCAGTTGCCGTGCTCCAGGTCGATGTTCAGGCAGGGGCGGTCCGGGCAGCCGAGGCCGGTCCAGAACGGGTCCAACGGGTCGTTGACCCGGAACAGGCCGGTCACCACGGCGGTCCGCCGGCTGTCGGGGCCGGTGCTGCCGCTGTCGACGACGTCACCGACCTTGATGCCGACCAGTTCGGCGGCCGTCCGGCTGACCATCACCGGCAGCGGGGCTCCGGCGGTGGCGGGGCCCGGGCGGCTGCCCTCGGTCAGGGTGACCCGGTCGGCGAGGCCGGCCAGGTGGGCCAGGGAGAGCCTGGGCGGGGCGCTGTCGCTCACCCGGCGGTAGCCCGGGTTGAACATCGGGACGGAATCGGTGACGGAGCCGTGCGCCAGGCCCGCCGGGGACAGCGCGAGCTTCCCGCCGACCCGTTCGACGAGCTGCCGGTCGACGGCGTCGAGGTCGGCGGCGGTGTCGCTCGGCCGGGCCTTGGAGGAGAAGTGCAGGCTGGTCGCGTGGATGCCCTGCCGGTGCACGTAGTCCCGCAGCGCCGCGTCCGCGCCCCGGTCGGTGACGCGGGGGACGGCCACGGACAGCAGGACGGTGACGAACGCGAGGGCCGCCGTCAGCAGGGCGGTGCCCGGGTCGGCGCGCAGCCGGGTGCGGACCCAGTGCGCCGGGCGGTGGGCGGCCCCGGGGGTGCCGGCCTTGGCGGTCACGTCTCCTCCACGAGGCGCAGCAGGACGGCGGCCGCCGGAGGGGCCGCGGGTGGACGCGTCGTGCGCGCACCGCGCACGGATCACCGGCGACCGGTCGCCGGACGATGCTGTCAGATCCGATCACCGATCGGAAGGGAATGGTACAGATCGATCCCGGCTCGTCCAGGCACGGTTGGGGCTGGTGGGGGCCGCTGTCCCGCTCTCCGCGCGGGAGTTGAACCGTCGGGCCCACCGGGTCCGTAGTGGATGGTCGTCCGGGGTGCTCCGGACGGTCATCGGGGGTCTAAACCGCTCAAATCGGTGGTGCTTCGAACGCCAATGCGGGTACACCAGTTGACGGTCGCTCAGGTGTGTGGCGGCGCCCGTCCGACGCCGCCCCACCCCGTCCCGCGCGGCCGGAGGACGAGCGGGCCCACGCGCCCGTGCGAAAGGCAAGGAGGCGTCCGTGACTCACGACGTGCGCACGCAGAACTCCCCCGCTGTCCGGCGGAGCACCCAGGACGTTCGGACCATCGCGATCCTGCGCCTCGGCGTCGGCCTGATCGGCATCCTGCTGCCGGTGGCCCTGCCGTTCGGCAACTGGCTGGCCGCCGAGCTGACGGGGCGCGGCACCGACGGCTTCTGGCCGAACTCGATGAGCGGCGCGTACTACACCGACACCCGGAACGTCTTCGTCGGCGCGCTGTGCGCCCTCGGGGTGTTCCTGATCTGCTACCGCTTCGACCGCCGGGACGACCGCTGGAGCACGGCGGCCGGGTTCTTCGCGCTCGGGGTCGCGCTCTGCCCGACGTACACCGGGGGCGGGTCCGGCCTCGACCGCACCGTCGGGGTGTTCCACCTGGTCTTCGCCGGCCTGCTGTTCGTCATGCTGGCGGTCTTCTGCCTCTACTCCTTCCGCAACCCCCGCTCCGCCCAGCCGGCCCGGGTGGGCACGGCGTACCTGGTGGCCGGGGTGGTGATCCTGGCCGCCCTGGCGCTCTCGCTGCTGGCCGGGGTGACGGGCGTCGGCTCCGACTGGCCGGTGCGGCCGCTGTACCTGGGCGAGTGGCTGGCCACCTGGGCCTTCGGCCTCGCCTGGACGGGCGCCGCCCTCGAACTCGCGGCGCACGGGCGGCGCGACGCCGACAGCGCCGTGGTCCCCCGCCAGCCGGGCGCCGACGCGCTCGACCCGAAGCACCCGGAGGCGCACGCCTGAGACCCTGTCATTCCCGTGCGGCGGGCGACCGTTACCATGCGCACCATGAACCGCCACCAGGGCGGTTGGTGACGGATGCCCAGCGGCGGGAGAACGAACATGGCGAACGAGGTCCGGGCAGAGCACGGTCCGCGCGAGGACTACCCGTCGGTGGACCTGCGGATGGACGTTCCGCACTCCGCCCGGGTCTACGACTACCTCATCGGCGGCAAGACCAACTTCGAGGCGGACCGGGTCGCGGCGCACGCCTCGGTGCGGGCCTGGCCGGCGCTGCCGACCTCGATGCGCACCACCCGCGAGTTCATGCAGCGCTCGGTGCGCAGACTCGCCGAGCAGTACGGCGTACGGCAGTTCCTCGACATCGGCACCGGCATCCCGACCTCGCCGAACGTGCACGAGGTCGCCCAGGCGGTCGACCCCGAGGCCCGGGTCGCCTACGTGGACAACGACCCGATCGTGCTGACCCACGCGCGGGCCCTGATGGACAGCACGCCCGAGGGCCGCACCTGTTACGTGGAGGCCGACTTCCGCGACCCGGAGTCGATCATCGGCAACCCCCGGCTGCGCGAGGTGCTCGACTTCTCGCAGCCGGTGGCGCTGTCGCTGATCGCGATCGTCCACTTCGTGCTGGACGAGGACGACCCGCAGGGCATCGTGCGCCGCTTCATGGACGCCCTGGCCCCCGGCAGCTTCCTCGCCCTGACGGTCTTCACCGGGGACACCGACCCGGTGGGCGTGGGCGGCGTCGGCCGTGAGTACAACGCGCGCGGCATCCCGCTCCAGATCCGCGACAAGGCCGAGACGGAGGCCTTCTTCGACGGCTACGAGCTGCTCGACCCGGGCGTCACGCTGGTGCACCACTGGCGGCCGGACGCCGGTGCCGCGCCCGTCCGCGACCAGGACATCGCGATGTACGCGGGCGTGGCGATCAAGCGCTGAATCGTTTCTGCGGCGGGCCCGGTCAGCCGGACACCGAGACCAGGCCCGCCTCGTAGGCCAGGATGACCAGCTGCACCCGGTCCCGGGCGTCGAGCTTGGCCAGCAGCCGGGTCATGTAGGTCTTGACGGTCGCGATGCTGAGCACCAGTTCGGCGGCGATCTCGGTGTTGGACAGGCCCCGGCCGACCAGGGTCAGGATCTCGCGCTCGCGCCCGGTGATCGCCGCCAGCCGCCGCTCGGCTGCGACGACGGCGGCAGCAGCGGTGACACCCCGGGCACCCGGCCCGGGCCCGCCGGTCCCCGACCGCGACGGGCGGCCCCCGACGAACGCCCCGATCAGCCGCCGGGTGACGCCCGGCGCGATCAGCGCGTCCCCGGCGGCGACCACCCGCACCGCGCCGAGGATGTCGTCCAGCGCCATGTCCTTGACCAGGAAGCCGGACGCCCCGGCGTGCAGCGCCGCGTACACGTGCTCGTCCTCGTCGAAGGTGGTGAGCACCACCACCCTGGTCGGCCCGCCGTCGGCGGTCACCAACCTGGTCGCCTCGATGCCGTCCATGCCGGGCATCCGGATGTCCATCACTACGACGTCCGGCCGCAGTTCGGCGGCCAGCCGGACGGCCTCCGCCCCGGTGCCGGCCTCGCCGACCACCTCGACGTCCGCCGTCTCCGCGATCACCATCTCCAGCGCGGCGCGCACCAGCGGCTGGTCGTCGACCAGCAGGACCCGGATCACGCGCCCGCCTCCCCGGCCGACGAACCCGACGAGCCCGACGAACCCGACGAGCCCGGTACCGACACCGATACCGCCACCGGCACCGGCAGCCGGGCGGCCACCCGGAAGCCGCCCCCGGGCAGCGGCCCGGCCTCGAACTCGCCGCGCAGCAGGGCGACCCGCTCCCGCAGCCCGGCCAGCCCGAACCCGCCGCCGGCCCCCCGGACCGGACCCAGGCCCCGGCCCCGGTCGGTGACCTCGACGGACAGCTCCCCCGCCGTCCGGTGGTCCACCGCCACCACACAGGCGTCGGTGTCCGCGTGCCGCACCACATTGGTGACCGACTCCTGGACGATCCGGAAGGCCGCGAGGTCCACCTCCGGCGGCAGCGGCCCCGGTTCGCCGCGCCGCCGCAGCTCCACCCGCACCCCGGCCGCGGTGGTCGCCCCGGCCAGCCGGTCGAGGTCGGCCAGGCCCTGCGGCACCGGGGCCGAGGCCTCGCCGTCGGCCTCCCGCAGCGCGACCAGCATTCTGCGCAGCGCCGCCAGGGTGTCCCGCCCGGCCGCCTCGATCTCGCCCAGCGCCTGCTTGGCCCGCTCCGGCCGACGGTCGATCACCCGGCGGGCGGCGCCCGCCTGGAGGGCGACGATGCCGAGGCTGTGCGCGACGGTGTCGTGCATCTCGCGGGCGATCCGCAGCCGTTCGGCGGTGACCGCCTCCTCGGCCGCCCGGGCGCCGAGCGCCGCCGCGTGCTCCCGGTTCTGCCGCCCCGAGCGGCCGACCAGCCAGGCGACCAGCGCGAGCAGCGCGGCGCCGTCGGCCGAGCCGATGTGGGTGCCGGTGAAGATGCCCACCGTGTTGCCGTGCACCATGCCGATGTGCGCCACCAGGAGGGCCATCACCAGCGTGAAGGCGGCCCGCGAGGTGCGGCGCGGCCGGGTCGCGGTGATCAGGCAGAGCGCGACGTCCACGGCGAGCAGCGCGCCGGGCGGCACCTGGGCGCCGCCGGCCCACCCGTCGGTCTCGGTGAACGCGGCGATCAGCAGCAGGACGACGGAGAGCACCGGCAGCCGTCGCACCAGCGCCGCGCCCGCGAAGGCCACCACCGTGTCGGCCAGGGTGAACGCCCAGCCGCCGTGCGCGGCGGCGCCGGGGTGCTGCGAGGCGTCGCCGCCGAGCCGGACGGCGGGGTAGCCGGCGGCCACGCACCAGGCGAGGCCGACCCAGACCTCGGGCGGGACGCGCCGGAGCAGCGGCGGGGAGGGCGTCGATGACATGGTCCAAGATCGTAACGACGGTCCGGCGAGGCCGTCATCCAGCCGTGGTTGTACGGCCGGGGGTGACGGGCACTGTCGACGCCGGTCCGATGCTGCCGTACGGGCCGGACGGGCACCGTGGAGCCCATGATCGAAGTCACCGAGCTGACGAAGCGCTACGGCCGCGGCCACCGCGTCCGCACCGCCGTCGACCGTCTCTCCTTCACCGTCCGGCCCGGCCGGGTCACCGGCTTCCTCGGCCCCAACGGCGCCGGCAAGTCCACCACCCTGCGGCTGGTCCTCGGCCTGAGCGCCCCCACCTCCGGCGCCGTCACCGTCGACGGCCGCCCCTTCCGCGGCAGGCCGCGCGGCCTGCGGCACGCCGGCGCGCTGCTCGACGCGGGCGACGCCCACGGCGGGCGGACCGGCCGGGCCCACCTGCGGGCGCTCGCCTGCACCAACGCGATCCCGGCCGCCCGGGTCGAGCAGGTGCTGCACGAGGTCGGGCTCGCTGAGGCGGGCGGGCGCCGGATCGGCGGCTACTCGCTGGGCATGAGGCAGCGGCTCGGCATCGCCGGCGCGCTGCTCGGCGACCCGCCGGTGCTGCTCTTCGACGAACCGCTCAACGGGCTGGACCCGGAGGGCGTGCTCTGGGTGCGCGGGCTGTTCCGCCGGCTCGCCGCCGAGGGGCGCACCGTCTTCGTCTCCAGCCACATGATGGCCGAGATGGAGCACACCGCCGACCACCTGGTGGTGGTCGGACGCGGCCGGCTGCTCGCGGACGAGAGCCTGTCCGCATTCGCCGCCCGGGCCGGCCGGGGCACCGTCACCGTCCGGGCCGCCGAACCCGACCGGCTGGCGGCCGTGTTGACGGCGGCCGGCGCCGCCGTGCGGCCCGGCCCGGACGGCGCCCTCGCGGCGACCGGCGTGGACGCCACCCGGATCGGCGAACTCGCCCTGGAGCACCGCCTGTTGCTGCACGCCCTGACCCCCAGGGGCGCCTCCCTGGAGGAGGCGTTCATGGACCTGACCGCCGACAGCGTCGAGTACCCCGCCGGAGAGCCCCGTTGAACACCTCCTCGAACACCCCGCTGGGCACCGTTCCCGCCGACCCCCGCACCGGCACCCGCGCCGACACCCGCGCCGCCGAGCCGCGCGCCCGGTTCGGCGACCTGCTGGCCGCCGAGTGGATCAAGTTCTGGTCGCTGCGCTCCGTCCCCTGGGTGCTCGGCCTCAGCGCCCTGGCGATCGTCGCCGCCGGCCTCAAGTCCGCGCTGTACACCCGCGACCACTACACGCCGGGCGAGGACGACCCGGTGATGATGGCGCAGGTGGCGCTGAACAACGCCTTCGGTGCCGCCTCCGCCGACATCCTGATGCTGGTCGCGGGCGGCCTCGGCGCGCTCGTCATCACGGGCGAGTACGCGACCGGGCTGATCCGCACCACCCTGGCCGCCGTGCCCGACCGCCGGGCGGTGCTCGCCGCCAAGGCCTGCGTGCTGGCCGCCGTCCTGTCCGGCTACGGCGTGCTCGCCGTCGGCGCCTCCTTCGGCATCAGCCAGGCGGTCCTGTCCGGGACCGGCATCGGGCAGTCCGTCACGGACCCAGCCGCGCTGCGGTACATCACGGCGGCAGTGCTGTTCGGCCCGGTCTGCGCCCTGGTCGGACTCGGCCTCGGCGCGCTGATCCGGCACAGCGCGGGGGCCGTGGTGGGCACCGTCGTGGTGCTGTTCTTCATCCCCTCGCTGGTCACCGAGCGCTACCGGTGGAGCGCCGACCTGCTGCACGCCCTGCCGCTGTCCGCCTGGCAGCGCCTGGCCCGGACCACCCTGACGGGCCTGCGGCCGTCCGAGTACCCGGCCACCGTCACGGGGGCCTGGACCACCTACGCGGTGTGGGCGCTGGCCTCGGTCGCCGTCGCGGCGGCCGCCGTCCACCGCCGGGACCACTGACGGGACCACCGCCGGGACCGCTGACGGCCGATACGCGCGCCGGGCCGCCCGGCCGGCGCGCTACGGCCGCCCGGTGCGCTCCTACGGCCGGCCGCCCCGGCCCGAGGCCAGGTCGGCGACCGCCACCAGCAGCGCCGCCAGCACCAGCCCGGCCGCGACCGTCACACCCAGCTGGAAGGCCAGCGACCAGTCCGGGCGGGGCCCCGCGGCATGGGCGAAGAACACCGAGCCGACGACGGCGATGCCCACCGCCGAGCCGACCCGCTGCGCGGTCTGCAGCACCCCGCCCGCGCTGCCCGCCCGGGCCACCGGCACCTGCTGGAGGGTCAGCGTCTGGTTCGGGGCGATCACCAGTCCGCTGCCCACCCCGGCGACCAGCAGCGGCAGCGCCGTCGTCCAGCCCACCCGGGGCCCCGACCACAGCTGCACCGCGAGCGCCGAGGCCAGCAGCCCGGCCAGCACCAGCACCAGTCCGGCCACCACCAGCCTCCGCCCCAGCCGGCTCACCAGGCGCCCGCCCACCGCCGCGGACACCCCCGAGCCGACCGCGAACGGCGTGATCGCCAGGCCCGCCGTCAGCGCCGAGTAGTGCAGGCCCGCCTGGAGGTAGAGCGTGAAGATGAAGAAGATCGCGGTGAACCCGGCGAAGTACACCAGCGACAGCAGCACCCCCGCCGCGTACGGCCGCACCGCGAACAGCGCCATGCTCACCAGCGGTTCGCGCCGCCGCCCGTAGTGCAGCTCCCAGCCGACGAAGGCGGCGAGCAGCACCGCCGCCAGCGGCAGCAGCAGCCAGCGGGTCGGGCCGTGCCACTGCTGCGCCTGGACGAACGGCAGCAGCAGCGAGACCGTCCCGGCGCCGAGCAGCAGCACGCCGACCGGGTCGAAGTCCCGGTGCCCGGCCCGGTCGCCGGCGGGCGGGGGCGCGGGGAGCAGCCGGTAGGCGACGGGCAGCGCGGCCACGCCGATCGGCAGGTTGACCAGGAACACCCAGCGCCAGCCGTCCTGCGGGCCGACCACGTGGATCAGCAGCCCGCCGAGCAGCGGCCCGACGGCGGTGGACAGCCCGATCGTCGCGCCCAGCGCGCCGAAGGCCCGGCCGCGCTCGGGGCCCTGGAACAGCACCTGGATGAAGCCGGACACCTGCGGCACCAGCACCCCGCCGGCCGCGCCCTGGAACAGCCGGGCCAGCACCAGCCACTCCTGGCTCTGCGCCGCCCCGGCGAGCGCGCTGGCCACGGTGAACAGGGCGAGCCCGGCGAGGAAGACGGCCCGCCGGCTGCGCGCGTCGCCGAGCCGCCCGGAGGGCACCAGCACCAGGCCGAAGGCCAGCGCGTAGCCGCTGAGCACCCACTGCAGGCCGCTGTCGGACATGTGCAGCCCGGCCCGTACGGTCGGCAGCGCGACGTTGACGATGCTGACGTCCAGCAGGGTCATGAAGCCGGCGACCAGGCAGACCGCGAGCGCCCGCCAGCGACGGGCGGCGGCCCGGCCGCCCACGGCGGTGGCGCCGGGCTGCGCCGGGTGCGCGGTGCTGCGCGGGGGGTCGGCGTTCATGGGAGCCCCTTCCCGGGGGCCGGGGCGTCGTGGCACCCGGACGAACGTCGGTCGGCTTCGACCGGCTTCGAATCAGGTTCGTTCGAATTCGCTCGGCTTCGTCCGGCTCATCGTCGCCCGGCCCGTCCGGGGCCGCCACCGGGACCGCCACCGGGTCACCGACCGGGCCTCGACCGGGCCTCGGCTGGGAAGGCCGCCCGGGCCCCCGTCACCCGGCCTCACCCGGACGGCCGAACCGGATCGCGGCCACCGCCCGCACCCCGGAGGCTGACGGCATGACCGTCGCCACCGAGCCCCCGCCCTCCGCCCCTCCGGTGCTGGACGTCCGGCAGCGGAACGTCGTCTTCGCCACCATCGTGCTCGGCATGCTGCTGGCCGCCCTCGACCAGACCATCGTCGGCACCGCCCTGCCCACCATCGTCTCGGACCTCGGCGGGGCCGCGCACATGTCCTGGGTGGTGACGTCCTATCTGCTGGCCGAGACGGTGGCCACCGTCCTGGCCGGCAAGTTCGGCGACCTGTACGGGCGCAAGCTGCTGTTCCAGATCTCGGCGATCGTCTTCGTCGGCGGCTCGTTCCTGTGCGGCCTGTCCACCAACATGACCCTGCTGATCGCCTGGCGGGCCGTCCAGGGCCTCGGCGCGGGCGGCCTGATGGTCACCGCCATGGCCCTGATCGCGGACGTCATCCCGCTGCGCGAGCGCGGCAAGTACCAGGGCGCGATCGGCGCGGTGTTCGGCGTGGCCACGGTGATCGGGCCGCTGCTGGGCGGGCTGTTCACCGACCACCTGTCCTGGCGCTGGGCGTTCTACGTCAACGTGCCGATCGCGGTCGTGGTGGTCGCCGCGGCCGCCCGGACCATCCCCTCGGTCCGCTCGGCGACCCGCCCGGTCGTCGACTACCTGGGCATCGTGCTGGTCGCGGTCGGCGCCGGCGCGCTGATCCTGGCGACCAGTTGGGGCGGCAACGAGTACCCCTGGGGCTCCGGGGTGATCATCGGCCTGTTCGTCGGCGGCGCGCTGGCGCTCGGCCTGTTCTGCTGGGTGGAGACCCGGGCCGTCGAACCCATGCTGCCGATGCGGCTGTTCCGCAACCCGGTGTTCACGGTCTGCTCGGTGCTCAGCTTCATCGTCGGCTTCGCCATGCTCGGCGCGCTGACCTTCCTGCCGACCTTCCTCCAGTACGTGGACGGCGACTCGGCGACCGTCTCCGGCGTCCGGACGCTGCCGATGGTGATCGGTCTGCTGATCGCCTCGGTCGGCAGCGGCAACGCCGTCAGCAAGACCGGGAAGTACCGGCTGTTCCCGATCGTCGGTACCGCGGTGATGGCCGTCGGCCTCTACCTGCTCTCCCGGCTGGAACCCGGCACCGGCACCGCGCTGGCCTCGCTCTACATGTTCGTGCTCGGCGCCGGCATCGGGCTGAGCATGCAGGTCCTCACCATCGCCGTGCAGAACACCGTCGACTACGCCGACCTCGGCACCGCCACCTCCGGGGTGACCTTCTTCCGCACCATCGGCAGCTCCTTCGGCACCGCCGTGTTCGGCACCATCTACGCCAACAGCCTGAAGACCGAACTCGCCCACGGGATCGGCACCGCCGCCCGGCTCACCGGCGCCGACCCGGCCGTGCTCGCCCACGCGGCGGAGAGCCCGCAGGGCCTGCACCGCCTGCCGGCCGACCAGGCCGCGCCGATCGTCCAGGCCTACTCCGACGCCCTGCACACCGTGTACCTGTGGACCATCCCGGTGGCCGTGGTCGGCTTCGTGGTGGCGCTCTTCCTCAAACAGGTGCAGCTGCGCGACACCGCCCGGGCGGGCTCCACCGACATGGGCGAGGGCTTCGCCCAACCGACCACCGCCGACTCCGACCCGCACCTGGAGTACTCGGTCTGCAAGATCGTCCGCGGGGTCGACCTCGACACCGTCCGCACCATCGTCTCCGGCGCCGACACCCGGGTGGACCTCGCCGGGGCCTGGGCGCTGATGGAGGTGGCCGGCCACAAGAAGGCCGTCGGCCACGCCTCGCTCGACCTCATCGCCGCCCGCAAACGGGTACCGCCCGAGGTCCTGGAACCGGTCTTCGACCGGATGGCCGCCGAGGGCTACCTCCGCCGCGACGGCGACCGCCTCTCCCCCACCGAGGCCGGCACCCACGAGGTCCGCACCCTCGCGGGCGCCTGGTCCGACTGGCTCAACGCCCGCCTCGACGCCGACGCCGGCCGCCCCCGCAGCCCCCGGCTCAGGGCCGCCGCCGACACCATCGCCTGGCGCCTCCTGGTCGAGGACCTCGCCAACGGCCTCCCCGCCCACGCCCGCCCCAAGGACGACGCCAAGGTCTGACAGCAGGCCGCCCCCGCCCGGGGATGGGCGGGGGCGGCGGCGGTGGTGGGGTCAGCGGGAGGCCTCGGCGGGGGCGGTGCGGCGGGAGGAGAGGGTGATCACGGCGAGGCTGGCGAGGGCGAGGGCCGTCACCACGCTGAGCATCACGGTGTAGGAGGCCAGCGAGGAGAGCGCCGCGAGCACGGCGGGGAGCAGGAAGCCGGAGTAGCAGAGCGCGTAGTAGACGCCGGTGATGCCGGCCAGGTCGTCGGGGGTGACGATGCGCTGGATCTCCAGCAGGCCGGAGACCACCCCGATGCCGTAGGCGGCGCCGAGGAGGACCGCGCCGGCCAGGCCGAGCAGCGGGGAGCGCAGCGCCGCGTCGGCGGCGCAGACGGCCATGCCGCAGGCCATCAGCACCATGGAGACGATGACGCCGCGCGCCGAGGAGAGCGAGTCCAGGCGCTTGGCGAAGGGCTGGACGAGGGCGCCGGTGCCGAGGGTGAGGACGGTCAGCAGGGTCGCGTAGGCCAGCGACCAGTGGCCGAGCCGGTCGCCGACCAGCTGCGGGGTCACCGCGTACGCGACGCCGGCCGAGCCGAACACCCAGGGGGCCATCGGCAGGACCACCCGGACGAAGCGCCGGTGCCCGGCCGCCGGGACCTTGAGGTCGGCCCAGAGGCCGCGGACGGCGGCGGTCGCCCGCGCCCGGGTCTCGACGGCCTTCGGGAGCAGGAACAGCGCGGGCAGGGTGACCAGCAGGTGGGCGAGGTACGGGGTGACCATCGGCCAGGGGCCCCACTGGGCGAGCACGCCGGCCACCCCGGCGCCGAGGCCGAAGCCGAGGGTCAGGGCGAGGGAGGCGCGGCGGGCGCCGGCCCCCTGGTCGGCGGCCGGGTCGTGCGGGGCCTGGGAGAGCTCCTTGACCCAGCTGGTGCCGACGGCCATCGCGATGCCGACGGCTATGCCGGTGAGGAACCGCCCGGCGTAGATGGGGACTTCACCGGTCACGCCGCCGCACAGCACCCCGCTGGCGGCGAGCGAGGCGGCCACCGCGCCGATCATCAGCGGGCGGCGCCCGTAGCGGTCCGAGGCGGCGCCGCCGACCAGCAGTCCGGGGACCAGCCCGAGGACGTACGCCCCCAGGAAGGCGTCCACGGTGACCTCCGAGTAGCCGCCGAGGTGGCGGTACATCAGCAGCAGCGGGGTGAACTGGTTGCCGCCCCATCCGCAGCAGAACATGGCCAGGGCGGCGAGCAGCCACGGCCGCCCCCGGCCGGAGGGTGCGACGGGACCGGCGGACGGTGGCCGGGTGGTGCTCATGGTGGTGCTGCTCCTTGTCGGATGGGAGGTCCCGGCGGTCCGTCGGGGCTGTGCGCGCGAAACGCCCGTCGGTGCGCGAACGCGTCGGCGCGCGATGGGGGAAGGTCAGCGGTCGGTGACGGCGCGGTGGGCGTCCAGGTGGGCGCGCAGGGCGGCGGTGAAGCCCTCGGCGTCGCGGGCGGCGATCCGTTCGACGAGCACGGTGTGCTCCTCGACCAGCGAGGCCAGCCGCTGCCGCTGCCCCTCCGGCTGCACCTGGAGCAGCTGGACGGCCATCCGGCGCTGGCGGTCGCGCAGCGTCCCGTAGAACCGTTCGGCGAGCTCGTTGCCGGAGGCCGTCACGATGCCCCGGTGGAAGGCCTCGTCGGCGTCGGCGAAGGCGCCGAGGTCGGCCCGGCGGGCGGGTTCGCGCTGCTGGTCGATCAGCTCGGACAGCTGCCGGACGAGCGCGTCGAGGCCGTCGGGGCGGCGGGTGATCCGGCGGACGGCGGTGCTCTCCAGCGCCTCGCGCAGTTCCAGCACGTCCTCGGCCTCGCCGGGGCCGACCGGCACCACGACGGCTCCGCGCTTGGGGAAGAGCTGGAGCAGGCCCTCGGCCTGCAGCCGCAGGAAGGCCTCCCGGACCGGGGTGCGGCTGAGCGAGGCGCGCTCGGCGATCTCGCCCTCGCTGATCAGCGTGCCGCCGGGGAGGCCGCCGCCGAGGATGAGGTCCTTGGTCAGGTCGTACGCGCGGTCCGCGGCCGGGACGCGGGCGGGGGGCGGGGTGTCGGCCATGGACCACACCGTAGCACCATAGATGCAAGCTTAGATGCAACAGTCGGGACAGAGCCGTGCCCCGGGCCGGGAGCATCGGTTTCGGTACTGCTCAGGGCCGGAAGAATGCGCTTTCTCACCCCCTCCCGCAGGGCCGAGGATGGGCGGGGCCAACCAGCCTGCCGGGAGGAAGCCTTGTCCCCTGTGTCCCCAGCCCTGCCGCCCCTCGACCCGGCCCTGCCGCCCCTCGACCCGGCCCTGCTGCCGCTCACCGCCGAGTTCCGCCCCGAGGGCCTGGCCGTCGGCGGCGTGCTCCTGGACGAGGCGGCCCGCCGGTACGGCACGCCGCTGTTCGTCTACGACGAGGAGCACCTGCGCCGGCGCTGCCGGGAGGCGGTGGCCGCCTTCGGCCGGGGCAACGTCGCCTACGCCTCCAAGGCCTTCCTCTGCACCGCGATGGCCCGCCTCGCCACCGAGGAGGGCCTGCTGCTGGACGTCGCCTCCGGCGGCGAGCTGCGCACCGCGCTGTACGCCGGGGTCGACCCGGACCGGATCGTGCTGCACGGCAACAACAAGGACGAGGCCGAGCTGCGCACCGCGCTGACCGTCGGCCTGCGCCACATCGTGGTGGACAGCTTCGACGAGCTGGACCGGATCGAGCGGCTGCACCGCGAGGAGGGCCTGCCCCCGGCCCGGGTCCAGCTGCGGGTGGCGCCCGGGGTCGCGGCCGGCGCCCACCAGGCCATCCAGACCGGCGGCCACGACTCCAAGTTCGGCTTCGGCCTGGCCGACGGCGCCGCCGCGGCCGCGGTGCGCCGCGCCCGGGGCTCCGCCGCCGTACGGCTGGAGGGCGTCCACGCCCACGTCGGCTCCCAGGTGCTGGACCCGGCCGAGCTGGCCGACGGCGCCGCCGCGGTGGCCCGGTTCGCGGTGGAGCACGGACTGCGCCGGCTGACCGTCGGCGGCGGCCTGGGCGTGGCCTACCTGAGCGGGCAGAGCGCCCCCTCCTTCGCGGTCTGGGCCGAGCGGGTCCGCGCGGCGGTGCGCGGCGCCGGCTGGAGCGGCGAGGTGGGCGTCGAGCCCGGCCGCTCGATCGCCGCCCGGGCCGGGCTGACGCTGTACCGGGTCGGCACCGTCAAGCGGATCGAGGGCGTGCGCACCTACGTCAGCGTGGACGGCGGGATGAGCGACAACCTGCGCCCGGCGCTGTACGGCGCCCGCTACGAGGCCTTCCTGCCGCGCTGCCCCGAAGCGCCCCGGCCGGGGCACGCCCGGCTGGTCGGCAAGCACTGCGAGAGCGGCGACGTGATCATCGACGACGCCGCGCTCCCCGCCGACCTGCGGGTCGGCGACCTGCTGGCCACCCCGGTGACCGGCGCCTACGGCTACGCCATGGCGTCCAACTACAACAAGCTGCCGCGGCCCGCCGTGGTCTTCGTCCGCAACGGCGAGGCCCGCCTGGTGGTGCGCCGGGAGACCGAGCACGACCTGCTCCGGCTGGACGTGGCCGCCGGCGACGGCCTCGGGGAACCGGTGGCTGCGCAGCGGTCGCATGCCGTCTAACCTGGGCCGATGCTGAACAGCGCCCGACTGCACGTCCTCCTGGAGATCGCCCGCCGGGGCACCATCGTGGCCGCGGCGCAGGCCCTGCACCTGAGCCCGTCCGCCATCTCGCACCAGCTCGCCCGCCTGGAGCAGGAGCTGGGTGTCGCGCTGGTGGAACGGGCTCCGCAGTCCCTGCGCCTGACGCCCGCGGGTGTCCGGCTGGCCGAGCACGCCCAGGCGATCGCCGATCTGATGGCCGTCGCCCAGGACGACCTGCGGGCGCACGCCGAGGGCGCGGCCGGGGTGCTGCGGATCGGCTTCTTCGCCTCCGCCGGGCTGGACCTGCTGCCCCGGGCGCTGGCCGCGTTCTCCGCCGCGAACCCGCAGGTCGAGCTGGAGCTGATCATGGGCCAGCCGCACGAGCTGGTCCCGGACCTGGAGGCCGGCCGGCTGGACGCGGCCGTCGTCTTCGAGCACCCGCTGGACCCGTGGTGCCGCCAGGCGGCGGTGGACGTGCGGATGTACTTCGAGGAGCCGCAGCTGGTCGTGGTGCCGCTGCGGCACCGGCTCGGGCGGCGCTCGCTGGTGCGGCTGGCCGAGCTGGAGGGCGAGAGCTGGATCGGCACCCACGGCGGCAGCACCGGCGAGCCGGTGCTCGAACGCGCCTGCGCGGCCGAGGGGTTCCGCCCCCGGGTGCGCTGCCGCAGCGACCACTACCAGGTGACCATCAACCTCGCGCGGGCCGGCATGGGCGTCGCGCTGATCCCGGCGCTCGGCCTGGCCGACAGCGCCGGGGTGCACGTCTGCCGGCTGGACCACCCGCAGCTGCACCGCCGGATCGGGGTGGCCACCCGGACCACCAACCGCAACCCGGTGCTGCGGTCCTTCCTCGCCGAACTCGGCGCGGCGGCCGGGGAGATCAGGTCGCTGCTCGACATGCGCTGGGCCTGACCTCCCCGGCCCGGACGTCCCCCGGCCCGGACCATGCCCGGCCCTGACCTCCCCGGCCCGGAGCCCGTCAGGCCGGCCGCTGCGCCCAGGCCGCGAGGGCGCCGCCGACGTCCCGGATGGCGTGCACGGCGGCCCGCTCGGTGCTGGGCCCGAGCGCCACGTCCCAGTGCGCGACGACCGCGTAGGCCACCCGCCGGGCGCCCACGATGACGCCCGCGTCGGCCCGCACCCCGGTGTCCGTACCGGTCTTGTTGGCCACCAGCAGGCGGCCGGGCAGCGGTTCGGGGAAGCCGGGGGCGTACGGGTCGTGGTCGATCAGCGCGGGCACCAGCCCGTGGTCGGTGTTGGCGCGCATCCAGCCGAGCAGCCGGGCCGAGGCCCCCGGGGTGGCCATGGTGCCCCGGACCGCGAGGGCCACCAGGCGGGCCAGGTCGCGGGCGGTGCCGGTGGCGAAGACCGGCGGGACGTCCGGCCCGCGCTCGTCGCGCACCCGGTCGTGCAGGGTGAGCCGCTCGAGCCCGAGGTCGTGGGCCAGCCGCTCGGTGGCCGGCAGGCCGACCAGCCGCAGCAGGGCGTTGGTGGCGGTGTTGTCGCTGACCGCGGCGGTCAGCCAGGCCAGGTCCTCCACCGTCCAGCCGGGGCGGCTGAGCCGGCCGAGCAGGCCGGTGCCGCCGGTGACGTCCTCGGGGAGGATCGCCGCCGGCTGCCCGGCCGCCAGTTCCCCGTTGTCCAGCCGCCGGGCGACCTCGGCGAGCAGCAGCAGCTTGGAGGCGCTGGCGACGGGCAGCACGACGGTGTCGTCCACCCCGACCGCTTCGCCGCCGTCCACGTCGACGGCGGCCACCGCGAGGGTCAGCGGGAGCGCCGCCGAGCTGCGCGCGGCGGCGGCCACCTGGGCGAGGCTCATCGGACCCGCACCACCTCTCCGGCCCGGCTCGCGGTCGGCCGGCCGCCGCGCACCGCGACCCGGCCGGCCACCACGACGGTCTCCACGCCCGCCGGCGCCAGCAGCGGCCGCTCGAAGGTCGCGCCGTCCAGGACGGCCGCCGGGTCCAGCACCACCAGGTCGGCGACGGCGCCGTCCCGAACCACCCCGCGCCCGGCCAGCCGGAACCGCCCGGCGGGCAGGCCGGTCATCTTGTGCACCGCGAGCTCCAGCGGCAGCAGGCCCTGCTCGCGCCCGTAGTGGCCGAGCACCCGGGCGAAGCTGCCCGCCCAACGGGGGTGCGGGCGGCCGGGTTTGGGCACGCCGTCCGAGCCGATCATGGACAGCGGGCTGGCCAGCACCCGGCGGACGTCGTCCTCGCGCATCGAGTGGCTGATGATGGTCACCTCGCCCTGCGCCTCCAGCAGCAGGTCGCTCACGTAGTCGACCGGGTCGGCGCCGCGCTCGGCGGCCAGGTCGGCGATCCGGCGGCCCTCGGCGGTACGGCGGGCGGGCGCGGCGGCCACCGAGATCAGGTCCCAGCCGCCGTTGCCGACGGTGTTCTCCCAGCCCTCGACGCCGTTCGCGATGTCCGCCCGGATCCGGTCCCGCACCTCCTTGCTGCGCAGCCGCTCCAGCAGGGCGGCCGGCCCGCCCTCGCTGGTCCACGGCGGCAGCATCGCGTGCAGCACGGTGCTGCCGGCGGTGTACGGGTAGACGTCGCAGAGCACGTCCACGCCGTCGGCGCGGGCCTGTTCCAGGCGCGGCAGGGTGCGCAGGGTGGCGCCCCAGGCGTGCCGCCCGGCGGTCTTGTGGTGGGAGACCTGGAGCGCCGCGCCGGAGCGCACCGCGATCTCCAGCGCCTCCTCCAGGGCCTTCTCCACCTGGGACATCTCGTCGCGCAGGTGGGTCACGTACGGCTTGCCGTGCCGCGCGGCGACCTTGGCCAGGGCCACGATCTCCTCGGTGTCCGCGTAGACGCCGGGCGGGTAGATCAGGCCGGTGGAGAGGCCGGCCGCGCCCTGGGCCAGCGCCCGGTCGAGCAGGTCGCACATGGCGGCCAGCTCCTCGGGGGTGGGCGGGCGGTCCTCGAAGCCCATCACCCCGGCGCGCAGCGTGCCGTGGCCGACCAGCGAGGCGATGTGGTTGCGGCGCAGTTCGGGCCGCTGGCCGGCCGCGAAGGCGTCGAAGTCCTCGGCGGGCAGCACCGGCCCGAGGCCGAAGGAGACCCGCAGGTGCCCGGCCAGTTCGGGCAGCCGCTCGGGCAGGGCGGGGAACAGGCTGATCCCGCAGTTGCCGCTGATCTCGGTGGTGACGCCCTGGAGCAGCGGGGCGAGCCGCAGTTCGTCCAGGGCGTCGCCGTCGGTGTGGGTGCCGCCGCCGAAGGGGGCGGCGAGCGCGTCCGAGTGGGTGTGGACGTCGATGAAGCCGGGGGTGACGACCCGTCCGGTGACGTCCAGCGTCTCGGCCGCGGCCACCGCGGTGCCCGGCGGCAGGACGGTGACCCGGCCCCCCGCGACGGCGAGGTCGGCCGCGCGGCCGGGCGCCCCGGTGCCGTCCACCAGGGTGCCGCCGCGCAGCAGCAGGTCGGCCGGGGTCGTGGTCACGTCCGCTCCCATCAGTCCTGTCGCTCCCATCAGAGCACCGTCGAGAGGAAGGCCCGGGTGCGGTCGTGCCGCGGGGCGGTGAACACCTCGGCCGGGCTGCCGGCCTCCACGACGGCGCCCTCGTCCATGAAGACGACCCGGTCGGCGACCTCGCGGGCGAAGCCCATCTCGTGGGTGACGACGATCATCGTCATGCCGCTGCGGGCGAGGTCGCGCATCACGCCGAGCACCTCGCCGACCAGCTCCGGGTCGAGCGCGGAGGTGGGCTCGTCGAAGAGCATCAGGGTCGGCTCCATGGCCAGCGCCCGGGCGATCGCCACCCGCTGCTGCTGGCCGCCGGAGAGCTGGGCCGGGTAGTGGTCGGCGCGGTCGGCCAGGCCGACCCGGGCGAGCAGCTCGCGGGCCCGGCGCTCGGCCTCCTGGCGCGGGCGCCCCTTGACCGCGATCGGGCCCTCCATCACGTTCTGCAGCGCGGTGCGGTGCGGGAAGAGGTGGAAGCGCTGGAAGACCATGCCGATCCGCTCGCGCTGGTGGCGGATGTCGCGCGGCCGGCGCTCGCGCAGCCTGCTGCCGGAGGCGCCGTGCGGCTCGTAGCCGACCAGCTCGCCGTCCACCTCGATCCGCCCGGCGTCGATCTTCTCCAGGTGGTTGAAGCAGCGCAGCAGGGTGGACTTGCCGGAGCCGGAGGGGCCGATCACGCAGAGCACCTCCCCCGCCCGGACCTCCAGGTCGATGCCGCGCAGCACCTCCAGCTCCCCGAAGTGCTTGCGCACCTTCCGGGCCGACAGGACCACCTCGGCGGTCGGCTTCGCCGGATCCGTACCCGTCACTTGCCCTCCCCCTTCTTCACGCGCTTCTGTGCTGCGCCGCGCCCCGGCCGCAGGTTGGCCAGCACCCGGCGGTGCAGGGCCGGCGGAGCGCCGGCCGGGTTGAACTTCCGCTCCACCGCGTGCTGGGCGACGCTCGCGATGGTGGTGAGCACCAGGTACCAGAGGGACGCGACGATCAGCAGCGCTATCACCTCGAAGTTGGCGAGGTAGAGGTGCTGGGAGACGGTCATCAGGTCGGCGCCGGCGATGACGGAGACCAGCGAGGTGGTCTTCAGCATCGAGATGAACTGGTTGCCGAACGGCGGGATGATCACCCGCATCGCCTGCGGCAGCACCACCCGGGTGAGGATCTGCCGGTTGGACATGCCGAGCGAGGCGCCGGCCTCGCGCTGCCCGGGGTCGACGCTCTGGATGCCGGCCCGGACGATCTCGGACATGTAGGCGCCCTCGTTGATCGACAGGCCGAGCAGCGCCGCCACGAAGCCGGTGATCAGGGTGTTGGACTGCCAGCTGACCAGCTTGGGCCCGTCGAACGGGATGCCGATGCTGATCTCCGGGAAGAGCAGCGCCAGGTTGAACCAGAAGATCAGCTGGACCAGCAGCGGGGTGCCGCGGAAGAACCAGGTGTACGCCCCGGCGGTGGTCCGCAGCACCGGGCTGTCGGACAGCTGCATCACCGCGACCACCACGCCGATGACGATGCCCACCACCTGGGAGATCAGGGTGAGTTGGACCGTCACCCAGAGCCCTTCCAGGATCACGCCGTCGAACTGGTACCGGGCGACGATGTCCCAGTGCAGGTTGGGATTGACGATGATCGTCCAGGCCAGCCAGACGGCGACGAAGGCCGCCGCCAGCACGGCGAACCAGCGCGCCGGGCGGGGCCGGCCGGTGACCTCGAAGGCCAGGTCGTCGTCGGCCGCGGCCTCGGCGGTCGGGACCCGGCCGGCCGGTGCGGGCATCGCGGGGTCTCTCATGTCGGTGCTCATCTCGTCGGTGCCGCCGTTCTCACTGCGCCGCGTTGACGGTGGCGCGCTCCACCGCGCTGCCGCCGACCTGGTAGGTGTCCAGCACCTTGCGGTACTCGCCGCTCTCGATCAGCTCCTGGAGCGCCTTCTGCACCGCGTCGCGCAGCCCGGAGTCCTTCTTCGCCACCGCGATGCCCCAGGGCGCCGTCCCGTACTGGTCCGGCAGCACCTCGTAGGAGCCGCTGTTCTGCACGAACATCTGCGCCACCGGGTAGTCCACGATCGTGGCCACGGCCCGCTCGCTGTCCAGCTGGAGCAGCCCGGTCGGGGCGTCCTCGCTCTGCGAGATCGCCATCCTGGTGGCGCACTTGGCGTTCTGCTGCTCGCCGATCTCCAGGTTGGAGCTGCCCTTGGCGAGGACCACCTTCTTGCCGCAGAGGTCCTCCAGGGACTTGATGCCCTCGGGGTTGCCCTTCTTCGTCATGATCACGCCGCCGGTGCGGAAGTAGTCGACGAAGTCGACGGCCTGGCGGCGCTGGGCGCTGTCCGTCATGGAGGACATCACCAGGTCGTAGCGGCCGGCCTGGAGGCCGGGGATCAGGCCGTCGAAGGAGGAGTTGGCGAGCTCCAGCTTCAGGCCGAGCCTCCCGGCGACGGCGGCGGCGAGGTCCGGGTCGACCCCGGTCAGCTCGGTGGTGCCGGTCTTGTACATCTCCATCGGCGGGTAGCCGACGGAGGTGGCGACTCTGAGCACGCCGCTCTGCTTGTTCTTCGCCGGGAGCAGCTCGGCGGCGCTCTTCCCGGCGTTCTGCGCGGCCTGGGCCGCGCCGGCGGCCGGGGAGCCGCCCTGGTCGGAGCGCCCGCAGGCGGTGGCGGCCAGGACGACCAGGGACAGTGCGGCCAGACAGCGCAGGGAACGGGGGCGGTTCATCGGCTACTCCCTCGGGCGGTGACGGTGCGCCGATGCTGGCAGCCGGGTCCGGGTGAACGGAAGATGATGAAGCTATTGCTGCCTCACCAACGATTTTTGTACGGCTGACCGCCCTGTCCTGCGGCTTCCGGCCGTACCGGGCCGGCCCGGTCGCCCGGTCGACCGGTCGGCCGGCCGACCGGTGCGCCGGTCAGCCGGTGAGCCACGGGGCCTCGGGCAGCTTGGCGTCCGCCTGCCGGCCGGCGAGCTCGACGGTGGTGGGGGTGCCCAGCCCCGGCATCCGCATCGTCACCCGGCGCAGCCCGCCGTCGCCGTCGACCCAGTAGGTCAGCGGCGAACGGGCGCCGTCGGGCGCGGCCCCCTGGGCGCGCGGACCGGCGAAGCGGTCGTAGCCCTTGCCGTCGATCCGGTCCCGGCCCAGCCAGCGGGCCCCGGACTGGGCGAGCAGCAGCGGGTTGTCGGGGCGGTCCGCGCCGAGCTGGACCAGCAGGTTCAGTCCGGCGTCCAGCGGATCCGCCGTGTAGGTGCGCGGCGACCAGCCCTGGCGCGGGATGCGCTCGGCCTGCTCCCAGGCCGGGGCGTCGGTGGCGGGGGCGGTGCCGGCCTGGTCGGGGGCCAGCCCGAGGCCGCCGGTGTCCCAGACGATCAGGCCGTGGTCCAGCGCCCCGCTCGCGCCGGTGGTCCGGTAGCGGCCGACCCCCCGGTGGTTGCGGTAGTCGACGACCCCGTCGACCCGGATGGTGACGCCCCCGCCCTCCTCGGCCGTGAGCGTCACCGCCACCGGGCTCGCCTGGTAGAGGTTCAGCCGCGACAGGGCGAGCCGGCCGGCCTCGTCGGTGGTCACCGGGCGTTCGACGGCCTCGTCGGAGACCGTCCGGTAGACGGCCACGCCGCCCGCCGCGGCGCCGCACACCACGATCGCGATCAGGGCCTTGAGCCAGTGGGACCGCCGGGGCCCGCGGCCGTCGGCCTTCGTCTTGCGGGGCATGCAGCCGCTCCCTCTCCTCGGTCGGACACGACAGTCGGGCGGGCCCGGGGACCAACGGTCCCACGAACCCGCCCGATTCGGGCCCGGTGCCGGTCTCCCCGCACCGGGCCCGGTACGAACACCCCGTCTGCGGCTAGCCGCGCTGGGCGGCCTTGCGCCTGCGGGCCACCAGCACCGTGGCGGTGCCGAGGGCGATCAGCGCCGCCGCGCTGGTCAACACGATCGGCATCCCTTCACCCGCACCGGTGTTGGGCAGGTGCCCGGACGCCGGGGGCGCCGGGGCCGGCGGCACCGGGGCCGCCGTCGTCGGCGCCGGGGTCGGCGTCTCGGTCGGGGTGGGCGTCGGCGTCGGCGTCGGGATCAGCTTGTTGACGGCCGTCACCTCCACACCGGCGTCGAGGTTCGCCGAGGTCAGCTTCAGCGGACCGAAGACGGTGACCTCCGGCGCCGCGTAGCCGTCCGGCGGGCTCAGCTCCTGCCAGTAGTACGTCCCCGGCACGCCGGTGCCCTGGCAGATGCCGTCGGCGCCGGTCGTGCAGGGCTCACCGACCTTGGTGTCGGGCTTGTCGCCGGTCGGCTGGAGCCCGTCGGTCCCGTTGGTCTCGTGCCACAGCTGGAACTTGGCGCCGGCCAGCGGCTTGCCGTCCTGGTCGTGCTTGACCAGGCGCAGCGCGCCCTCCTGGAGCCGGAAGCCGAAGTCGTAGGTGTGGTCGTTCTCGCCGGGGCCGCCGGTGGTCAGCGCCCGCTCCGGGAACCTGCCGTCCTTCGGAACGATGCCCTTGGAGTCGATGAAGTGGTTGTCACCGACGTCGTGGTCGGTCGGCACCCACTGGAAGAGGGGGCCGTCCTTGGCGTAGTCCGCCGGGTTGTCCAGCTTGATCGTGTACTTGGTCCTCGGCTTGAGGCCGCCGTCGACGTTGCTGTCGTCGAAGTAGTACTCGCCGCGCTTGGTCGTCTTGGTGGTGCCGACGAGCTTCCCCGACTCGTCGTACAGGTGGACGGTGGCACCCGGAACCGGCTTCTGGCCCGGCAGTTGGAGGCCGCTGCGCTCGGGGTCGTACCAGACCCGGTTGCCGATCTGGAGCGGCGCCTGGTCGCAGAGCACCTCCAGGTCGCCCATCGCGGCGCCCTTGCCGAACGGCGGGATGCCCGGGCCCGTGTTGAGCCGCACGCCGCCGTCCGCCTTGCCGTCGCGCTTCTGGAAGGCGCTGCCGTAACCGAAGGCCTGGCTGTCGCTGTCGTAGCCCGAGGTCACGATGGAGTCCTCGACCTTCGAGAACGCCATCCCGGCGTTGGCCGGGTTGTTGTGGCCGATCCGGGCGTTGTCGAAGAACCGCTGGCCCCGGGCCTTGGACCCGCAGCCCAGGTTGGTGTCCAGCACGTACGTGCCGTTCTCCGGGCAGGCCTTGAGGAGGTCGCCGCCGGGCAGGACCTTGGACATCGCGCTGCCCGTCGGGCTGGCCGCCGACTGGTCGCCGAAGCGGTCCCGGAAGGCGAGCAGCATCGAGCCGTCGGTCTCGAAGGCGATCTCGGCGACCGCCGGCTCGGGGTTGGCCAGGTAGTCGGCCCCGCAGGCCTGGCCGTTCTGGGTGGTCGGGAAGGTGTCCTGCCACGGGAACCAGGCGGTGCCCGGGCACGGACCGCCGACCGTGGTGCCGCGCGGGTAGTCGAGCGGCTGGTTCAGCACGGCCGGCTTGAACGCGCCGGTGGACAGGTCGAACGGCAGCACCACGGCGCGCAGGTCCGTGGCCTTGCCGGTGGACTCGCCCGAGCAGACGCCGCCGAGGAAGCCGGTGCCGTCCTGGATGCCGAGGCCGTACGGACGCCAGTCCCCCTGCGCCGGGCAGCCCGGGTCCGGGATGGCGTAGGCGGCCTTGGGCGCGGCCGCCGTCGCCGCGGTGGCGTCGTAGCGGTAGAGCTTGCGGTCGTTCAGGTTGACGACGAAGAGGTCCTTGCCGTCGTCGGTGATCTTGATGCCGCCGAGGCTCTCCTTGCCCACCGGGGCCAGGAAGCCGTCGTCGTTGCCCGGGCCGTGCGGGGTGGTGCCCGCCTCCGGGACGGTGGCGAACAGCGTGGTCTTCTTCGTCGCCCAGTCGGTGACGTAGATCCCGCCGGGGCCGCCGGGGCCGTAGGCGGTGGTCCGCTTGGCCTGGGCCGAGGAGAACACCCGCTTGTCGGCCTTGTTCCAGGCGATGCCGTACAGGTTGCCGGTCTGCCCGGCCGTGGCCACGTCGGTCAGGGTGAAGCCGGTGCCGGCCGTGCCCCGGGACTCGTACGGGAAGGACACCAGCGTGTGCTGGGCGGCCCCGTCCTGGGGCGGGTTCTGACAGGTCGACACCAGCGGCGCGTTCTTCTGGCAGTAGTCACCCGGGCTCCAGAGCCCCGTGGTGATCTCCACCTTCTTGCCGCCGGAGAGATCGACGAACTCCTCGTTGGAGCTCAGCTTGTTCGGCCCGCCGTCCAGACCCTCGCGGGAGGCGAAGGCCGGGTAGAGCACGCCCGGCTTCGGGTTCACCACCTGGACGCGGTACTTGCCGCCGGTCAGCTTGCTCGCGGCCGGCGCCAGCGTCACCGTGCCGTCCGCCGCCGTGGTGCCCTCGATGGCGACCCCGGCCTCGTCGGTGAGCGTCACCTTCACGCCCGCCATGCCCGATTCCAGCCCGGGCGTCCACACACCGTCGGTGTCCACGGCCCGGATCACGTGGACCGCCACCGTGCCGTCGCCGGTCTGGGGGAAGGCCGGCGGGGCCGCCGCCAGGGACCAGGAACCGGCCAGTACGGCCAGCGTCACCGCGCCGCCCGCGGTGCGAAGGCCCGCGGCGCGGCGGCCGGGTGGACCCGTCCGCCGCCCGCCGGAGCCGCGCGCGGCACCGACGGTTCGATCATTTGTCGTCGTCATCCCTGCTCTCATCATCCAGTTGGGCCTGCCGCCCGACCTCGGGAGCGAGTTCGCGAGTGGCGGAAAGCCGCCATTGTTAACGGGAGCTTAAAGGGACTTCACACAAGTTCGCCGGGAAACAAGGAACTTTGACAGGAGATCAGACGTTACGAGGCCGTCACGGCTGCTCATCCGGCCCCGGCCGTCGAGCCGTTGACCAGCGCCGATCCGCCTGCTGCGGCCCGCCGCCCCCGGCCGTCACCGTACCGCACCGTTGACCGTCGAACACTCTTCCCCCCGGAACCGTCCACACCGGGCCCCGACTCACCCACCCCACCCACAACTTGGGCAACAACCGGCCACCGGCTGGCCCCGCCCCGGGGCGGACTGGCACGATGTCCGAATGCGCATTCTGGTCATCGGCGGCACCCGCTTCATCGGATTCCACTTCGCCGAGGCGGCACTGGCCGCCGGGCACGAGGTCACGGTGGTGCACCGGGGCCGCTCCGGCGCCGGACTCCTCCCGGACGCCACCCACCTGATCGCCGACCGCGACGCCGACCTGTCCGCGCTGCGCGGCCGGCACTGGGACGCCACCGTCGACCTCTGCGCCTACTACCCGCGCCAGGTACGGGAGTTGGCGGCCGCCCTCGACCCCGGCGCCGCCGGGCGCTACCTGCTGGTCTCCTCGCTCTCGGTGTACGACGTCCCGGCTGCCCCGGGCTACGCCGAGGACTCCGCCCTGCTCCCCGCCGACGGCCCGGAGGCCGAGGAGATCACCGCCGAGACCTACGGCGTCCTCAAGGTCCAGTGCGAGCGCGCCGCCCGGCAGGCCTTCGGCCCGGAGACCCTGCTGGTCCGCCCGACGTACGTGATCGGCCCCCGCGACTACACCCACCGCTTCGACTACTGGGTGGAGCGCCTCGCCCGGGGAGGCGAGGTGCTCGCCCCGGGCCGGCCGGACGCGCCGCTCCAGGTGGTCGACGTCCGCGACCTCGCCGCCTGGATGCTCGCCCTGCTGGAGCGGGGTGCCTCCGGCGCCTACCACGCCGCCACTCCCCCGCCGTTCGGCATCGGCGACCTGCTCGACGCCGTCGCCGCGGCGGTCGCCCCGCCCGGCACCACCCTCACCTGGGTGGACGAGGACTTCCTCCGGGCCGCCGGCGTCCAGGAGCGCACCCTCCCGCTCTGGCCCGCCGACCCGGAGAGCCGCGCCACCAGCACCGCCGACCCGGCGGCCGCCCTCGCCACCGGCCTCGCCCTCCGGCCGGTGGCCGACAGCGCCCGCGACATCCAGCCGTTCGAGCGCGTGCCGGGCACCCTCGACCCCGAGCGGGAAGCCGAACTCCTCGCCGCCTGGCACCAGCGGTAGCGGTAGCGGCGCCGACGCGGAGTCCACCGGCACGGGGCCGACCGCCGCCCCGCGACAGCCGGTCCGGCCCCGGCCCGGACATCTCCCGGGCCGGGGCCCACGCCGCTCGGGCCTCCCGCGCCTCCGCTGGTCGCCACGCCCCTCCCCGTCCCTCCCCGCGCGTCTCAGCCCGCCAGGGGCGGGTTGAGCCGGGCGAACGCCTCCTGCCGCCGGTACGGGAAGTACGGGTACGGCGCGGTGCGGGCGCTCGCCGCGTCCAGCCGGGCCACCTGCTCCTCCGTCAGGGACCAGCCGACCGCGCCGAGGTTCTGGCGCAGCTGCTCCTCGTTGCGGGCGCCGATGATGACCGAGGAGACGGTCGGACGGCGCAGCAGCCAGTTGATCGCCACCTGGGGGACGGTGCGTTCGGTCTCGGCGGCGACCTCGATCAGCGCGTCGACCACCCGGTACAGCAGCTCGTCCTCCACCGGCGGACCGTAGTCGGCGGTGTCGTGCAGCCGGCTGCCGTCCGGGAGCGGCTGCCCGCGGCGGATCTTCCCCGTGAGCCGGCCCCAGCCGAGCGGGCTCCAGACCAGGGCGCCGACGCCTTCCTCCTGTGCGAGCGGCATCAGTTCCCACTCGTAGTCGCGGCCGACGAGCGAGTAGTAGACCTGGTGGGCGGCGTACCGGGGGCGGCCGTGCCGGTCGGCGAGGGCGAGGGACTTCATCAGCTGCCAGCCGGAGAAGTTGGAGACGCCGGTGTAGCGGATCTTGCCGGCCCGGACCAGGTCCTCCAGGGTGGCGAGCACCTCCTCGATCGGGGTGCCGGCGTCGTAGGCGTGCAGCTGGAACAGGTCCAGGTAGTCGGTGCCGAGGCGGCGCAGCGCGTCGTCGACGCTCCGGACCAGCCGGGCGCGGGAGGTGCCGGCGTCCTGCGGGCCGTCGCCGGTGGGCAGTCCGGCCTTGGTGGAGATCAGCACCTGGTCGCGGCGGCCGCGGATCGCCTGGCCGAGCACCTCCTCGGAGGCGCCGTCGGAGTAGACGTCGGCGGTGTCGAAGAGGGTGACCCCGGCGTCGATGGAGATGTCGAGGAGCCGGCGGGCCTCCTGGACGTCGGTGGTGCCCCAGGCGCCGAACAGCGGGCCGCGCCCGCCGAAGGTGCCGGTGCCGAGACTGAGCGCGGGCACCTTGAGTCCGGACGCGCCGAGCCGGCGGTACTCCATGTCGGTGGCGATGGTCATGGCGGATTTCTCCCCTCGAAGCCCCTAATGGGACCGCTGTTCCGTTAGGATGCTCTGAACCTAGCAGAGTCCACCCGTCTAATGGAACAGGAATCCCGTTAATGGCCGTCGAGCCCTCCACGCCCGGCACGGTCCGCCCCGGCGGCCGGACCGCCCGGGTCCGCGCCGCCGTCCTGCGCGCCGCCGAGGACGCCCTGGTCGAGCGCGGCTTCAGCGGCCTCGACCTCGGCGACATCGCCCAGCGGGCCGAGGTCGGCCGCACCACCGTCTACCGCCGCTGGGGCAGCACCACCGCACTGGTCGCCGACCTGCTCGCGGACATGGCCGAGCAGTCGCTGCCGCGCACCGACAGCGGCTCCCTCGCCGGGGACCTCCGGGCCAACGCCCGGCTCGTCCGGCGCACCCTGGCCGACCCCCGGCAGGGCGCGCTGTTCCGCGCCGTCATCGTGGCGGCGACCTGCGACCCGGACGCGGCCGAGGCCCTGCGGCACTTCTACCGGCGCCGGGTCGAGGAGTGGGCGCCGTGCGTCGCCGCGGCCGTCGAGCGCGGTGAACTCCCGCCGGACACCGACGGGTTCGAGGTCGTCCGGGCGGTCTCGGCGCCGCTCTACTACCGGATGCTCACCACCGCCGAGCCGCTGGACGAGGCGGCCGCGGACCGCGCGGCGGAGGCCGCCGAGGCGGCGGCCCGCGCCGGGGCGTACCGGCGGCAGGGCGGCTAGGGACGCGAACGGCCGCACAGCGCCGAAGCGTTGTGCGGCCGCCGGGCGCGGCGAGGGCCCTGGAAGGCCGGAACGACGCTCCGACATCATCCGACCGACGGCGGGGGCCGCCGGGGGCTCCCCCGGCGGCCCTCGCCGCGGCCGCGACCTGACGGTTCAGAAGACGGTTTAGAAGAAGCCGTCGTCCTCGTAGTAGTTGTTGACGACCACCTGCGGGTCGTCGTCGAAGGCCTCGTTCAGCAGCGCGCCGCCGACTAGGCCGGCCGCGCCGGCGCCGATCAGCGCGCCGGTGCCGAAGCGCCGTCCGCCCTGGGCCTGCTGGCCGGGCACCTGCGGCGGCTGGCCCTGCTGGACCGGCTGCGGGTAGCCCGCCTGCGCCGGGGTGTAGAACGGCGGGACGTTGGTCTGCACCCGCTGGGCGCAGGCCACGCAGGCCTCGATCTGGCGCGGCACGCCCCACTGCGGCGACCAGTACACCGCCGTGGTGCCGGCGCCGTGCGAGGGGTCGAAGAAACACGTCACGGGGTAACTCCCTGGTCCTTGCCGGGTCATCGGAACGGCGGGCGCGGCGGCGGGCAGCACGGCCACCACCGGGGCCGCGACCGGCGCCGGCGGCGCGGCGGGCGGAGCCACGGGCGGGGCGGGCGGCGCGACCGGCGGCTTCACCGGGGCGGGCGGGGCGGCGGCGGGCGCCGGCTGCAGGACGTCCACCCCGAAGTCGGTGGCGATGCCCGCGAGCCCGTCGGCGTACCCCTGCCCGACCGCCCGGAACTTCCAGTCCGCGCCGTGCCGGTACAGCTCGCCGAACACCATCGCCGTCTCGCTGCCGGCCTCCGACGCCACGTCGTACCGGGCCACCTCGGTGCCGCTGTCCGGGTCGACGACCCGGATGTGGGCGCCGCGGACCTGCCCGAAGGACTGCCGCCGCTGCGCCGCGTCGTAGATCGCCACCGCGAAGACGACCTTCTCCACCCCGGCGGGGACCTCCGCGAGCCGGACCTCGACCTGCTCGCGGTCGGCGCCGCCGCCGGCCCCGCCCAGGTGGCGGACCGAGCCGTCCGGGCTCCGCAGGTTGTTGAAGAAGACGAAGTGCTGGTCCGAGGCGACCTTCCCGTCCGCCCCGCAGAGCAGCGCGCTGGCGTCCAGGTCGTACCCGTCACCGGCCGTCCAGCCCAGGCCCACCCGCACCACCCGCACCCCGGGGGCCTGCTTGCCCAGGGAGACGTTGCCACCCTTCGTCAGGGCCACGCTCATGGAACTTCCTCCACCACCGTACGAGTACCGCTGTTCGACCACGACAACGCTGTAGAACTCGCGGCGGTTCCCGGTCGAACCGCCGGCTTTCCGTCCGGGCCGGAACGCCGTCCCACCAGCGGCGGAACGCCGCCCGAGGGGCCCGCGGCGGCGCCTCCCGGTACCGGGCGGGCCGGTCCGGCGGCCCTTGGACCGGCGTACGGCGCGCCGGGTCGGCACTCTGGCGGGCCGTCAGGTCCGGACCTATTGTCAGCGCACATGACATGTCTACGCCGCACCGCCGGACTGGCCGCCGCGCTCGCCGGAACCCTCGTCGCCCTGCTGGCCCCGGCCGCCGCCCAGGCCGCCCCGGCCGGCTGCCGCACCTCCGCCACGGTGCCGCTGGACGCCGAGCAGGCCCGCCTCCAGGACGCCCGCACGGCCGGCTTCACCGAGCGCTCCGGCCTGGGCGAGCTGCTCGGCGGCTTCCCCTCCGCGCTGTGCGCCGCCCGCAACGCCCGGCAGGCCGAGCGGGTGGCCGACACCTGGGGCCGGACGCTCTGGCAGGCGGGCGTGGACCGCGCCCAGGGCCGGCGGCCGAGCGGCGAACTGCCCGCCCGGGACGACCGCCCGCTGTACTGGACCAGGCTCGCCATGACCGTCCAGCTCGCCCGCTGGCAGCCCCGGTTCGACGTCGACCACGCCGCGCTGCGGGCCCGTTTCGAGGACGCCTCGCGCGGCCTGGACGACGGTTTCAGCGCCGCCCCCGGCGTCCGGCGGATCTTCGTCAGCGGCTTCGACCCGTTCGGCCTGGACGCCGAGGCGCGCCGCGCCAACCCCTCCGGGTCCGCCGTCCTGCAGCTGCACGGGCAGCGGATCACCCTCGCCGACGGCAGCACCGCCGAGGTCCGGGCGGTCGTCCTGCCGGTGCGCTACGGGGACTTCGACAAGGGCATCGTGGAGCGCGCCTTCACCCCGCACCTGCGGCCGGGCCGGCAGTCCGCCGACCTGATCACCAGCATCAGCCAGGGCTACCCGGGCAAGTTCACCCTGGAGGAGTGGGCCGGGCGCGCCCGCTCCGCCGACCCGGCCACCGACAACGTGGCCGCGCTCTCCGGCGGCACCTCCCAGCACCCGGTGGACGCCCCGGGGCTGGCCCCCGGGCCGCAGTTCGTCCGCACCACCCTGCCGACCGACGCCATGCGGGCCGTCCAGCAGCCCTTCCCGGTGCTGCTCAACACCTTCGTCACCGAGATCCCGGCGGGCGCCACCGGGCCGGTCTTCCGGCCGGACGGCCCCACCCCCGGCTCCCGCGCGGTCTCCGGTGGCGGCGGCGGGTACCTCTCCAACGAGGTCGCCTACCGCTCCAACCGGCTGCGCCTGTTCCTCGCCCCGGACCTCCCCGGCGGCCATCTGCACACCCCGGTCCTGAACGGCCTGCCGGCCGACCCGGACCGGCTCACCGCACCGGAGTTCGAGCAGAACGAGGCCGCGATCGGCGACGAGGTCCGCGCGATCCTGAGCGCCGCCAGGCTCTGACGGACCGTCCGGGCACGCCCCGAGCACGCCCCGGGGACGGTCCGGGGCGGCCCGGGGCGGCCCGGGGCGGCCCGGGGGGCGCCCGCTACGCCGGGTCGGCGAAGCGGGTGCCCGCCGCGCGGGCCCGCGACTCGGCGATCTCCGCGTAGGCGGCGTCGCGGCCCGCCCAGTGCGAGCCCTCGACGGACTTGCCGCGCTCCAGGTCCTTGTACACCTGGAAGAAGTGGGTGATCTCCAGCAGGTCGAACTCGCGCAGGTCGCCGATGTCCCGCAGGTCGGCATAGCGCGGGTCGTGGGCCGGGACGCAGAGCACCTTCTGGTCCGGGCCACGTTCGTCGCGCATCACCCACACGCCCACCGCCCGGCAGGTGAGCACGCAGCCGGGGACGGCCGGCTCGCCGCCGAGCACCAGGGCGTCCAGCGGCTCGCCGTCGCCGCCGAGGGTGCCCTCGACGTAGCCGTAGTCGGCGGGGTAGGCGGTGGCCGTGAAGAGGGTGCGGTCCAGCCGGATCCGGCCCGCCACGAAGTCCATCACGTACTTGTTCCGCGACCCCTGCGGGGTCTCGATCATGACCTCGAACTCCACCGCTGGCCTCCTCCTCGGCTCCTGGGGGGATTGTCCGCCGTCCGGACGGCCACCGGAAGCACCCCCGCCGTCGAGCCGCCCCCGCGCCGCCCGAGGCCCGTGCGCACGCCGGTGCCCGTGCGCCAGGTCTCGATTGTGCGGCGGAAGTGACGGCCCGACAATTCTTCGTCCACGATTCCTCTACGGTGACGCCTGCAACAGCCGTCACCATGCAAGAGGGGGCACGCCCATGTCCCGGAGCCGGAAGCTCCACCGCCTCAGCAACCCCGACGCCGACGAACGCCGCGCCCAGCGCGCGCTCTTCCGTCACCTCCGCGACGACACCAACGCCAACCGCGGCCGGATGGCCCGGCGCGTCCGCGAACTCCAGCTCCTGCTGGCGATGGACCCGGTCGAGTTCGAAGGCCTCATCGCCCGGCTGATGGAGGCGATGGGCATGAAGGTCGAGCTCACCGCCCGGTCCCGGGACGGCGGGGTGGACGTCCGCGGCATCGACCCCGACCCGTTCCGCGGCGGCAACGTCATCGTGCAGGTGAAGCGGTACCGGGACACGGTGGCGCCCACCGCGGTGCGGGACCTGTACGGGACGCTGCGCCACGACCAGGCCGCGACCAAGGCCGTCCTGGTCACCACCAGCAGGTTCGGCCCCAGCTCGCACCAGTTCGTCGCGGGCAAGCCGATCACCCTGCTGAACGGCTCCGAGCTGGTCGGCCTGCTCAAGCACCACGGCTTCCACGAGGTCTTCGCGGCCGTCCAGGACGAGGCCTCCGCCGAGGCCGGCGCCCTGGACGGACTGCCCGCGATCGAGGTGGCCGCCGAGCCCTCCCGGCTGCTCCTGCACTGGACCGGGGAGGAGGAGTACGACATCGCCGCCCTGGTCTGCCGGGGCAACGTGGCGCTCTCCGACGACCACCTGGTGTTCTACAACAACGGCTCCACGCCGGACGGTTCGGTGCGGCTGGTGACCGGATACGGCGACGCGAACGCCTGCCTGATGGTCGACTTCGACGCGCTGCCCGCCGACGTCGACCGGCTGGTGGTCATCGCCGCCGCCGACACCGAGAACCACCCCGGGGCCACCATGGGCGGGTTCGCCGGGCCCGCGCTGATCCTGGAGGCCGGCGCCGGACAGGACGCGGCCGTGGTGCACCTGGCGGACGGCGCGGAGACCAACACCGCGATGCGGCTCGGCCGGTTCGACCGCGAGCCCTCCGGAGACTGGGAGTTCACCCCGGCGCTCGCCGGGTACCCGGGCGGGCTGCGGCAGGCCGTGACCGCGTACGGCCTGGAGGTCGTGGACGCGTGACCCGGCGCGGCACGACGTGAGGTGAGGTGCCGACGCGGGGCGCCCGGCCGAGACCGGGTGCCCCGCGTCGCACCGCTCAGCGCACGACGGGCAGCTCCAGCGCCGAGCCGCGGTCGCCGCCCCAGCCGATCCGGTAGCCCGCCTTCCCGTCGGCCGGGAGCAGCTGGAAGGAGTCGGGGTTGGCGGCCGCGACGGTGAGCCGAATCCGCTCACCGGCCCGGAACAGCACCGAGACCGGCTGGAGGTCGATGGTGACGCGCTGCGCGCGGCCCTGCGGGAAGTCCTCGGCGTCCTCGGCCGCGTAGCTGCGCGGCGTGCGCAGCCGGCGCCAGTCGGGATTGTCCGAGCGGTCCGCCACCGCCCGGTCGGCCAGCGAGAGTTGACCCTCCGTCAGATAGGTGACCCGGCCGTCCGGCGCGACGTCCTCCAGGTAGACGTGCAGGGCGCCGCGGGCCGAACCCGCCAGGCCGGTGACGTCGAGGGTGACCTTGCCGTTGCCGGTGACCCGGGTGTCGGCGCCCAGCGGTGCGGTGGTGTAGCCGAGCAGCTTGGCGTCGACGGCGGCGCGGTCGGGGTAACTGACCTCGTCGCCGCTGAGGTTGGTGTTCCAGCGGTCCAGCGGGCCGGTGCCCGCGGTCGGGTCGAGGAGCAGCTGGTCGGAGCCGCCGCGGCGGTCGTCCGCCCCGTCGACGGACGAAGGGCCCGTGGGCGGGTGGTCGGTGAGCGAGCGGCCCGCGCCGAGGTCGAACCGCCGGGTGCGGGTGCCGGGCACCGGCCAGCGGGTGGTGGTGCGCCAGACGCCCTCGTTGAAGGTGTAGTAGTGCACCCGCCGGGTGCCGTCGGGGCGGGCGTCGCCGCGGACGTAGCGGTCGAAGAAGTCGAGCACCCGCTGGTCGTTCTCCTGGTGCTCCTGCCCGGTGAGCGGGCGGGCGGGCTGGAACGGGTCGGCGAACCAGCCGGCGCCGTGGTTCCACGGGCCGATCCAGTCGTCCTGGGTGTTGGACAGGCCGGTGAACTGGGAGAGCACCCCGTTCGCGGTGCCCGCGTCGAGCCAGCCGGCCCTGGTCAGGACCGGCACCCCGCCGGCCTCGACGGCGTCGGTCCGCTCGCCGACGCTGCCGACCGTCCAGCTCTTCGGCCCGTCCCGGTAGTCGCGGTGGACGCCGGAGTGCGCCATCTCGACCAGGTTGGCGTTGTTCGCGTGCTCGGCGCGCGCGGCGGCGAGCAGGGCGGGGCCGTCGGGCCCGTCGACCGGCCGGGGCTGGAGGCCGGTGAGGCCGATGCGCGCGCAGAGCTGCCGGGTGTCCTCGTCCGTCTCGCAGGTGGTGCCGCCGGCCTGGTCGAGGATGCGCAGCAGCAGCGCGTACGGGGCGACCCTGGGTTCGATGAGCAGGCCGCCGGGGCGCACCAGGTCCTCGTAGGGGTCAAAGTCGTAGGAGATCGGGGCGGCGGCGGTGATGTGGTGGTTGCCGAGGGAGGTGGCGAGCATCGCGGTGTCGCCGCCGTAGGAGATGCCGGTGGTGCCGATCCGGCCGTTGGACCAGGGCTGGGCGGCGATCCAGTCGCTGAGCGGGCCGCTGTCGGCGGTCACGTCGGCGCCGAGTTCGGAGGTGAGGGTGCCGAAGGAGGCGCCGGTGCCGCGCAGGTCGGCGACCACGTAGGCGTAGCCGCGGGCGGTCCACCGCTCGGCCTCGCCACTGGTGCCGCCGGGTTGGCCGGCCTTGACCCTGGCCCGCCAGTAGCGCTGGGTGACCAGGACGGTGGGCAGGTCGGCGCCGGCCCGGGTGCCCTCGGGCAGGTAGACGTCGACGGCGAGGCGGACCCCGTCCGGCATGGTCACGTAGCGCGACCGCAGATGCGGCTCGGCGGGCCCGGACGGCCCGGCGGCGGCCGCCGGGGCGACCGAGAGCCCGAGCACGGCCGCGGCGGCGACCAGCGCCGCCAGCGGGCGGCGCAGCACTCCCCGCCTCATCGGACGGTCGCCTTCCGGGGGCCTTCCTCCGGGCGTGCCCCACCGTCGGTCCCGGATACCTTGAGCAGCGGCGGTGGGTACCCCCCGGCCCCGTCCGGGGCGGTCGGCACCGCGGCAACCCCCGTGTCCGTGGTGCGGAAGGGCTGTTGCCCTGGCTGAGTACTCATACGACGACCTGGCCTCTCTCCTGCGAGTGAGTAGCGTGGTCTCGTCCCCCACCGCCGATGGGACCACGGGCGCCGGGCCGTCCGCCAGAGCGCGCTACCCTGAGACGACCCCGATCCGGCCCTGGCCCTCCCCGGACCCGTGGACCTCCCCGAACTCCCCTACCGGCCCTGGCTCCTGGCCCGGTCCGCCGGCCCGGCCTGGGCCGAAGTCGCGCACCGCCTCGGCGACGATCGCCTCCAGCCGGGCGTGGTGGGCGCCGCGCCAGTAGGCCTGGCCGCAGTCCTCGCACTGGGCGAAGGCGTCGTACGAGCGCTCGGTGCCGTCCCGCAGCTGCTCGCGCACCGAGGTCTTGGTGGCCGGGTGCAGCCTGCCGTTGCAGGCGGTGCAGCGGCTCCACGGGGCGAGCGGCGGCGCGAAGCGGGAGAGCACGTCGCGCAGTTGCTCGGCGGGGCGGTGGCTGTAGACGTAGGCGCCGGCCCACAGTTCGCGGCGGCGCAGCAGGCCGCGGTCGCGGGAGAGCATGATCCGCTGCTCGGCGGCCGAGCGGGCGGCCAGGGCGGCGTCGCCGATGTCGGGGTTCTCGTACGCGGCGTCCACGCCGAGCAGGCGCAACCGACGGGCGAGGGTGCCGAGGTGGACGTCCAGCAGGAAGCGCGCCGGGACGGGCGAGGGCTGCGGCCTGGCCACGGCCCGGACGGTGATCTCCTCGCCGTCGGCCGGGACGTGGCTGTCGGGCACCGCCCGGCCGTCCACCAGCAGGGCGCCGACCTCGGTGAGCGGCACCCCCAGGGACTCGACGACGTGGCCGAGGGTGGAGGCGCCGTCGGTGCGCAGCGCGGTACGGCCGGCCCGCCGGGGCGCGGAGACGAAGAGGTGCAGCTCGGGGGCGAAGTCGAGCTGGATCTGGGGTCGGTCCACGCGGCCAGCATGCCAGCGGGCGGCGGCCCGGGACCACCGGGTTTCCGGTCCGGTCCGGTCCCGTTGGACGCTCCCCGGGCCGCCTTGGGGGTTCCCGTCCGGTACGGTCAGGCCCCCGGCGCCGCTCCCGCCACCACCGGGGGCGCCGGCGGCGACACCGCGTGACCGCGGTCCCGGGCCGCCCAGCGGGCGACCGGCCCCATCGCGTACCCCGCCGCGAGGAACACCCCGCCCAGGACCAGCCAGCCGGCCAGGCCCCCCTCCAGCAGCAGCGCGGTGAGCAGCAACGGTCCGAGGGTGCGGGCGACGGCGACGCCGGTGCCGAAGAAGCCCTGGTACTGGCCGATCCGCCCGGGCGGGGCGAGGTCGAAGGCGATCTGCCAGCTGCCGGCCGACTGCCGCATCTCCCCGGCCACCTGCAGGACGGAGGCGGCGACCAGCAGCGCGCCGACCGCCCAGACCGGCACGTCCAGCGCGGACAGCCCGAACACGGCGCAGGAGCCGAGCAGCAGCAGCCCGGCGGAGCGGACCGCCCGGGCGGCCGGTTCCAGTCCGGTGATGCCGCGGGCCGCCCGGACCTGGAAGGCCAGCACCGCGAGGGTGTTGAGCACGAACAGCGCCGAGCCGAGCCAGCCGATCCCGGGGGCGCGCGCGGCGATCCAGAGCGGGATGATCAGGCTGAGCAGCGGCATCCGCAGCAGCAGGACGGCGTTGACCGCGGTGACGGCGGCATACCGGCGGTCGCGCAGCACGGCCAGGCGCGGCCCGGCGTCCGACGGCCCGGTCGCGGGCGGGGCTTCGGGCAGCCGCCGCAGGACCAGCGCGCCGATCAGGAAGCCGAGCGCGGTGACGGCGAAGGCGGCCAGGTAGGCGGCGCGGGTGCCGACGCTGAGCGCGATGCCGCCGATCGCCGCGCCGACGGCCAGTCCGCCGTTGAGGGTCGACTGGATGTGGGCGAGCAGCGCGGTCCGCTGCGCGGGCGGCACCAGGGCGGCGACCAGCGCCTGCCGGGCGGCGGTCAGGCCGGACTGCGCGGTGGCGTAGAGGCAGACCGCGAGCAAGAACAGCGGGTAGGAGCGGATCACCAGGAAGGCGGCGACCACGGCCGCCGTGCCGAGCGCGAGCGCCATCGAGGTGCGGCGCGGGCCCCGCTGGTCGGCGAGGTGTCCGAGCGGGACACCGGCGAGGGAACCGAGCGCCCAGGCGAGGGTGAGGCCGAGCCCGAGGGCGGTCGGGGACATCCCGACCACCCGGGTGAAGTAGAGGGCGGAGCAGGTGTAGTACGCGCCGTCGCCCACGGCGGCGGCCAACTGGGCGGCCGCGAGGGTCCGCTGGGGCCCGGCGGGCGGCAGGGCACCCCAACGGGCGGTTCGGTCGGACGGCATGCCCCTCCTTCACTCGTTCGCGGGCGCCACCGGCCGGAGGCGTCCGGGCGGTCACCCGCACGCGCCCCAGGGCCGTCAACGCCCCGCGGCCGTAAACGCCTCACGGACCGTCACCCTTGTTCGCGGCCCCCGGACGGGCGGCGCGCGGAGTCGGTCCTCGCAACCGCCGGTTCGGGTGCGCCCCCAGCCTACGGAAGAACCGGCCCAGTGGAACGGTCCAGTGATCAAGGAATTTCCTGGGCCAATTCCCCCTGCCGCCGCACCGTCGACCGACCCCTGAACCCGCGTGCGAGGGGCGCCAGTTGGCGCCTCCGAGCCCGTCCCGGCGGCCCTGCCCCGGCCCCGCCCGCAGCTCCGAAGCGCCGTCCGTACCCGCTCCGACTCCGCTCCCGCCGACCGCCGCACAACCGTGATCGGGCCGACCAAGGGCCAACTTTGACCGTGTTGACCCGTCAGTAGCCTCCTTTTATGCTCAACGGCGTTCGCGATCCGGCACCGGCCCGGGGCCGCCCCGCCCGCCCGTTCCGTCGCCGTCTCCGGCCCGAAGGGTGTCCTCCCATCAGCACCTCCCTCGCCCCCTCGGACTCCAACGGCCGACCGCGCGACGCCGGGCACCCGCACGGTACGGCTGCTGCCACGGACGCCCCGGGCACCGCCGGCGCTCCGGCCGACCCGGACGCCCCGGGCCCGGAGGGCACCCGCCGCCGGCGCTTCCTCACCTACCTGCTGGCCGCGCCCACCCTCACCGTCGGCGCCCGCCTCGGCGCCGACGCCGTCGCACCCGCCACCGCACAGGCCGCCCCGCGCCCCGTCCCGTCCCCCGCCGCGGCCGCCGTGCCGGTCCGCGAGACCGCCCTCCCCCAGCAGCTGATCGGCCTGCCCGGCATCCCGGACATCGTCGACCTCGGCGACGCGATGATCATCGCCGGGCTGCCGACCGCCCACCTGCTGGTCCTCGAAGTCACCCCCGCCGGACGCGCCGTGCTGCACCTGCCCCGGCTGGAGGTCGGCCAGGGCCTCACCACCGCGATCGCCGTCATCGTCGCCGAGGAGCTCGACGCCCGGCTCTCCGACGTCGACGTCCCGCTCTCCGACGCCCGCCCCGAACTGCTCTTCAACCAGCTGACCGGCGGCTCCAACTCGATCCGCTCGCTGTACGACCCGGTCCGCGCCGCGGCCGCCGCCGCCCGGGCCCGGCTGGTGACCGCCGCCGCCAGGCGCTGGAACGTTCCCGCGCCCACCCTGCGCACCGCCGACTCCGCCGTCCTCGCCCCCGACGGCCGCCGGCTCGGCTACGGCGACCTCGCCGCCGAGGCGGCCACCGTCGCCGCCCCCGCCGTCCCGGCCCTCCCCAAGACCCCCGACCAGCTGCGCCTGGTCGGCCGGCCGACCGGCCGGATCGACGCCCGCGACATCGTCACCGGCCGTGCCAAGTACGCCGGGGACCTCGACGTCCCGGGCGCCGTGCCCACCGTGGTCGCCCGCCCGACCACCGTCAACGGCACCCTCAAGTCCCTGGACGCCTCCGCCGCCCGCGCCATGCCCGGAGTCCTCGGGGTGGTGCGGATCCCGACCGGCGTCGCCGTCCTCGCCGAGACCTTCGACCAGGCGCTCAAGGCCCGCGACGCACTGCGCACCACCTGGAACCCGGGGCCGGTCGCCGGCCTGTCCGACGCCGACGTACGGTCCCGGCTGCGCGCCGCCCACCTGCCGTCCCTCCCGCCGCCGCTGCTCTCCCACCGGCTGGAGGGCGAGTTCGACTTCGCCTTCGTCAACCACGCCCCGATGGAGGTGCTCACCGCCGTCGCCGACGTCCGGCCGAACCGGGCCGAGCTGTGGTTCGCCGCGCAGAGCCCGATCCTCGCCCAGGGCACCATCGCCGCCGAACTCGGCCTGCCGACGAACGCCGTCACCGTCCACGTGGTGCGCGGCGGCGGCTCGTTCGGCCGCCGGCTGTTCTTCGACGCCGCCCTGGAGGCCGCCCAGGTCTCCAAGGCCGCCGGCCGCCCGGTCAAGCTGATGTGGACCCGCAACGACGACATGCGCCACGGCCGGATGCGCCCCGCCAGCCACCACATCGTCCGGGCCACCTACGGCCTCGGCCAGGTGTTCAGCTGGGAGCACCACGTGGCGGGCGTCCGCACCGACCTCGGACACGGCCTCGGCGACATGTTCACCGCCGCCGGCTACAAGCTCCCGCTGGCCGGGCTCACCGGCGCCGAGCTGTTCTTCCTGCTCACCGAGAAGATCCCGTACGACGTCGGGGTGACCAACCAGCTGCTCGCCGAGGTGCCGCTGGAACTGCACACCGGCAGCTGGCGCTCCGTCTACTCCGGCACCGTCCGGGTCTCCGACGAGATCATGATGGACGAACTCGCCCGCCGGATGGGCCAGGACGAACTCGCCTTCCGCCGCGACCGGATGCGCAGCGCCACCGGGCGGGCGGTGCTGGACGAGCTCGCCAAGCGGGGCGGCTGGGGCCGCCCGATGCCCCCCGGCCAGGCCCAGGGCATCGGCTACCACGACGAGCACAGCGCCTGCGTCGCCTACCTGGTCGAGCTGGACGCCACCGACCGCGCCAACCCCCGGGTCACCAAGGCCGTCGTCGTCGCCGACGTCGGCCGGGTGATCAACCCCACGGGCCTGGAGGCCCAGCTCACCGGCGCGCTGGTCGACGGCATCTCGGTGATCCTCCAGGCCGGCAACCACCTGGACAACGGCGCCTTCCGGGAAGGCAGTTACGGCGACTTCCACTACGCCCGGCAGCGGCACACCCCGCCGGTGGTCGAGATCCACCTGATGCCGCCGAGCGGACCGCCCGGCGGCGCGGGCGAGCTGGGCGTCCCGGCCGCCTCCGCCGCCGTCGCCAACGCCTACGCCCGCGCGACCGGCACCAGCCCGCGCTCCTTCCCGATCAACTTCTGACCACCAGCCGAGCCAGCCGAGGAACCGCGACCCCCATGCCCAGCCACACCTTCGTCCTCAACGGGCAGCCCGTGACCGTCGAGGCCCCGGACGACATGCCCCTGCTCTGGGTGCTGCGCGACAAGCTCGGCGTCACCGGCCCCAAGTACGGCTGCGGGGTGGGCGTCTGCCGCGCCTGCACCAGCCACCTGGACGGCCAGGAGTTCCAGCCCTGCACCCGTTCCGTCAAGGACTGCGCGGGCCACACCGTCACCACCATCGAGGGCCTGGCCGACGGCGAGGTGCTCCACCCCGTCCAGGAGGCCTGGCTCGCCTGCGACGTCGCCCAGTGCGGCTTCTGCCAGCCGGGCCAGATCATGACCGCCGTCGCCCTGCTGCGCCGCACCCCGAACCCGACGGACGCGGACATCGACCAGATCCAGAACATCTGCCGCTGCGGCACGTACCCGCGCATCCGCGAGGCGATCAAGCAGGCCGCCACCCGGCAGGGCGCCAAGCCCTGAGCCCTGGGCCCTGGGCCCTGGGCCCTGGGCCCTGGGCCCGGGTTCGGCTTCGGATTCGGGTTCGGTCCCGCTGCCGGTCCGAACCCTGGCGCCACCGGTCCAGACCACCTAGGCTGACCGGACCCCGTCGCCGAGCCGGCAAGGATGACGCATGATCAGGCGCCGTTCACTGCTCGCCCTCACGGGCCTGGGCGGGACCGCCGCCCTGCTGCCCGCCGCGCCCGCCCTCGCCGCGCCGGTCGCTCCGACCGCCCCGCCGCGCACCATCGACCTCCCCGCGCCCACCGTCGGCCGGCCGGTCGGCACCACCAGCCTGCACCTGGTCGACCACGACCGGCTCGACCCCTTCGCGCCCACGCCCGGCCCGCGCGAGCTGATGGTCCAGCTCTGGTACCCGGCGCGCGGCACCGCCGGCCGGCCCCTCGCGCCCTACACCACCCCCCGGGTCGCGGCCGTGATCGAACAGGCCCTGCCGCTGGACCCGGGCACCCTCGGCCTGGTCCGCCCCACCGCCCGCGCCGGCGCGCCCGCCCACCCCGGGCCGCTCCCCCTGCTGCTGCTCGGCCACGGCCGCAAGGGCGGGCGCAGCAACTGCACTGCTCTGGCCGAGGAGTTGGCCGCGCACGGCTACCTCGTCGCGGCTCTCGACCACACCTACGACGCCGCCGCCGTCGAGTTCCCGGACGGCCGGCTGGTGCGCAGCGTCCTGTCGGAGGAGCCACCGGACTGGGACGCCGCCGAGCGCGAGGAGATCGCCGCGCGGGTCGGCGACCTGCGCTTCGTCACCGGCCGACTGACCGGCGGCCGACTGCCGTTCCGGGTCGACGAGGCCCGGATCGGCGTGCTCGGCCACTCCATGGGCGGAGCCGCGGCCGCCGAGGCGCTGCGCCAGGACCCGCGCTTCCGGATCGGCCTCGACCTGGACGGCGGCCTGTTCGGCTCCCCCGTCCCGGAGCTCGGGCTGGACCGGCCGTTCCTGCTGCTCACCTCGCTCGACGACCACGACACCTGGCGGCGCTGGCGCGAGCACCACCACGCCTGGGGCCGCCAACTGCGCACCCTGGGCGCGGGCCACTTCAGCTTCACCGACCTGCCGCACGCCGCCGTCCCCGGCAACCTCCCGGGCCACCTGCCCCCCGAGCTCTACGCCGCCCTGCTCGGCACCATCGCCCCCGCCCGCGCCACCGCACTCACCCGCACCTACGTCCGGGCCTTCGCCGACCACTTCCTCCGCGACCGCCCTGCCCCGCTCCTCGACGCCCCGTCCCCGCGCCACCCGGAGATCGAGTTCCGCTGGAGCCGCCGGTAGGCGCCGACCCCGTCAGGTAGCCGCCGGGTCGCGGCCGAAGAAGGCGGCGAGCCGGTCGTACGCCGGGGCGTCCTCGGGGACGTCGACGGCGGGCCCGAAGGCGTGCCGCTCCTCCTCGGCGCCCCGGTACCCGGGTTTGAGCGCGCCGGTCGCCCAGGCGAGCGCGGCGAGCGCGACCTCGTGGTCCAGGCCCTCGGTGGACTGGCCGGTGGCATGGGCCAAGTCCCAACCGTGGACGGCGAATTCGGTGGTCTGCTGGTCCACCGGGAAGCGGGCCGGGAGGGTGCCGACGCCGGGGACCTCCAGGGTGCCGCCGAGGTCGCCGGCCGCGCGCCAGGCGTCGACCAGCTCCTCCGCCCCGGCCTCGAAGGCGTGCAGCCAGTCCTCCTCGACCCGTTCGAAGGGCTGCGACCAGTCCGGCTGCCCGCCCTTCGCCCGGACGGTGAACTGCCGCAGGTCGTGCAGGAGGTGGCTGACCAGGTCGCCGACGTCCCAGGAGCGGCAGGGCGTCGGGTGGCCGGCCAGCTCGACGCCGGTGCCGTCGATCAGCCCGGCGGTCTGCGCGAGCGCCCGGGCGAGCAGCCCGATCGGGTCTTCCGCTGCGGTCATGGCACACCTCTCGGTACGGGTCCCGGTCCGGGAGCACGGGTCGTGCCGGGCGATCGTAAGCGCGTGCGCCGACAACCGCCCGGCGCGACACCGGGCCCGCCGCCGCCCGGGGCGCGCCCCGCGGATCCCTGCCGGGCCTGCGGGACACGCCCCGGGGGCCTGCCGTCGAACCCGCGTCAGGCGGCGAAGCCGCCGTCCACCGCCAGCTCGGCGCCGGTGACGTACCGGCCGCCCTCGCCGACCAGGTAGGAGACCGCGGCGGCGACCTCCGCGCCGGTGCCGAAGCGGCCGAGCGCGGTGAGCTCGCGCTGGCCCTCCGCCGCGGGGCCGCCGGCCGGGTTCATGTCGGTGTCGATCGGCCCCGGGTGGACCAGGTTGGCGGTGATCCCGCGCGGCCCGAGCTCCCGGGCCAGCGCCTTGGTCAGGCCGATCAGCGCGGCCTTGCTGGTCCCGTACAGCGTGGCGCCGGGGAAGGCGACGCGCTGGGCTATGCAGCTGCCGAGGTTGACGATCCGCCCGCCCTCGGTCAGGTGCGCGGAGGCCGCCCGGGCGTACAGGAAGGGTGCCCGGACGTTCACCTCCAGGACCCGGTCGACATCCTCCAGCGTGAGGTCGCCGATCGGGCCGAGGACGCCGACGCCCGCGTTGTTCACCAGGACGTCCAGCCTCCCGAACCGCTCGACGACGGCCTCGACCACGCCCCGCACCGCCTCCGGGTCGGCGCTGTCCGCCCGTACGGCCCAGCCGGTCCGCCCCATCGCGGTGATCTTCGCGGCGACCTCCTCGGCCCGCTCCGCGCCGCCCTGGTAGGTCAGCACCACGTGGGCGCCGTCCTCGGCGAGCCGCAGGGCGACCGCCGCCCCGATCCCCCGGCTGCCGCCGGTCACCAGGGCCACCTTGCCGTCGAGGCTGTCGAGCACTGCCGCACCGTTCATCGTCATATCTCCAGAACTCCTCGTTCCGATCTCGGACATGACTCGATCCTGGCCCGGGGACCTTCAAACCTCCGGCGGTATTCGGACGTTGCGTTCAACGTTCAACCAAGTCGCGACGTGCTCCCGTGCCCCGGCGTGTGCGCCGACCACCGGTGGTGCGGTCCGACCGCCGGCCGCCCGGCCCGGGGCCCCCGGGAACGGACCGCGAACGCGCCGGGACCGGCCGAGCGGCCGCCCTGATGGGGGCGGCCGCTCGGACGGTCGGACAGCCGTCAGTCGGTCAGACGGTCAGCGTCTGGCCCGGGAAGATCAGGTCCGGGTCACCGCCGATGGTGCGCAGGTTCTTCTGGTACAGGCTGTCCGTGTCGGTGCCGAACTTGGCCGCGATGTCGCTCAGGGTGTCACCGCTCCTGACGGTGTAGCCGCCCGCGGCGGTGTTCTTCGGCGCGACCGGCGCGGACTGCGCCGGCTTGGCCGAGGGCTGCCCCTTGGGCGCCTGCTGAGCGGCCGCCGGCTTGGCGGCGGGCTTGGCCGCGGGCTTGGCGGCCTTCGTGGCCGGCTTGGCCGCCTTGGCCGCCGTGCCGCCCGAGGTGTCGGCGACGGCCGGGGCGCCGCCCTTGCCCAGGCCCGCCCTCTGCGAGCAGACGGGCCAGGCGCCCGCACCCTGCGAGGCGAGGACCTTCTCCGCGACGGCGATCTGCTGCGCCTTGGTCGCCTTGTTGGCCTGGGAGGCGTACGCGGTCCCGCCGTACGCGGCCCAGGTGGACGGGCTGAACTGCAGTCCTCCGTGGAAGCCGTTGCCGGTGCTGGTGCTCCAGTTCCCGCCGCTCTCGCACTGGGCGACGGCGTCCCAGGTCGAGGAGGTAGCGGCGGAGGCCGAGGTGGCCGTGACGAGGCCGGCCACCGGCAGGGCCGCGACGGCGGCGCCCGCGAGGACCGCCATCCGCACGCGGTGGCGCTTGGTGGTGGCGGTGGTGTCGGTGGCAGCGGCGGTCTCGTGACGGGGATTCATACAGTTCCTCTCGACAAGTCCCGGGTGGGCATGCGGAACCAGGCCCGGGACATGGGCCGGCAGTCTTTCGCTCACCTCACTCGACGGGCGGCCGGACACGTGTCGGACGTGCCGTGCCGCCCCGGTCACCTCCGCACGCCGACGGCCTGTTCGAGCCGGTCTCGTCGGCGGGCACCGCCCTCACGCCGCGGGTCAGTCGGCGGGCAGTGCGTCGGGGTGAACCCGGGTGGCGCTCGTTGCGCCGCCAATGAAGCTAGGGGGCATCACCCGGACGCAGCAAGCAATTCTTCGACGTCGCAGGTCAGTTGACTGTTACCGGCGGTACGGGTCAAAAAATCATGCCCGATTTGACCATTTTTGACCAGATTTCCAAGATCAAACGGTCAAATTCCGTGCCCTCACTCACACCTGTCCGCCCGAGAAAGCCGTCACACCATCCACGCGGAGGAACCGTCAGCTGACGCACCGTCACCACCGCACCCGGAGTTCCCGGTTCCGCGCCGCCGTCGAGTGGCATCCGTCACGCCCGACACGTACGGCGACCACGCGAACACCCTCAGCGACGGCCGTCGAGCTCCGCGTCCCGCGCCAACAGCGCCGCCTGGACCCGGTTGTCGCAGCCCAGCTTGGCCAGGATCCGGCTGACGTAGGTCTTCACCGTCGCCTCGCTCATGTGGATCCGCGCCCCCGCGTCGGCGTTGGACAGACCCTCTCCGAGCAGGGCCAACACCTCCAGCTCGCGCGGGGTGAGCACCTCCAGCCGACGCCGCGCCGCGACGGCGCGGGCGGCCAGCGAGGCGCTGCGCCCGGAAGCCAGCGAGTCGACGATGTGCCGGGTCGCGGCCGGCGAGAGGAAGGCGTTCCCGCCCGCCGCCGCCCGGACGGCCTGGATCAGCTCGTGCGGTGCGGTGTCCTTGAGCAGGAAGCCGGCACCGCCCTCGGTCACGGCGCGCAGGACGTTCTCGCGCTCCCCGAAGGTGGTGAGGATCAGCGCCCGCGCGCCGGGGGCGACCTTCGCCAGTTCCCCGAGCGCCGTCAGCCCGTCCATCACCGGCATCTGGATGTCCAGCAGCACCACGTCCACCCGGTGCGCCCGCGCGAGCTCCAGCGCCTCCCGCCCGTCGGCGGCCTCCGCGACCACCTCGATGTCCTCGGCGGAACCGAGGATCATCCTGATTCCGGCCCGGATCAGCGGCTCGTCGTCGGCGACGAGGACTCGGATCACGCTGGTCATTCCCCTCGAACGGTGCTGTGGGCTGCGGCACCATCCTCACATCCCGGCAGGACCGTTCCGAACCACCCCGATCCGGACCACCGTGATCCGAAACCGGCCCGGCCCGCCCGGCCGGGGCACCCGCCCGCGCACGGGGGCACTCAACCGCTGATCACGTACTCCTGTTTCTCCACCAGTGCCCCGTCCCGGAAGCAGAATCGCGCCACGTGCTCCTCGTTCCAGCCGGCGCCGGGCGCCCCGTTCAGGGCGAACCAGCGGCAGTGCGCGCCCTCCGGGATCTCGGGCCCTGTCCCCTTATACGTGTCGGTGATGAAGTCGTTGCCGCGCGGCAGCGTCTGCAGCACCTCGGACTCGGCGGTGCCCACCCTGATCTGGTCGTACATCGGCTGCTGCACGGTCGCGTCGTTGGTGCCCTTGACGAAGGCGACCACGCCCCAGACCGCCAGGCCGAGCACGGTCACCGCGATCGCGACCACCCCGAGGGCGCAGCCCATCGCCGGACTGCGCCGCTTGCGCTCCGGCTCCTCGACGGGCGGCAGGCCGTCCAGCATCCAGTCCTCGGCCCCGTCCGCCGCCGCGTCCTGCTCCTCCCCTTCATAGGGGAGCACCGCCGCCAGCCGGAAGCCCTGCTCCGGCGTGGGCCCGGCGTGCACCATGCCGCCGACCAACCGGGCGCGCTCCCGCAGGCCGGTCAGCCCCTGACCGCCGCTGACGGCCGCGCCCACCCCGACGCGTGCCCCCACGAGCTCCGGCGCGCGGGCGTTGGTGACCTCCACCACCAGCGCGTCCGGCTCGTACCGCAGCGCGACGCCGATCGGCGCGCCGGGGGCGTGCTTGTGCGCGTTGGTGAGCGCCTCCTGCACGATCCGGTACGCCGCGTGGTCGACGGCGGCCGCCAGCGGACGCCGCTCCCCCTCCACGGTCAGGTCGATCCCGGCCCCCGCCGCCCGGGAGGACTCCACCAGCCCCTCGATCCCGTCCACCCCGCCCCGGGCCGGCGCCCCGGCACCCGCCCCGGTGGCCGCCGACCCGGCGGTGGGCACCCCGGCGGCCGCCGGGGCGGTGGCCGGCACCGCCGTCGACTCGTCGTGCAGCACCCCGACCACCTCGCGCAGCTCGCGCATCGCCGCGACCGCCGCCTGCCGCAGCACCCCGACCGCCTCGCGCTGCCGGTCGGTGAGCGTCCGGTCCACCTCCAGCGCGCCCGAGTGCACCGAGATCAGTGCCAGTTGGTGGCCCAGGCTGTCGTGCATGTCCTGGGCGATCCGGTGCCGCTCGCGCAGCCGCGCCTGGTGCACCACCATGACCCGCTCGCGCAGCAGCTGCTCGTTGCGCTCGCGCAGCGCGTCCAGCAGGGCGCGGCGCTGCGCCCGGTAGCGGCCGTAGAGCGCGGGCAGCACGGCCACCACCAGGAAGGCCCCGAACGACAGCGGCAGCAGCAGCTTCGGCGAGAACGAGGCGCCCTCCTTCAGCACGCCCGTCATGGTGAACAGCGCCCAGCCCACCACGAAGGTGCCGACCAGCGACCAGACCCGGCGGATCCGCGCCCCGGCCGTCCAGCCCGCGCAGACCAGCATCGGGATCGGGCCGACCGCCCAGCCGGCGGCGGCCGCGACGACGACCAGCACGGTGGCCGGCAGGCCCTTGCGCAGCACCCACGCCACCGCGACCCCGACGCCGACGAGCACCGCCTGGCCGGTGTTGGAGAGCAGCTCCATCAGCGCGGCGAAGCCGCCCATCATCAGGGCGAGCAGTGCCTCGCCCACGACCCGCCGGGGCCGCCAGGGCCCCGGCAGCGCCGTCCGTACCGCCGTGTTCCAGGCCCGCGCGATCGCTTCCACCCGTCGAGGCTATCGGTCCGGCCGGGTCATCCGCCGTCCTCCTTCGTCGCCGCCCCCGCCGACGAAAGTCGCCTGGTCGGCCCCGTCCCGGTGGCCTGCCCGCCCGGTCCGCACGGCACGGCCGCCGGGTCCGAACGGCGCGGCCGCTCAGCCGAAGGCCGTGAGCAGCAGCGCCACGTCGTCCACCCGGCGGGCGGAGCCGACCTCGCGCAGCAGCCGCTCGGCCGCCTGCTCCAGTCCCTCCCCCGCCACCGCCCGGGCCAGCGCGGCCCGCAGCCGGTCCACGCCCTGGTCGATCGCCACCGCCGGGTCCTCCACCAGCCCGTCGGTGTACAGGGCGAGCACTGCCCCGCTGCCCAGCCGCAGGTCGCTGACCGGGTAGTCGGCCCGCTCGTCCACCCCGAGCAGCGGCCCGCCCGGGACGTACAGCGCCTCGGCCCGCCCGCCGGGGTGGCGCAGCACCGGCGGGAGGTGCCCGGCCCGGGCGATCCGGCCGAGCCCGACGGCCGGGGTGAGCCGGACCAGGCAGCAGCTGGCGAGCAGCCCGGGGTCGAGGTCGAGCAGCAGCCGGTTGGTGCGGGCGAGCACCTCGTCGGGCGGGTCGCCACCGGTGGCGAAGGCGCGCACGGCGCTGCGCAGCTGTCCCATCGTGGCGGCCGCGCCGACGCTGTGGCCCTCGACGTCGCCGATCACCAGGGTGACGTCCCCGCCGGTGACGATCGCGTCGTACCAGTCGCCGCCGATCTCCATGCCCTGGGTGCCGGGCAGGTAGCGGGCGGTGATCCGGATGCCGGGCACCTCGGGCAGCCGGTGCGGCAGCAGCGCCTGCTGCAGGCCGCGGGCCAGGGCGAACTCGGCGTCGTACAGCCGGGCGCGCTCCAGGGCCTGGGCGATGAAGCCGCCGAGCGCGGTGAACAGGCCGCGCTCCTCCACGGTGAACGGGCGCGGCGGGTCGAAGCCGACGATGCAGGTGCCGACCGGACGGCCGGAGGCGATCAGCGGCAGGAAGGCCCAGGCGCCCATCTCGTCCAGGGCCAGGCCGGGGTAGGTGGCGGCGAGTTCGCGCACCGACTCAAAGAAGACCGGGGTGCCGGTGCGGAGCGTCTCCGCGCCGGGCACCCGGGTGTCCATCGGGATGCCCTCGAAGGCGTCCAGGAAGCCGTCCGGGTAGCCGGTCTGCGAGAGCAGGTGCAGCCGCTGCTCGCGCACCGCGTAGATGGCGAGCTCCTGGCCGCCGAAGGCCGGCAGGAGTTCCTCGGCCACCGCCCGGCAGACGTCCCGGACGGTGACCGCCTCGGTGAGCGCGCTGGCCAGTTGGAGCAGGTGGTGGGTGCCGCCCATCCCCGTGCGGGCGGCGGGCGGCGGCGGGACGGCGGCCGGCTCGGCGGCGCCGGGCGGGGCCTCGGCCGCGACCACCCGGGCGGTGACGCCGTGCGGGTCCGGGTAGAGCGAGAAGGCGAGCCAGCCGTCCGGCGGTCGGGCGGCCAGGAAGGCGGTGGGCCGCTGGGAGAGCTGGGCGGCGCGGTAGCGGTTCTCGTAGAAGGGGTCGGCGAGCCAGGGCAGCGCCTCCCACGGGGGGCGGTGGACCAGGTCCTCGCGGCGGGCCCGGAGCAGCGGCTCGACGGCGCGGTTGGCGTAGCCGATCCGGCCGTCCTGGTCGAGCGCGAACACGCCCTCGGGCAGCCGGTCGACGGCGGCCGCGGCGGCGGTCAGGCTCCGGAGGTCCAGCACCGCGCCGACCAGGTGGGTCCGGCCGTCGGAGATCGCCCGGGGCACCCGGGCCCACAGCTCCACCGGGTACGGCAGGCCGTCCGGGCCGAGCACCCGGACCCGGGCGGCCAGCACCTCGCCGCGCTCCAGCGCGATCCGGGCGGCGGCCCGGAACCCGGGCAGGTCGCCGGGGGCGACGCGACGGCCCAGGGCGGCCACCGTGCCGTCGAATTCCCCGGGTCCGAAGCCGAAGATCTCCAGGAACTGGGTGTCGGCGGCGAGCGACCCGGTGGCCACGTCCCAGTCGAACAGCCCGACCCGGGTGGTCGGCACCGACGGCGGCGGCAGCTCCACCACGGCCGCCTCGCAGCCCGGCTCCACCGACTGCCCGGACTCCGCCAACCCGGCCAGGCCGTCGGCCAGTTGGGCGGCCGCCTCGGCCAGCCGCCGGGCCGCCGGCGCCGCCACCCCCTCGTCCGAGGCCGGCCACAGCGCGGTCAGCACCCCGAACCGCTCCACGCCGCGCCCCACCGGCTCGCAGGCGGAGACGAAGTCGTACGGCAGGCCGACCGCGAGCTGCGGGAAGCGCCGCATGGTGTCCTCGGCGTCGGTGAGGACGACGGCGCGCCCGGTCCGGAAGGCGACCGCGACCGGCAGCGGCCCCGCGGCGGCCACCCGCCGGAACGGGCCCATCACCGACAGCGGCACGCCCGCGATGGTGCGCAGCACCAGCGAGCGGCGGTCCCGCGAGCGCAGGTACACCAGCGAGCCGTACGCCCCGGTCGACTCCAGTACCCGGCGCGCGGCCAGGGCGAGCAGCTCGTCGCGCCGGTGGTCCGCCCGCCGGGCCGTCTCCCGGACGGACGGCGGGGCCGCCCGGCCGGTCTCCGCGCCGGCCCCGGGCTCCGGCGGCCGGTCCGGGCCGGTCGCGTGCGGATGGCGCATGCTCTTTTGCTACGCCCGGCCCGCACCGGTGTCAAGGCGAGCCCGCACCGGCCCGGGCTGCCCCGGGGCCCGCCGTGCGCCAGCATGGACGGCATGCCGAGCGAACCCCGCCGCACCACCGTGGTCAACCTCAAGGGCCACCGCGACGACCCCGGGTACCGCGACGTCGTCTACGTCGGCCGCGCCATGCACCGCGGCGGCTGGCACCTCGCCGAGTCCCCGCTGCACTGCCCGTACCGCCCCGGCCCGGACCTCACCCGCGAGGAGATGGTCGCCAGGTACCGCGCCCACCTGCTCGCCCACCCCGACCTGCTCGCCCTCGTCCCACCCCTGCGCGGCCACCGCCTCGGCTGCTGGTGCGCCCCGCTCCCCTGCCACGCCGACGTCCTCGCCGTCCTCGCCGACCACCCGCCTGCGTGATCCGCTTTCCCCACCTCTTCCACCATTTCGTATGCATAGCTGACTGTTCGATATTCTCCGGGCGGGTGGCGGCGTGGGGCCGCCGGTGGGGAAGCGAGAGCCGTATGCAGTCGTCGTCCGGGGGTCCCGCGAGCGGGACGGCGTGGCAGTGGGACGAGGAGACGGACGGCGGCGGGGCCCCCGAGGACGTGATCGCGGGCGGCGGGGAGCGCGCGCGGCCGAGCCGGCGCCGGCTGCTGCTCGGGGCCGGGGTGCTCGCGGTGGGCGGGGCCGCCTGGGCGTTCGGCCGTTCGGGTGTCGGCGGGGCCTTCCCCTCGCCCGGGCCGACCGGGCCGGTCCCGACCGCGCTGTCCGGGCCGACGCCGCTCTGGACGTACCGCGGCCCGGAGGCGATGACCCCGGAGCGCCTCACCGACCCGCCGAGCCACCCGGTCTACCTCTCCAGGAACGGCCTGCAGGTCCTCGACCACGAGAAGGGCACCGCCGCCCGGCTGCTGGTCTTCGACCCGCCGGCCGCCCGCAGCTGGCCCATCGACGGCGACGTGCTCGGCAAGGTGGTGGTCGGGCCCGACCACCTCTTCACGATCTACGAGGGCCACCTCGACGCCCGGCACTTCACCGACCCGGCCGGCGACTGGAGCCTGCCGCTGCCCGACGAGCTCCAGGGGCAGGTCCGCCTCGCCGGCTACGACCGCCAGGCCCCCGGCATCCTCTACGGCTACGCCTGGGGCCGCCCGCGGTCCGACGGCACCCGGACGGAGAACCGCCTCTTCGCGCTGCGGGTCACCGACCGCTCCCTGCTCTGGTCCGTCCGCACCGAGCAGACGGAGCAGCCGGTCACGCCCGCCACCCACATCGGAGGCGGCCTCCTCGCCTGCCTCCGCTTCCTCGGCGGCCGCGCCGAGGTGGTGGCCCGGGACGCCGCCACCGGCCGCGAGCTGTGGACCGCCCCCGGTGAGGAGGACCTGCGCTGGTGCGTGGCCGGCTCGGGGGGCTTCTTCGTCCCGGACGGCAACGGCGGCGTGCGCAGGCTGCTTCCCGCCGGCGAGCCGGGCTGGACCTACGCGCCCCACCGGGGCGAGTCCTGGCGGGCGCTGCCGCCCCTCGAACACGGCGGCCGGGTGTACGTCCCGTGGGACCAGGGCGTCGTCAGCTGCCTCGACCTGTCCTCCGGCGCGGAGCTCTGGTCCTGCCGGCTGCCGTTCCCGCTGGACCGCCGCAGCCGTCCGCTGGTCGCCAGGGACACGCTGTTCGTCCCGGGTACGGCGGCCGGCGGGGTCAGCGCGATCCACCCCGCGACCGGCGAGCTGGGGTGGACCTTCCACGACTCCGGTCCGGGGAAGGACGTCTGGACCCTCGCCACCGACGCGGCCCACCAGTTCGACGGCACCCGCCTCTACGCGGGCCACGACGACGTCCTGCACGCCCTCCCCCTGAACTGAGCGCCCCCCACGACACGGCAGGACGGCCCGATGCAGGTACGCCCGATCTCCCCCGACAACCTGGCCGAGCTGCTCGCCGACCGCATCGCCGCCCTGCCCGACGCCCGCGGCCGGCGCCTGCGGGTGGCCGTGGACGGCGCTGCGGCCGCCCGCCCCGGGGCGCTCGCCGACGCGCTGGTGGAGCCGCTGCGGCTGCGCGGCCACCCGACGCTGCGGGTCTCGGCCGACGGCTTCCTGCGCCCGGCCTCGATCCGGCTGGAGTACGGCCACCAGGACGCGGACGCCTTCCACGACCTCTGGCTGGACGACGGCGCCCTGGCCCGCGAGGTGCTCGACCCGCTGGAGCCGGGCGGCAGCGGCCGCGTCCTGCCCTCCCTGCGCGACCCGGCCACCGACCGGTCGACCCGCGCCCCGTACACCGAACTCCCGCCCGGCGGCGTGCTGTTGCTGGACGGCGCGCTGCTGCTCGGCCGCTGGCTGCCGCTGGAGCTGACCGTCCACCTGGCGCTCGGCCCGGCCGCGCTGGCCCGCCGCACCCCGGCCGACCAGCAGTGGACGCTGCCCGCCTTCGCCCGCTACGAGGCGGAGACCGGGCCCGCCGCGACGGCCGACGTCACCGTCCGGGTGGACGACCCGCGCCACCCCGCGCTGGTCGAGCGGCCGTGACCTCCGGGGCCGGGCCGCGCTGGCAGTACGGGCACCAGAACACCGTCCGGTCGCGCGGCGGCGAGCCCTGGCGCCCGGTGACGACGGGGGTGACGCAGCGCGGGCAGGGCCGTCCGGCCCGGCCGTAGACCCAGTGCTGGTAGCCGGGCCGGGTGTCGCCGGTGGTGATGTGGCCGGGGCGCAGCTTGTTGGCCTCCAGCATCTGCCGGGCGCGCTCCACCAGCCGGTCGGGGTGCGGGAGTTCGCCGACCTCGGTCCACGGCGTCACGCCCGCGACGAAGCACAGCTCGTTCGCGTAGACGTTGCCGATCCCGGCGAGGTTGCGCTGGTCGAGCAGGGCCTCGACGACCGGGCGGCCCGGGCGGGCGAGGAGCCGGCGGACGGCCTCGACCGGGTCCCAGTCGGAGCCGAGCAGGTCGGGGCCGAGATGGCCGACGATCCGCCGTTCGTCGGCGGTGCGCAGCAGTTCCACGACGGGCAGCCGGTAGCCGACGGCGGTGCCCCGGTCGGTGCCGAGGACGGCGCGGATCTGCCACTCCGGGCCGCCGGTCCACCGCTCGCCGGGGCGGTAGACCACCCAGCGGCCGTCCATCCTCAAGTGGGTGTGCAGGGTGAGGCCGCCTTCGAAGCGGGCGAGCAGGTGCTTGCCGCGCGGGGCGACCTCCAGCACCCGGCGGCCGGTGAGGTCGGCGGTGGCGTGCGCGGGCACCCGCAGGTCGGCGCTGGTCAGCGGCTGTCCGGCGAGGGCCTCGTGCAAGTGGGCCGCCACGCGGTAGACGGAGTCACCTTCTGGCATGCCTCCATTCTGGTCCGCGCGGCGGCCCGCCGGGGCACCGCCCCCGGGTGCGCTACTCCGACTGCTCGGCGGCGCCGTGGGCCTCGCGCACCACGACCACCGGGCAGGGCGCGTGCTCGGTGAGGTGGCGGCTGACCGAACCGAGCAGCACGCCGGAGAAGCCGCCCAGGCCGCGGCTGCCGACGACGAGCAGCGCGGCGCCCTTGGCGGCCTCCAGCAGCGCCTGGGCGGCGTTGCCGGGCATCACGCTCTCGGTGATCCGCACGCCGGCGTCGTCGCCGGCCACCTTGGCGACGGTCTCGCTGAGGGTCTTCCCGGCGAGCTCCTCGGGGTTGAAGGCCTCGACGGTCGGCACGCCCGCGCCGGCCCAGCCGTAGAAGGCCGGGTACTCCCAAGCGGCGATCGCGTGGACCGTCCCGCCGACGGCCCGCGCGTAGTCGATCGCCCAGCGCAGCGCCTGCTCCGAGGCGGGCGAGCCGTCCACGCCGACGACGATCCGGGGATTGGCACTCATGCCCTTGCTCCTTCGGTTGCTCCTGATCGGTCCCGACCCTCCGAACATAGATCAAATCGGACAAACGGTCGGTATCTGCCACGCCGGAAGCGGCCCGCCGCATTCAATTCCAGTGCGCGCGGCCCGCGACGCCTGCGAGGATCCCCGGATGCCGCACAAGCCCCGCCGCCGCGCCGGCGGCTTCGCCGAGGTCCTGGCCGCCCTGCCGCCGAAGGAGGAGCACGAGTACTGGAACCTCGACGACCCGCTCGCGTCGGGCGGCTTCGTGGACGCCGGGGGGCGCTACTGGCGGCTGGCCCGCGGCCCGGTGGACCAGCGACTGGCGAAGCGGCTGGCGGTCGACGCGGACGAGATGACGCTGGGCCTGTGGGGCCGGCTGCACGAGGCCTCCCCGGGCGTCTTCGTGCCCGCCCTGCTCACCCCCGAGGAGCGGCCGGCCGCCTGGCTGGACGCCTCCGCCCTGGAGTACCTGGCGTACGAGTTCCGGGCCTCCGGCGACCGGACGCTGCTCTACCTCGTGGTGCACTGCTGATCCGCTGTCATCGTCAACTCCGGTAGGCCGCCCAGATGTTGGCCATCCGCTGGACCTGTCCCGGGGTGAACCTGGTCATGCAGGAGTCGTAGCTGTAGTCCATGAAGTTGTGGATCGGGTCGAGCCCCGGGCCGGGGCAGGTGTCCCGGCCCTCGGGGCAGCCGGAGGCGGCGGTGCGTTCGGCCGGGGTGTCCTCCACGTAGTCGCCCGGGGCCCGGCAGCCGTTCTGGAAGGTGTGGAAGAGGCCGAGCCAGTGGCCGATCTCGTGGGTCGCGGTGTCGCCCTCGTCGTAGTGGACGGCGGAGCCGCCCGGCAGCGAGGCGTCGAGCACCACCACGCCGTCGTCGGTCGGGTGCGTCCGGTAGGCGTTCGGGAAGGTCGACCAGCCGAGCAGGGAATCGCCGAGCCGGGCGGTGTAGAGGTTGAGGGTGCCCTGGTCGCCCTTGCGCAGGGCGGTCTTCATCGCCTGCTCGGCCGAGGAGCCCGGGGTCATGCCGGTGTACCAGGAGGCGTTGTCGCTCCAGTCGGTGCCGACCAGTTCGAAGTGGAACGGGCTCGGGACGTTGCCCTCGCCCTGGCCGCCGTAGCTCTCGTTGAGGTGGTCGATCTGGCCCGCGACGGCGGCCGCGTCCAGCCGCCCCTCGTCGCCGTCGTGGATCACGTGGAAGTAGACCGGGATCGTGGTCGGGGCGGCGGACCGGACCCGGCCGACGCCCAGTTCGGCGAGCCGCTGGGCGAGGTCCGCCTGCATCGCCCGGGCCTGCCGGGGGCTGACCGCGTTCGGGTCCCGGTCCGGCCGGCTGCCGGCCGGCAGCCGCGCCGCGACACCGCCCGCACCGACGGCGTCGTCCGGACCGACGCCGTCGTCCGCGCACCGCTCCACCGCCGGAGCGACGGCGGCGCGGTGCGCGGCCGGTGCGGCGAACTGGCTCAGACCGGCCGCGGCGACCAGCGCGGCGGCGCAGGGGAACAGGCGTGGGGCACGCGAGCGCACCCGGGCAGTACGGCGCATCAGCGCTCCTGACAGGGGAGTTGACGGGGTGTCGGCCGCGCCCGTGGCCTGCTCCGGCCGGACCCGCCGGCGCCCGGCGCGGACCCGCCGAGACTACGACGCCGTGAAGTCGATCCCCCGCAGGGCGCGCGCGGCGGCCCGGTCGAGTACCACGGCCGACGCACAGCCGGCGGGCGGCCGTCCGGTCTCCAGGATCCGGCGGCGCAGCCGGGCGACGGCGGCCTGGTGCCGGGCGAAGGCGTAGCGCGAGACGCCGCGCCGGCGCCGCCGCTGCCCGTCCAGCGCCTCGGCCGGGTCGGCGTCGAGCAGCAGCAGGTGCACCCGGCGGCCCTGCCGGGCGGCGGCCCGCACCAGCCAGGCGCGCACCCAGGGCTGGGTGCCGCAGTCGTGCACCGCGAGCGGCCCGCCGTCCAGCACGGCCCGGCGCAACCGCAGGTAGTGGGCGAGCCGGGCCAGCGGGCGGTAGAGCGCGTACGGCAGGCGGCCGGGCAGCCGGGCCGCGTACTCCTCGCGGACCAGCTGGGAGTCGATCAGCGGGGCGCGGACGCAGCGGCGCATCAGGGTGCTCTTGCCGCTGCCGGGCAGGCCGGTGACGACCAGCAGGTCCCCGGCCGGGTAGCGCAGGACCGCCGGCCCGGGCCCGCGCAGCTCGTGCCGGGCGCTCGGGTCGTGCGGCGCGGACGGATCGGACGGCTCGTAGGAGGCGGGCAGGACGACCCGTTCCCCGGCGGTGCGCGGCGGCGGCACCCTCGGCGCCGCCGCCGTCCGCACCGTTCGCGTCCCACTCACCCGGTCTCCCCCCGCCGTTCCCCTTCGAGGAGCATCGCTCATTCCCAAGAACGAGTAAAGGGCGGAGGTCGGAGCGGGTACGGACGACCACGGCCGGGCCCGGAGCGTGGTGGCGTCGAGGCCCGGCGGCGGGTGTCAGCCCAGCTGCGGGGCGATCCGGGAGGCGATCAGCTCCAGGTGGTCGAGGTCGTCCAGGTCGAGGATCTGGAGGTAGAACCGCTCGCTGCCGACCGCCGCGTACCGGCCGATCTTCTCGACCACCTCGTCCGGGGTGCCGGCCAGGCCGTTCTCCTTCAGCTCGTCGACCTCGCGGCCGATCGCGGCGGCCCGGCGGGCGACCTCGGCGTCGTCGCGGCCGACGCAGGCCACCATGGCGTTGGAGTAGACCAGGTCGTCGGCGGAGCGCCCGGCCGCCTCGACGGCGGCGCGGACCCGGCCGAACTGGGCGGCGGTGTCGTCCACCGAGGCGAACGGCAGGTTGAACTCGTCGGCGAAGCGGGCGGCCAGGGCCGGGGTGCGCTTGGGGCCGAGGCCGCCGACCAGCACCGGGACGTGCTCCTGGGCGGGCTTGGGCAGGGCCGGCGAGTCGGTCAGCGTGTAGTACTCGCCGGCGAAGTCGAAGGTGTCGCCGAGCTTGGTGTTCCACAGCCCGGTGATGATCGCCAGCTGCTCCTCCAGCCGCCCGAACTTCTCCTTCGGGAAGGGGATACCGTACGCGGTGTGCTCGGCCTCGTACCAGCCGGCACCGAGGCCGAACTCGACCCGGCCGCCGCTCATCGCGTCCACCTGGGCGACCTGGATCGCGGTGACGCCCGGCAGCCGGAAGGTGGCGGCGGTCATCAGGGTGCCCAGGCGGATGGTGCTGGTGTCGCGGGCGAGGCCGGCCAGGGTGATCCAGGCGTCGGTGGGCCCGGGCAGGCCGTCGACGTCGCCCATCTTCAGGTAGTGGTCGGAGCGGAAGAAGGCGCTGAAGGCCCCGAGCTCCTCGGCGGTGCGGGCGACCTTGAGGAGGGTGCCGTAACTCGCACCCTGCTGGGGTTCGGTGAAGACGCGGAGATCCATGCCGGCCATTCTGGTACGGACCGACCGGTGATCGGCACAGCGCGTCCGCCGCGCCACGGACCGTTTCCGATCCGGCCGGGTGGGGCGGCAGGGGTGGCCAAGGTCTCAGTACGGAACCGTCACGGGCGCCCGTTCCCGCTCGGAGGGTCGCCTACCGTGGACGGATGTTCGCGACCCCCGACGAGTCCTTCCGGCGCTCCCCCGACGAGCCGGCCGGCTGTCCGCTGCCCGGCATCGTGACGGCCTTCACGCCCCGGCTGGCCGAGTTCGCCTTCGAGCCCGGTTTCGTCGCGGCGGTCGACCAGCACGCGGCGATGCTGCGGGAGCTGCTGTACGCGCAGGGGCCGGAGCTCGCGCCCCGGCCCCTGGACCGTGAGGAGTTGTCGGACTACGCGCTGGGTTTCCTGGACGCGCTCGCCGAGATCGGCTGGCGGGAGCCGGTCGGCCACGACTACGCCGTGATCCGGCTCACCGCGATCTGCTGGCTGGTCCGCGAGCAGGGCCTGCTCGGGGTCTGAGCCCCGGCAGGCCCTCCCGGACCGCCCGGTGCGGCGGGCTACCGGTTCTGGTCGCCCTCGATGCCCGGCGCGGGCGGGGTGCCCGGACCGGTCTGGGTGGTCGGCCGGACCGGCTGGTTGGACAGCGCGTCGGAGCGGCCGGCCTGGTAGGCGGTGCCGCGCAGCCGGGCGGTCTCCCGCTCGGCGCCGTCCAGCCACCGCTCCCAGCGCTGGCGCATCGGGATGATCAGGCCGCCGCCGACACCGACCACCAGCACACCGGCGATGGTGGCGAGCGCGGCGATCAGGACCGGCCCGGTGATCGAGGTGGCGATCCCGGCCTGGCCCAGCGCGGCGATCACGCCGAGGCCGACGATGAACGCCCAGACCAGGGTGGAGACCGTCCGGCCGTACGAGGCGCCGGAGAGCGTGCTGCCCACGATGTCGCGCACCGCGTTGGCGATGGCCATCGCGACCACCACGATCACCACGGCGACGATGCCGCGCGGCAGCCAGGCGACGATGCTGTGGATCATCGTGCTGATCGGGTTCGAGCCGAAGACGCCGAACGCCAGCTGCAGGGCCATCAGCAGGACGATGTAGTACACGACCTTGCAGATGATGCCGGTCATGTCGTACTTGGAACCCTGCAGGTGGGCGGCCACTCCGGACCGCTCCGCGACCCGTTCGGAGCCGACCCTGCGCAGCACCCGGTCGAGGATCTTGGCGATCGCCTTGGCCACGAACCAGCCGACGACCAGGATCGCCAGGAAGGCGATGAACTGCGGAATGACCTTGGCGATCTTCGACCAGGCCTCGGTGAAGCCCGACCCGAAATCGACGGACAGTGCGAGCTGCTGAGCCACGGAGTCCTCCACTCGGTGACACGGCGCCACGAGCGGGCGCTTCGGCCCCCCACCCTTCGTGGATAGCAGGCGCCCGCCCCGGCCGCGCGCGCCCGGTGTCCGGGATGGTCCCCTCGGGTGAATGCTCCGGCCGTCCGCACGCGTACAGTGGCGGTCCGGGGGGACGGGCCACGGGGCGGGACGGACGGGACGGTGCGGCAAGTGGGCGGTACGGCGGCGGAGCACGCGGTGGACCACCGGGCGCTGCACTGGCGGGTCCGACCGGAAGCGGCCCGGGCCGCCGTCCTGGTCCTGCACGGCGGCGAGGAGCACAACGTCGCCCGGCCCGGGCGCCTCAACCTCCCGCTGCTGCGGATGCACGGCTTCCTGCGCGCGCTCACCAGGGCGACCGCGCGGGACGGGGTGGCCATCGGCACCGTCCGCTACCGCCACCGCGGCTGGAACGGCGAACGGGCCGACGCCGCACGGGACGCGACCGCCGCGCTCGACGAACTCACCGCGCTGCTCGGGCCGGTGCCGACCGTCCTGGTCGGCCACTCGATGGGCGGGCGCGCCGCCCTCCAGGCCGGCGGACACCCCTCCGTCACCGGCCTGGTCGCCCTCGCACCGTGGTGCCCGCCCGAGGACCCGTGCGACCAACTCGCCGGGCGGGACGTCCTCCTGCTGCACGGCGACCGCGACACCGTCACCCCGCCCGCCGAAACCCGCGCCTTCGCCGCCCGCAGCCGCGCCGCGGGTGCCCGGGTCTGCGGCTACACCGTCACCGGCAGCGGCCACGCCATGCTCCAGCGCCTCCCCGACTGGCACCGCGCCACCACCCGCCTCACCACCGCCCTCCTCGGCCTCCACCCCTTCCCCGCCGAAACCGCCTCCGCCCTCGCCCTCCCACCCGCCTCCCGCGAAGCCCTCACCCTCCCCCTCCCACCCCAGCCCCGCCGCGCCCCGGCCCTCCCGGCCAACCCCTGAGGCACCGGGGCCCCGCGGGGCCGGTTCCTCAGGCCCGGCGCAGCACCCGCCAGGTCACCAGGCCGGCGGTCGTACCCGACAGCAGCAGGCAGGCGAGGACCACGGAGGCCAGCGCCGCCGGGTCCAGGTGGAGCGTGACCGGGGCTCCGGTGCTCTGGGCGAGGCCGGAGGCGAGACCGGCCAGCGGCGGGAGGGTGGCCAGCAGTCCCAGCAGGGTGCCGATCGCGGTCACCACGGCCGCCTCGCCCGCGGCCAGCAGGACCAGTTGGCGGACGGTGCCGCCGGTCGAGCGCAGCACGGCGAGGTCGCGGCGCCGACCGTGGGCGGACAGGGCGGTGCTGTTCGCGGTGGCGATCGCGCTGTAGCCGACGGCCACGGCGATCAGCATGGCGGCCAGGCTGTCGGTCAGCCGGGCGTCGGTGTCGTAGTCGTCCAGGGCGTAGCGGACGGCGTCGTGGACGGCCGTCCCCGGGACGACCGCCACCGGATCCGCCTCCGCCGGGACGAACAGGTCGTCGCCCAGCGCGGCCGGGTCGTGGCCGCGGACCAGGCTCCGGGCGAGGACGAAGTCGCCGCGGGCCGGGTCGTCCGGCAGGATCCCGGCGATGAGCAGCGGGACGGTCGCCCCGTCGGCGAAGCGGACCGGGTACCGCTGCCCGGCCGTCACGCCCAGCCAACGCGCCATGGACGTTCCCAGCACCGCCTCGCCGGGCCGGCTCCAGGCCGGGTCGCGGGAGCCGAGGGCGTCGATCACGACGGTCGTCCCGTCGGCGCGGTGGACGAAGGCGCGGGTCGGCAGGGCGGCCTTGCCGACCGGGTGGGCGTCGGCCGCCTCGTCGGTGAGGCCCGGGGTGCCGTCGTTGGTGACGATCGCCTGGCCGGAGAGCCGCAGCGCCTGGCCGGCCGGGTAGGCCGCCCGCATCGTCTCCACCGCGCCGCCGAGCAGCACGGCGAAACCGACCGCCGCGATCAACGGTGCCGCCGCCGCGGCGGCGCGGGACGCGCCCGCCGTCAGCCCGGCCCGCAGCAGCAGCGGGCCGGCCGTACCGAGCCGTCGCAGTGGTGCGGTCACCACCCGGCCCACCGGGCCGACCAGGACCGGGGCGAGCAGGGCGGCCGCCGCGATCAGCAGCATGGTGGCGGTGATCGCCAGGCTGATCCGGCGGTCCGCGGCGGCGGTCGCGGTGAGCACCGCGCAACCGGTGCCGAGGCCGAGCACCGCCAGTCCGCCGATCAGCCGGGTGCGGCCCAACTGCCCTTCCCCCGTGCGGCTTTCGCGCAGTGCCTGCAGTGGCGCCACCCGGGCGGCGGGGCGGCTCGCCGCCCAGGCGCCGAGCACGCTGACGCCGACGCCGGTCGCGGCGGCGGTGAGCAGCGGCCAGGCCGTCACCCGCACGGTGAGCCCCGGCGGGGCGACGTCCAGACGCAGCAGGGCGTCCCGCAGCAGCGGGGCGGCCGCGAGCCCGGCGAGGCAGCCCGCCGCCGAGCCGAGCAGGCCGACCAGCGCGGCCTCGCCGAGCACCATCCGGCGCAGTTGGCCCGGGGTGGCGCCGAGGACGCGCAGCAGGCCGAGTTCGCGCCGCCGCAGGCCGGTGGCGAGGACGAGCATCGAGGCGACCACGAAGCCGGTGGTGAACAGGCCGAGGGTGGCCAGCGCGGCGATCACCTGGGTGCCGAGGAAGCGCCGGTGCTCGACGTGGCGGGGCTGGAGCGCGGCGCGGCCCTCGCCGGTGACCACGGCCGCCCGGTCGCCGACGGCCGTACGGGCGGCCGCGGCCAGGCGGGCGGGCGGGGTGTCGGGGGCGGGGAGCAGGGCGATCGTCCGGACGCCCGGGTCGCGCTGCGCGGCGGCGGCGTCGCTGAGGTAGTACCCGGGGCCGTCCACCGTGCCGACGACGGTGAACTCGGTGCGCCCGGCGGTGAGGTTGACGGTCAGCCGGGCGCCGGCCGGGACGCCGAGGGACCGGTCGACCACCACCTCGTCGGCGGCCTCCGGCCCCCGGCCGGTGAGCAGCCGGTAGGGGGCCAGCCGCGCCGAGGACCAGCCGTGGCCCGCCTCGGCCGCGCCCTCGTCGGGGACCGGCCTGCCGTCCCGGACGGCCTGGGCGTAGAAGGCGCGGTCCACCACGACGGCCGCCACGCCGGGCGCCGCGCGCAGCCGGTCGGTCAGGGCCCCCGCCTCGGCGGCGTTCCACGGGACGCGGTCCTCGGCACTGCCGCCGCGGCCGGTGGCCTGCGGCGGGAGCACCAGGGCGGTGGCGGCGGAGAGGCGGGGCTGGACGGCGGGCCGGGCGGACTCGTGGACGGTCAGCGTGGCGGTGATCAGCCCGACGCCGACCAGCACGGCGAGCCAGCACGCGAGGTGGCTCGACCAGCGCTCACGGACGTTGGCGACGATCAGCATCACGCCTCCAGCCGGGCCATGCGGGCCGCGACGGCGGCGGCGGCGCGGGCGTGGTCGCCGTCGAGGTCCAGCCGGTCGGCGATCCGGCCGTCCTGGAGGAAGACCACGGTGTCGGCGACGGCGGCGGCTGCCGGGTCGTGGGTGACCACGACCGTGGTCTGTGCCTGCTCGTCCACCAACCGCCGCAGCAGGCGCAGGACTTCGCCGGAGGTCCGGGTGTCCAGGGCGCCGGTGGGCTCGTCGGCGAAGAGCACGTCGGGGCGGGTGACCAGGGCGCGGGCCAGGGCGACGCGCTGCTGCTGGCCTCCGGAGAGCCGGCTCGGCCGGTGCCCGGCGCGCTCGGCCAGCCCGACGGCGCGCAGCGCGGCGGCCACCTCCTCGCGGCCGACGGTCCCGCCCTTCCGGCGGCCCGCGAAGCGCGAGGGCAGTTCGACGTTCTGGGCGGCGGTCAGCGACTCGACCAGGTTGTACGCCTGGAACACGAAGCCGATCCGCCCGCGCCGCAGTTCGGTGCGGCGGCGCTCGCTCTGGGCGCCGAGGTCGAGGCCGGCCAGCAGCACCCGGCCGCCGGTGGGCCGGTCCAGTCCGGCGGCGCACTGGAGCAGCGTGGACTTCCCGGAGCCGGAGGGCCCCATGATCGCGGTCAGGGTGCCGCGCGGAAAGCCGAGCGTGACCCGGTCGAGCGCGGTCACCGCCCCTTCGCCGCTGCCGTGCACCTTGCGGACGTCGTGCAGCTCCACCACTCCGTGTGGTTCGGCGGCGCCCCGCTCCGCCCTGGGTTCCCGATGGTTCGTCATGCCGAGGATTCCAGCGGACCCGCGGACCGGGGGCACTGATCCGGGCACCACCGGGAAGGTAGTGCCTGCACTACCCCGCCCGACGGACCACCCCACTATCGTTCTTCGCATGCGTCCGAGAACGGCATGGCAGGCGATGGCCCAACGGCCGTTGAGCTTCCTCGGCTCCGCGTGGCCGTGGCGTTCGCTGGCGTACCTGGCGAGCGGGGTGCTGGTGGGGGCCGCGGCGCTGGTGGTGCTGGCCGCCGGCCTGGTGGCGGGGGCGGTGCTGCTGGTGGTGCTGGTCGGGGTGGCGCCGCTGGTCGGGGTGGTGCTGTCGGCGGTGGCGGTCGCGGCCGTCGAGCGGTGGCGGCTGCGGCTGGTGGACCTGGACCCTGCGGAGGACCCGCACCGGGCGCCGGACGCCCCGGGGCCGCGCGCCTGGGCGGCCACCCGGCTGACCGAACCGGTGACCTGGCGCGAACTGGGCTTCACCCTGCTCTCGGCCGCCGCGCTGTGGTGGCTGGACCTGCTGGTGCTGTTCTTCTCCTTCGGGGTGCCGGCGCTCTGCTTCTCGTCGCTCGACGGCGCCACCTGGCCGTGGTCGGTCTTCGGGGCCCTCGTGCTGCTCGCCTCGCCGTACACGGTGACCTCCTGGGCGGGCGCCCGCGCGGCCCTCGCCCGCACCCTGCTCGCCCCGCGCGACGCGGAGTTGGGCGCGCGGCTGCGGGAGGTGAAGGCCTCCCGGGCGCGACTGGTGGACGCCTTCGACGCCGAGCGGCAGCGGATCGAGCGGGACCTGCACGACGGCGCGCAGCAGCAGCTGGTCTCCCTGGGGATGACCCTCGGGCTGATGCACCTGGACGTCCCGCCGGGCTCACCGCTCGGCCCGCAGCTGGCCCGGGCGCAGGAGCAACTCGGCACCGCGCACGAGGAGTTGCGCCGGATCGTACGCGGCCTCAACCCTCCGGTGCTGGCCGACCACGGGCTGGCCGCCGCCGTCCGGGAGCAGGCCGGACGGTTCCCGATCCCGGTCACCGTCGACCTGGACCTGCCCGTCCGGCTGCCCCGGCAGCTGGAGACCGGCGTCTACTACCTGATCAGCGAGGCGATGACCAACATCGCCCGCCACAGCGGCGCCGGCCGCGCCCGGGTCTCCGGCCGCTACCACGCGGACCTGCTCGTCCTGGAGATCGCCGACGACGGCCGCGGCGGCGCGGACCCGGCGCTCGGCAGCGGGCTGACCGGGCTCGCCGACCGCCTCACCGCCGTCGACGGCCGGATGCGGGTGTCCAGCCCGGCCGGCGGCCCGACCCTGCTCCACGTGGAGATACCGTGCCGCTTCGGGTGATCGTCGCCGAGGACGCCGTCCTGCTCCGCGAGGGACTGGTCGGCCTGCTGCACCGCTTCGGGCACCACGTCCTCGCCGCCGTCGGCGACGCGGACGCCCTGGCCGCCGCCGTGCGCACGCAGCGGCCCGACCTCGTGGTCACGGACGTCCGGATGCCCCCGGACCACCGCGACGACGGCCTGCGCGCCGCCGTCCGGCTGCGCCGGGAGTACCCCGGGCTGCCGGTGGTGGTGCTCAGCCAGTACGTCGAACAGTCCTACGCGACACGGCTGTTGGACTCGGACGGCGGACGGGCGGTCGGCTACCTCCTGAAGGAGCGGGTGGGCGCGGTGGCCGACTTCATGGCCGGCCTGGAACGGGTGGCCGGCGGCGGGACGGTGGTGGACCGGGAGGTGGTCCAGCAGCTGGTCCGGCTGCGGCACGACCCGCTGGAGCGCCTCAGCGCCCGCGAGCGCGAGGTGCTGGCGCTGATGGCCCAGGGCCGCTCCAACGCCACGCTCGCGGCGGAACTCTTCATCAGCGACGCGGCGGTGAACAAGCACATCGGCAACATCTTCGCCAAGCTGGACCTGCCGGTGGACGTGGACGGCCACCGGCGGGTCCTGGCGGTGCTGCGCTACCTGGGGGCGTGAGGGCCGCGGGGGCGGTGCGGCCGGATCAGCCGGTGGGCGGCTTGGTGCCGTTGGGCCAGACGCAGGGGGACTCGAAGCCGACGACCAGCGTGGTGGGCCAGTTGTCGCCGTCCGAGATGGAGGCCTTGAAGCCGTTGTCCGGGTTGGTGAGGACGATCACGCCGGGCCTGCTGTCGGTGACCTTGAACCCGGCCACGACGAGGTGGCCGCGGAAGGTGTCGAAGATCGTGTCGTGGTGGTCGGCCGGGATGTCGCGAAGGAAGCGGTACGTCACGGCCTTGACCCGGCCGTCCGGTTCCGAGGGGGCGTCCTTCTTGAAGCACTTCTCCTCGGCGTCCCGGTCGACGACCGGCGAGATCGGCTTCGGGAAGGCGAGGAAGATCTCGGTGAAGTACGTGTCGGTCTTCTGCTTGGCCTGGGCGCTGGTCAGCGGGGCGTCGGCCGAACCGGAGCAGGAGGTGGCCGCCAGCAGGACGACGCCGGCCGACAGGGCCGACCGCACGGCGCGAGCACGGGGGAAAGCAACGGTCACCGCATGATCCTTGAGGGGTTGTGTGGGCTGCCGGGGTCGGGACTGATCCTAGACCGTGTGCCAGAGGGCGGCCGCGAAGACCGCCGTCACCCAGGTCCACAGCGCGGAGAGGCCGAGGTGCGCGACCGTGCGCAGGCGGTCGCCGCGCCACAGGCGGGGCGAGAAGTAGGCGAACTCGAAGAGCCAGCGCAGGCCCCAGAAGAGGGTCTGGCCGGCCAGCAGGGCGGTGCCGAGCCGGCCGCCGGCGAGCAGGTCGGGGGCCAGGCAGAGCGGGAGCAGGCCGAGCAGGGCGCAGGCGAGGCCGATGAAGAAGAGGTGGGCGTAGGAGACCTGGCGGGTCAGCAGGGTGGTGCCGGCGAGGTCGGCGGGCCAGCCGATGGCGCGGGGCAGGACGGCGTGGACCAGGCCGGCGGTCACGAGGGCGGCGCCGACCAGGCGCAACTGGGCTTCGAGGGTGAGGAGTCCGGGCGTACCGGTCAGTTCGGCCAGGGCGGTCACCTCGGCCAGTCCGGTCGGCCCGGTCATGAGGCGGGCTTCCGGAGGGCGAAGGCGGTGACCAGGCCGGCGATCCGGCGTTCGGCGGCCGGGTGCAGGCCCGCCTCGGCGGCGTGCCGGAGCCAGGTGGCCCGGGGCAGGAAGTGCCAGGCGCCGGGGCCGTAGACGGCGGTGTTGGCGGCGTCCCGCAGGTGCTCGACCAGCAGCAGGGTGCCGCCAGGGCGCAGGGTGCGGGCGGCTTCGGCGAACAGGGCGGTGCGGTCGGCGGGGCGGCGCAGCTCGTGCGCGGCGAAGACGGCGAACACGGTGTCCAGGGTGCCCGTCGCGGCGGGCAGGGCGTCCGGCCGGGCCGGGATGCCGCCGGGGGCGGGCGGGGCGTGGCGGCGGGCGCGGCGGATCGAGCCGCTGGAGGTCAGCGCCGGGTCGTACAGGTCGGCGAGCCGTCCGCGGGCCCCGGGGTGGCGGGCGGCGAGCGGCCGGCCGGCCTCGTCCAGGCCGGTGCTGATCACCAGGTGGTCGCCGGGGCCGTCGGGCAGCAGGGCGGGCAGCCAGTCGTAGCTGTGGAGCCCGGAGCGGTCGTAGACGCACCAGGTGGCGAGGGTGCCGAGGGCGAGGTACCCGGCGGCGGTGGCGGCGGCCGCCCGGGCGAGCGCGGCGGCGGGGCCGGGTAGCCGGCGGGCCAGCACCCCGCCGGCGACGACGGTGAACGCGCCGGCGGCGTACATCGGCCAGTTGTAGCGGACGACCTCGCGCACACCCGACGGGCGGGGGCCGTCCGGCACGGGGGCGGGAGCGGGGACGGAGGCGGCGGGGGCGGTCATCGGGCGGCTCCGGTGAGGGTGCGGCGCTCCCCGGCGTGCCAGCCGTAGTCGAGGCCGGCGACGTGGAAGGCGTTGGCGAGCACCGGCCGGCTGCCGGCCAGCGGGCCGTGGTCGAAGAAGGTGAGCCGGGGCACCTCGACGGCCACCGGGGCGGGTTCCCAGTGGGCGCGGGTGGCCTTGACCACGATCATCGACCGGGTCTGCGGCTCGTACTCGAAGGTGTAGGGCAGCGGGCCGGCGAAGCGGCGCGCGGCGCGGGCGTCCGCGAACGGGCTGCCCGGCGGGAGGGCGGCGGGGGCGCTGCCGAGGTCGGCGCGCACGTGCAGGTCGGCGCGGCCGTCGCCGCTGACCACCTTGAACTCCAGGGTCCCGTCGACCACCCGGGTGCCGATCCGGGCGTGCCGGTAGTGGTAGCGGGAGAAGGCGTTGCCGCCGAGCGCCATCATCCGGCTGTCGGTGTCGGAGCGCAGGATGCGCAGGCCGCGCATGGTGCGGCCGCCGGGGGTCGGGAAGCGGGTGAAGACCCGGTAGCCGGTCAGGATGAAGTCCCAGCCGAGGCGGGCGGGCAGGGCGGCCGGGCGCAGTGCCCGGGTGTCCACGACGGCGGCGGCGACGAAGCCGTGCTCGGCGCCGTCGGGGTCGGTGTAGGTGTCGAGGGCGAGGCCGGGCGGCACCAGCGGGGCGAGCAGGCGGGGCGGCAGGGCGTAGGTGAGGACGAGCGAGTGCGCGAAGCGGGTGCGCATCGCGAAGGGGTGGCGTTGCAGCAGGTGTCGCACGGTCGACTCCGTGGTCGGGTAGGGGGGTTCGGAGCGTGACGGGGCAGCACGGGACCGCCCTTCGCCGCGGGCCGCGGCGGGGTGTTCTCGCGCGTCCTCATCATGGCGCACGACTTTGAACGTGTTCAACTTTGGGGTCGGAGGGGTGGGCGGGGTACGCGAACGCCCGGGGCCCGCGCTGCGCGAGCGCGGGCCCCGGGCGTGGCGGAGGCGGGGTCAGGGCGTGGCGGAGAAGGGCACCGGGCGTGGCGGAGACGGGGTCAGGGCGTGGCGGAGAAGGGCCCCGGGCGTGGCGGAGGCGGGGTCAGGCCAGGTCGTCCTCGGGGTCCGGGGCGGGGACGCGGCCGGCCAGCAGGGCGTGGCCGAGCGCGGTGGGGCGGTGGGTGACGGAGCGACCGGTGCGGTCCTTGGTGGTCAGGCCGGAGTCGGCCAGGACGGTGGCGTGCTCGCTCGCGGAGGCGGTGGAGATGTCGAGATGGCCCGCCAGGTCCTTGGTGGAGCAGGGCCCGTGGGCCGCGATGGCCTCCAGGGCGGCGGCCCTGGTCTGGCCGAGCAGCGCGGTCAGGGTGCGGCTGGGGGTCGGCTCGGGCTCGGCGCGCAAGGGACCACCGATCCGGGCGGGGTAGAGGAGCACCGGCTGCTGGGCCGGGTCCTCGAAACGGGCGATGACGGGCCGGCGGGGGCCGAACACGCACGGCTGGAGCAGCAGCCCCCGGCCGTCCAGGCGCACGTCGTGCCGGCATCCGCCGGCCAGCGGGAAGCTCAGCACCGGGCGGCGCCAGGACACCGTCGGGTGCAGCGAGCCGAGCACCCGGTCCGGCTCGGCGATCCGGCGCCGGCGCCCGTGCTCGGTGGTGACGATGGTCTCGATCTGCCGCCGGTACGGGTCGATCGCCCGGGTCTGGTAGTCGGCGGTGACGTTGCCCAGTAGCCTGCGGGCCCGGCGGTCGCCGGCCGCGACGCCCCGGGCGAAGGCGCTCAACTGCCGCTCCCCGCCGACCGAGCGCAGGTGGTCGCGCAGCGGCGCCTCGGGCGCCTGGGCGGTGGCGCTCTCGGTGGCGCCCGGGTCGCGCCGCACCGCGAGGAACTCCGGGATCGCCGTGGGGGTGTAGAGGTCGAAGAGCAGCGCGGTGCGCGGGTTCCAGGAGGCCCGCAGCTGCTCGCGCCAGGCCTGGAAACGCGGGTCGCGCACCCCGCTGACCAGGGCGTGCACGCTCAGGGAGAGCTCCATCGACATGTCGGGGCGCTCCGCCACCCGGAGCCGCTCCAGGTCGTCCGTACCGAAGAAGATTCGCAGCACGGTCGCGATCGTCGCCCGGATGCGGCACCGCCGCAAGACCGTTCGGCGAGAACCGAATCCATTGCCGGGCAGGCCGCCGTCCGGCGAGCATCGGGCTGTCGGCGGGCCCGGATTCAGGGCTCTCGGGCGGGAGACCCGAGAGCCGGACCGGACACCCGGCGGGCACCCGGCGGGCGGCCGTCCCGGGGGGCTTCCGCGCCCGGACGAACCACCCCGGCCCGCTCCCCGCTCCCCCCGCACGAGTGGTTTCGTCCCCCGCCTCGGCCCCGGAGACGGTCGGTGGACGGATGATCGCTTCCGGGGCCGTACCGGGCGGCCAGGGAAGGACGGTTCGGGACGATGGGCACGACGCGGCGTTCGCTGCTGGGCGCGGCGCTGGGCGCCCCGCTACTGGGGTGGCTCACCGGGACGGCGGCCGGTGCCGTTGACGGCGGCACCGACCGCACCGGGAGTCTGGGCACGCTCTCCGACGGCTGGGTGGAGGTGCGCTGGACCCCGGAGGCACAGGCCCAGCTGGACCGCTTCCACGCGATGGTGGACGTCGTCGCCCCGGCGCGCATGGTGCTGGACCAACGGGGCCCGGCGGTCCACCTGCCGATCCGCTCCGCCGTGGGCGACCCGTCCCTCGCCAACCCGCCGAAGGCGCACGGCGACGGGGCGCTGGACGGCGGGGTCTCCGTCCGCACCTCCAAGGGCGACTACCGGGTGGTCAACCTGTCCGGCGCGATCAAGGACGGCCTGGGCTCGGGCCGGTGCGAGGTGAGCGGGGCGGAGATGGGGCACCGTTCGGCCTTCCGCTGCGGCCTCACCGAGGGCAAGCTGACGGCCGATCCGGTGCCGGCCGGGAAGCCGATGAAGGTCCGGCTCAGCGGGGTGCCGCTGCGCCCCACCCAGGAGGCGGTGGACGCGTACACCGCCAACTTCGGTGCGCACCCGGTCACCGTGGACACGGTGCTGGCCTACGTCACGGCCCAGGGGACGTACACCCCTCCTCCGGCCGCCCAGGAGCAGAAGCCGTAGCGGGCCGGTCGCGGCGGGGCGTCCGGGACTGGGCGGGCACGCCGCCGCCGAAGCGCCGCTCGCGCACCGCGTACGCCCGGACCGCCCCGCGCAGCCGGGCCAGGTCGTAGTCCGGCCACGGCGTGGGGTCGAACAGCAGCTCGGCGTAGGCGAGCTGCCAGGGCAGGAAGTTGCTGATCCGCTGCTCCCCGGAGGTGCGGATCAGCAGGTCCACGTCCGGGAGGTCCGGGGCGTACAGGTGCCGGGCGAGGTCGGCCGGGCCGATCGCCTCCGGGCTGATCCGGCCCGCCACCGCCTCGGCGGCCAGGCTCCGTGCCGCGGCGGCCAGTTCCTCCCGTCCGCCGTAGTCCACGCAGACCGTCAGGGTCAGCGTGCCGTTGTTCGACGTCAGGCTCTCCACCAGCGCGATGGAGGAGGCGAGCGACTCGTCCACCCGGTCCCGCCGGCCGCACCAGCGGATCCGTACGCCGAGCGCGTGCAGGCCCTCCGCGCTGCGGGTGAGGCCGTCGGCCAGCGAGTCGAACAGCGCGGTCAGTTCCTCGGGCGGGCGGTCCCAGTTCTCGGTGGAGAACGCGTACAGGCTCAGGTGGCGGATGCCCAGTCGCAGCGCCGCGTTGACCAGGCGCAGCGCGGCCCGCTGCCCGGCCCGGTGGCCGTGCCGGGCGGGCAGCCGACGGGCCTCGGCCCAGCGGCGGTTACCGTCCATGATCACGGCGACGTGGGCGGGCGCGCCCTCGGGAGGCGCGGGCCGGGCGCGGCGGTGGGGCGTGGTGCCGTCGGAGCTCAGCGGGGTGAGGCCCTCGGTCAGGACGCGTGAGCGCAGCAGGGTCACTTCGTCGTACTGGAGCTGGGCGCCGAGCAGCAGGGTGTGCAGGAACGGGCGGCAGCCGGGGGCGGCGAGCCAGGTGGCGGGCAGGGCCTGCTCCAGCAGGCGGTGCAGGTGCCTCTGCTGGCTCTCGACCAGCTCGTCCAGGGGGGCGCGGCGGTCGGGTCGGCGGTCGGGTCGGCGGTCGTCCTGACTCGTGTCCCGGCCGAAGTCGGCGACGGTCAGGCCGAGTCGGCGCAGGTCGTCCTGCGGCAGGTAGCAGCGGCCGGCCGCGAGGTCGAGCGGGAGGTCCTCCAGGATGTCCGCCAGCTGGCAGGCCTCCCCCAGCGCGGACATCGCGCCCGCCGCCCGCGGGCCCCGCGCGCCCAGCAGCGGGGCCCACAGCTCGGTGACCGTCCCCGCGACGCCCCGCAGGTGGCGGCGCTGGTCCGCGTGGGTCTCGAAGGCGGGCGGGCGGGCGCCGTCGGCCCGGGTGGCGTCCAGGAACTCCTCGACCAGCGCCCGGTCCAGCTCCCAGCGCCGCACGGTGTCGACGAAGGCCCGGCGCAGCGGGTGGTCGCTGCGGCCGGCCGCGAGGTCGGCCAGGGTGTCGGCCCGCCAGCGGGCGAACCGGCGCTCGCGCTCGGCGGGGTCGGCGGCGCCCTGGGCGTCCTCGTCACCGTAGGAGTCGGAGTCGGCAGCGGCGTCGTCGGCGATCCGGTCGGACCGGGAGGCGAAGCCGTTGACGGCGTGGAAGTACGGCCGCACCTCGGGCGGCAGCGTGTCACTGATCGCCCGCAGCGGGGCCTGGTGGGCGGCCACCTCCCGCTCGCAGAGCCGGTACGACTCCGCCAGCTCCGGCGGACCGCCCACCGCTGCCGCCCCGTTCGCCGCCATGCCCGTTCCCCGCCCCTCTCCGCCACCGCGCACCGTGCACCGCTGTTCGCCGTGCACCGTCTGGTCAACGAGGCGGCGGCGGATCGGTGGCGATCCGGGCGGACCCCGGCCGTCGGCCCCGGCTCCGCGCACGGTCCGGTCCGGTCCGGTCCGGCCTCAGCCGAGGTCGGCCGGGGACTCCACCACCACGCCGTACAGGTCGCCGATCGTCGCCAGCGCCGCGCGGTGGACCTGGGTGGCCGTCAGCCCGGTGCCCGCCGAGTCCAGCGGGCGGGTGGCGCAGGCGGCGGCCACGACGGTCGGGCGGTTGCCGCGCAGGAAGGCGCCGGCCGTCGTGAAGGCCACGCACATGTGGGTCATGAACCCGGCGACGACGACGTCCCGGCGGCCGGCGGCGTCGAGCAGTTCGCCCAGCTCGGTGCCGACGAAGGCGTCCGGGGCCTGCTTGACCACCACCCGCTCGCCCTCGGCCGGGGCCACGCTCGGGTGGATCCGCCCGATCTCGGCCCGGATGTCGTACGGGGTGCCCTCGCCGCCGTCGTTGATCACGTGGATCACGGGGGCGCCGGCGTCCCGGGCCCGGGCGAGCAGGTCAGCACCGGCGTCGAGCGCCTCCTGCCAGCCCTCCAGTTCCATCACGCCGCGCACGTAGGTGTTCTGGTAGTCGATCATGATCAGGGTCGAGTCGCCGAGCGCGGCGGGCTGCTCGTCGAGGCCGTTGAGGGTGCGCAGGGTCGTCGTGGGCATGGGGTGCCGCCTTCACGGTCGGGAGTCGGGGATCTCGCAGGTCACACCTGGTGCGGCCGGCTTCGAGAACGCTACGGGCGGCGCTCGCGTGTCGGCAATGTCGCCTAACATGCAGATTCCGACATCGACGGGGAAGAGCGCCCCGGGGAACGAGGGGAGCAGGCAGTGCCCGCACCGGCTGCGCAACGGCTGATCGTCATCGTGCTGTTCGAGGGCGTCGACCTGCTCGACGTGACCGGCCCGCCCGAGGTGTTCTCCCTGGTCCGCCGGGAGACCGACGACGCGACCGGCTACCGGGTCGTCCTCGCCGCCGAGTCGGCGGCGCCGGTCACCACCTCGGCGGGCGTGCGCATCCTGCCCGACCTCACCTTCGACGAGGCCGCCCGGAGCCGGATCGACACCCTGCTGGTGCCCGGCTCGGTCGAGGTGGACGAGCGCCGCCGGGTCCGCGCGCTCACCGACCCGGCGGTGGTCGACCGGGTCCGCACGCTGGCCGCCCGCTCGCGCCGGGTGGCGAGCGTCTGCGTCGGCGCGCACCTGCTCGCCGCCGCCGGACTGCTGGACGGGCGGCGCGCCACCACCCACTGGTCCACGGCCGGCCAACTCGCCGAGGAGCACCCGGAGATCGAGGTCGACCCGGACCCGATCTTCATCCGCGAGGGCGAGGTCTGGACGGGCGCGGGCATCAGCGCCTGCCTGGACCTGTCGCTCGCGCTGGTCGCCGAGGACTTCGGCGAGGAGCTGGCCCTGCGGGTCGCCCGCCAGCTCGTCATGTACCTCAAACGCCCCAGCGGTCAGAGCCAGTTCAGCGTCCCGCTGGAGCCCGTGTCGACCACCCGGCGGATCGAGGAGCTGCGCCACCACATCCTGCGCAACCTCTCCGGCCGGCTCACCGTCCCGGACCTCGCGGCCCACGCCCACGTCAGCGAACGGCAGTTGACCCGGATCTTCAAGACCGAGCTGGGCACCACCCCGAGCGCCTACGTCGAGTCGGCCCGGGTCGAACTGGCCCGCCACCGGCTGGAGTCCACCGACGCGACGCTCGAACGCATCGCCACCGCTTGCGGGTTCGGCACCGTCGACACCCTGGTGCGCGCCTTCCGCCGCCGCCTCGGGACGACGCCGACCGACTACCGGCAGCGCTTCCGGACGGCTGCCGCACCCACCGCGATCCCCACCGCTGCCAGGACGACCGTCACGACAGCCGGACGGTGAACTCCGTACGGCCGGGCCGGCTCGCCACCGTCACCGTGCCGCCGTGCGCCCCGACCACGGCCCGGACGATCGCCAGGCCGAGCCCGGTCGAGCCGGTGGCCCGGGAGCGGGCCCGGTCGCCCCGGACGAAGCGCTCGAAGACCCGGTCTGCCAGCTCCGGCGCGATCCCCGGGCCGCCGTCCGTGACGCTCAACTCGACCTGGCCGTCCGCCCGTTCGAGCCGCAGCTCGACCTCGGTGCCGGGCGGGGTGTGGCTCCGGGCGTTGGCCAGCAGGTTGGCCACCACCTGGCTCAGCCGGTGCCCGTCCCCGCGCACCAGCACCGGCTCCTCGGGCAGGACGAGCCGCCAGCGGTGCTCCGGCCCGACGGCACGGGCGTCTGCCACCGCGTCGAGGGCGGTCCGGGTCAGGTCCACCTCCTCCTCGGCCAGCGGGCGGCCGGCGTCCAGCCGGGCGAGCAGCAGCAGGTCCTCGACGATCGCCCCCATCCGCAGCGCCTCGGCGTCGATCCGCTCCAGCGAGTGCCGCACCTCGGGCGGCACCGGCCCGGGGTGGCGCAGCGCCAGCTCGGCGTGGCCGCGGACCGCCGCGACCGGGGTGCGCAACTCGTGGCTGGCGTCGGCGGCGAAGCCGCGCAGCCGCTCCTCCACCGCGTGGCGGCGGGCGAGTGCGCCGCCGACGTGCCCGAGCATCCGGTTGAGCGCGGCGCCGACCCGGCCGACCTCGGTGCGCGGGTCGTCGTCGGGCACGCGCTCGGCGAGCATCACCTCACCGCTGGCGAGCGGCAGCGCGCTGACCCGCTCGGCCATGCCCACCACCCGCCGCAGCGGGCGCAGCGAGACGCCGACCCAGGCGGCCCCGGCAGCACCGGCTGCGGCGACGGAGATCGCGAAGACGGTGAGCTCCAGGGTCGCCAGCCGCTCGACGGTGTCCTCGGCCGGGCGCAGCGGCAGACCGCTGACCAGCACGTCGCCGTCCCGCCCGGTGACCGCGCGGACCCGGTAGCGGCCCAGGGCCCGGCCGAGGTCGAGGGTGCGGGCCGGGCCGTCGACGGGCAGGGCGGCCAGCGTGTGCTGCTGGTCGGGGGTGAAGGCGACCCGGTCGTCCTCGTCGCCGGGGCTGTCCACGTCGTCGGCGTCCCCGTCGACCACGCCCGCAGCGGTGACCCGGCCGTCGAGCAGCCGTACGCCGAGGGTGCCGGGGGTCTGGGCCCGGGTGTCGGGGCCGGCGCCCTGGGCGGTGTGCTCCAGGCTCGCGGCGTAGCGTCCGCCGGACTCGGTGAGCTGCTGGTCCAGCCGGTCGACCAGGAAGTGGCGCAGCGCGGCGGTGGTGGCGAGGCCGACGGCGGCGCAGGTGACGACGAGCAGCACCAGCAGTCCGGCGATCAGCCGGGCCCGCAGGGTGCGGGGCACCAGCCGGGCGACGCGGGACCCCGGGCGCTTCGCGTCGCGGGACTTTTGGCGCTTCGCGTCGCGGGCCTGCGCGCCGCTCACGTCGCGGCCTTGATCAGGTAGCCCGCGCCGCGCACCGTGTGGATCATCGGACTGCGCCCCGCGTCCACCTTCTTGCGCAGGTAGCTGATGTACAGCTCCACGATGTGCGCCTGCCCGCCGAAGTCGTACGACCAGACGGCGTCCAGGATCTGCGCCTTGCTGAGCACCTGCCGGGGGTGGCGCATCAGGTGGGCGAGCAGCGCGTACTCGGTGGGGCTGAGCTCGACCGCCTCCCCGCCCCGGGTGACCTCGCGGGCCCGGTCGTCCAGCACCAGGTCGCCGAGCACCAGGGCGTGCGGGGGCGGCTGCCCGGACGCGGCGGGCGGGGCGGCCCGGCGCAGCAGGCCCCGCAGCCGGACCACCACCTCGGCCAGGCTGAACGGCTTGGTCACGTAGTCGTCGCCGCCGGCCGCGATGCCGGCGATCCGCTCCTCGACGGCGTCCCGGGCGGTGAGGAAGAGCACCCGCGCCTCGGGCTGCCCGGCGTGGATGCGGCGCAGCACCTCCAGGCCGTCGAGGTCGGGCAGCATCACGTCCAGCACCACGGCGTGCGGCCGCCAGGCCGCGGCGGCCTCGACGGCGGCCAGGCCGGTGGTCGCGCCGCGCGCCTGCCAGCCCTCGTAGCGGACGGCCCCGCACACCACCTCGACCAGGTCCGGTTCGTCGTCGACGACCAGGACCCGCCAGTCCGGGCGGCCGGCGGTCTCGTCCATGGGGGCTCCCTCGGGCTCGTGCTGCGCGGTGCTCATCCTGACCCGCCCCGATGAGAAAGCGCTGAGACCCCGGAAAGTGGTTCGTAGACCATCACAATGCTGCTGACCTGCGCGAACACCTTCACAGCGAGCCCCGCCGGCCGGCCGACTCAGAGCCGGCTCAGAGCTTGCGCTGCGATCGTGGGCGGCCCGGCGGCCCTCGCCGCCGGGCGCTGAGGAGGTTCCCGATGAGCACTGCCGCCGCACCGACGTCGCGGCCCGGGCCCCGGCCGTCACCCGACCGCCCGAGCCACCGGGCAGCACCACGACCGCCGTTCGCCCTCGACCCGCGCGCGGCGCTCGGCCTGGTCGCCGTGGGCGCGCTCGGCGTGCTCGCGCTCTGGTGGACGGGCACCCCGGCGGTGGTCGGCGCGGCCGGCTGGCTGACCGGCGCCGGCCGGATCACCGGACTGCTGGCCGGCTACGCCGCGCCGGTGCTGCTCCTGCTGATGGCCCGGCTGCCGCCGGTGGAGCGCGGGGTCGGGGCGGACCGGCTGGCGCGCTGGCACGCCTTCGGCGGGCGGTGGATGGTGGCCCTGGTCTCGGTGCACGTGCTGGCGGTCGTCTGGGGCTACGCACTGACCGACGGGCGCGGGGTGGTCGGCGAGGGCGTGGAGATCGTCTTCCACTACCCCGAGATGGTCAAGGCCGCCCTGGGCACCCTGCTGCTGCTCGGCACCGGCGCCGTCTCCGCCCGGATCGCGCGACGCCGCCTCCCGTACGAGACCTGGTACTACCTGCACCTGGCGACCTACCTCGCGGTGGCGCTGGCCTTCTCCCACCAGCTCGCCACCGGCGCCGACCTGGGCGGCGGCCCCGGCCGGGCCGCCTGGTACGCGCTCTACTTCGGGACGGCGGCGCTGCTCGGCTGGTTCCGGCTGCTGCGGCCGTGGCTGCTCGACCGGCGGCACGGCCTGACCGTCGCCGAGGTACGGCCGGAGGGCCCCGGCGTGGTGTCGCTCTTCCTGACCGGGCGGCGGCTGGACGGACTCCGCGCCGAGCCGGGCCAGTTCTTCCGGCTCCAGTTCCAGGCCCCCGGGCTGCGCTGGGCCGCCAACCCGTACTCGCTGTCCGCGCCGCCCCACCCGCGCTTCCTGCGCTTCACGGTCAAGGACCTCGGCGGGCACAGCGCCGCCGTGGCCGCCCTGCGCCCGGGGACCAGGGTGCGCGCCGAGGGCCCGTACGGGGCGTTCACCGGGCGGCGGCTGCGGCAGCGCCGGGTGCTGCTGCTCGGCGCCGGGGTGGGGATCACCCCGCTGCGCGCCCTGTTCGAGACGCTGCCGGGCGAGCTGACCCTGGTCCAACGGGCCCGGCGGCCGCAGGACGTACTGTTCCGGGCGGAACTGGACGATGTCGCCCGGCGGCGCGGTGCGGCGGTGCACGAGCTGCTCGGCTCGCGCGAGCAGGTCGGCGACCTCGGGGCCGCGCTGGCCCGGCTGGTCCCGGACCTCGCCGACCACGAGGTCTACCTGTGCGGCCCGGAGGCGATGGCCGAGGAGGCCGTGCGCGCGCTGCGGGCCGCGGGGGTGCGGCGGGGGCGCATCCACCACGAGAGCTTTTCGTTCTGAGCCCGTCCGCTCGCGGAGCCCGTTCGCCCGCCGAGTCCTTCCGCCCGCTGAGCCCGTTCGGCTCGCCAAGCACCTGAGGAGCGTTGATTTCCATGCGCCGAGCCGTCGTCACCAGCGCCGCCACCGCGGCCGGGGTGGTGCTGCTGCTGTCCCTCAAGCCGCACGAGGCGGCCGGGCCCGCCCCGGTGATCGGCTCGGGGGCGGGTACCGGTTCCGGTTCCGATGTCTCGCAGCCGTCGGAGGCCCCAGCACCCTCCTCTTCCGCCTCCGCCGCGGGCACGGGCGCCACCCGGAAGGTCAGCGGCGACACCGTCAACACCCGGTACGGGCCGGTCCAGGTGCAGGTCACCCTGGCCGGCAGCCGGATCACCGCCGTCGACGTGGTCAAGTACCCGAACTCCGAGCGCCGCGACCGCGAGATCAACAGCTCCGCGCTGCCCGTGCTCAACCAGGAGGCGATATCCGCGCAGAGCGCCGCCATCGACGTGGTCAGCGGCGCGACGTACACCAGCGACGGCTACGTCCGCTCCCTGCAGAGCGCCCTCGACCGGGCCAAGGGCTGAGGCGCCCCGTGCTGCGCCACGCCGAGCCCGTGATGGGCACCGTCTTCTCGATCGCCGTCCGCGACCCCGGCCCCGGCACCGCCGCCGCGCTGGAGCGGATCGCCGAACGGCTGCACCGGATCGACGCGGTGTTCTCCACCTACCGGCCGGACAGCGACATCAGCCGCCTCGACCGGGGCGAACTCGCCCTGGACGACTGCGATCCGGAGGTCCGCGCCGTGCTGGCGGCCTGCCGCGACGTGGCCGCCGAGACGGACGGCCACTTCAGCGAGCGGCCGGGCGGGCGGCTGGACCCGAGCGGCTGGGTCAAGGGGTGGGCGGTCGAGCAGGCGGCCGGCCTGCTGCGCTCCTCCGGCGCCCGGCAGTACTGCGTCAGCGGCGGCGGGGACGTGCAGACCGCCGGCGGCCCGTGGCGGATCGGCATCGCCGACCCCCGGCAGCCGGGGCTGCTGGCCGCCGTCCTCGCCGGTCACGACCTCGCCGTGGCCACCTCCGGCACCGCCGAGCGCGGCGCGCACATCCTCGACCCGCAGACCGGCCGCCCGGCCCGGGGCCTGGCCTCGCTCACCCTGGTCGGCGCCCCGGGCACCGGCATCGCCCGCACCGACGCCTGGGCCACCGCCGCGTTCGCGATGGGCCCGGACCGCGCCCTCGCCTGGGCCGCCCGCCGACCCGGCATCGAGGCCCTGGCCGTCCTGCCGGACGGCTCGAAGCGCTGGACGCCGGGCCTGCCCGGGCACCTCCCGGCGAGCGGTCCGGCGGACTGGCGGGCCGCCGTCGGCTGACCGCGGCCGCCCCGAGAACGATCGTTCCGCATGCGGAACGGTCGTTCCCGGGAATGCCCGTTCCCGGGAACGACCGCTCCGGCCTACGCCCGCTCCTGCTGCGCCGCCCGCCAGGCCTCCCAGGCGACCAGCGGCGCGAGGTACGACCAGCGCCGCGAGCCGTCCGGGCAGGTGCCGCCCTCGACCAGCTCGGAGACCGTACGGCGGGTGAAGGGCACCCAGACGGCCATGTCGTGCTCGAAGGTGCTGTGGCAGGCCTCGCGGCGGCGGTCGATCCCGGCCGCGTCGAGCCGGGACCGGACGGTGGCCACCAGCGTGTAGCAGGAGGCCGGCTCGCTCCAGCCCAGCCAGGTGATCACGGTCGGCCCGACGTCGCCCGGCAGCAGCCCCAGCTCCTCCTCCAGCGCCCGCCGGACCAGCCCGTAGAAGTCCTCGGCGGCGCCGGGCTCGTCGCGGTACTTCATCGTCTCGTTGATCCCGACCGTCCACTGCGCCGGGAAGGTGTTGACCGCCAGCGAGCGGCGGAGCAGCAGCAGCCGGCCCAGCCGGTCCCGCACCGCGACGCAGGCGCTGACCATCGTGGGCGGGGCGACGGCCACGAAGCTCGTCAGTCCCTCGTCCAGGGCCGCGCGCAGCAGCCGGGCCGCCGCCGGGTCCTCCCGGCCCAGCCGGGTGGTGGCCATGCACTCCGCGTAGTCGCTCTCGGCGATGTCCACCTCGCAGACCCGCGCGCCGCCGTGCTCGCCGTGATCGACCGTCAGCCGCGAGATGTACGCCGTCCGGCCCGCCGCACCGGCCGCCCGCTGGCGCGCCACCTCCTCGGCCCACCCGGCCGCGTCCAGCGCGTGCGGGCGCTCCACCCGCCCGCGGTGCGCCGTCACCAGCGTGCCCGGCACCAGCGGCCGGGCCGCTGACCAGGTGATCAGCGGCGCCAGCCCGTCCGCCCGCACGTCGTGCGCCCGGGCCGCCGCCGTCAGGCTCGCCCGCCGGACCCGCGGCACCGGCACCCGGGAGCCGAGCCGGGACCCGCCGAACTTGGCGAAGTCGTACACCAGATTGGTCACCACGCCGAGCAGCAGGGCTCCACCGATCCCCAGCAGCCACTCCATCCCGGTCCCCCACTTCCGCGATCGATCCGCCCATTGTGGAGGCGCCCCGCGCGGCGGCGGAAGGGCCTTCGCCCTCGGGGCGGCCTGCGGAGCGATTCCAGGCCGGTCCCGGGGCCGGTGCTAGGGTGATCGAAAAGTCGGCTCGGGGCTCGGAGGCACTGAACAGTCGTGCGGACGCCCAGGATTGACGGGTCCACGGCCCGGCCGACCGTCCGCCCGGGCCGCCCGGGCCCGCGCGCCTTCGCCCGGTCCGCGGCTCGCCGCTTCCCCGCCGCCGCCCGCTACCTCCTGCTCTGCCTCGGCACCGGTCTGGCCGCGCTGGTCGGGCTCTGCCTGCTGCTCGTCGTCCTCGCCCTCTGCCTGGTCGGCGTGGGACTGCCGCTCCTCCCGCCGGCCCTGCGCCTGCTGCGCCGCTCCGCCGACTTCCACCGACGCCGGGCCGGCGCCCGGCTCGGCGGCGAGCGGCTGCACACGCCGTACGGCGACCGGCCGTCTCTACGCGACCCGGCCGTCGACAAGGACCTGCTCTGGCTGCTCGCCCACGGCACGGCCGGGACGGCCCTGTGCGCCGGCGCCCTCACCCTGTGCAGCCACGCCTTCAACTGGCTGACGGCACCGGTGTGGTGGCAACTGCTACCCGACGAGCGCGGGAAGATCATCCTGCTGACCGTCGACTCCTGGCCGATGGCCGCCGCTGCCGCGTTGGGCGGTGTCGGCTACGCCGCCGTCGCCCTGGTCACGCTGCCGCCGCTCGCCGACCTGCACGCCCGGGCCTCCGGCCGGCTGCTGGTCGCCCGGCCCCGCGTCTCGCTCGCCCACCGCGTCCGGGAGCTGACCACCAGCCGGTCCGAGGCGCTGGACGCCCATGCCGCCGAACTGCGCCGGATCGAACGGGACTTGCACGACGGCGCCCAGGCCAACCTGGTGGCCGTCTCGCTCCGGCTCGGCATGATCCGCCGCGCGCTCGACCAACGCCCCGAGCAGGCCGCCGCGTTGGTGGACTCCACCCAACTCGTCGCCGAACAGGCCCTGGAGTCGCTGCGCACCCTGGTACGCGGCATCCACCCGCCGCTGCTCGCCGACCGCGGCCTGGCCGAGGCCGTACGGTCGCTCGCCGCCCGCTGCGCCGTACCGACCCGGGTCGAGCTGCACAACTCCGAGACATCCGCAGGCCGTTCCGCCGATCAGTCCGCCGACCCGCCGCCGCGCGCACCGGCCGCCGCCGAGGCCGCGGCCTACTTCGTGGTCTCCGAGGCGCTCGCCAACGTCGCCCGGCACAGCGGCGCCCGCGGCGCCCTGGTCCGGCTGCGGATCACCACTGCCGCCATCGCCGTCCGGGTCGAGGACGACGGCCGGGGCGGCGCCGTCGAGGGCGCCGGAAGCGGGCTGCCCGGACTGCGCCGCCGGGCCGCCGCGTTCGACGGCACCACCCGCCTGTCCAGCCCGCCCGGGGGCCCGACCATCCTGGAAGTGGAGATCCCGTGCGGATCCTGATCGCCGAGGACAACGCCCTGCTCCGCGAGGGCCTGGTCCTGCTGCTGCACAGCGAGGGACACGAGGTGTGCGCGACCGTCGAGCACGGCGACGACCTGCTGCCCGCCCTGCTCGACCACCGCCCCGACGTCGCCGTGGTCGACGTCCGGCTGCCCCCGGACTTCCGCGACGAGGGCCTGCGCGCCGCCGTCGAGGCCCGCCGCCGACTGCCCGCGCTGCCCGTCCTGATCCTCTCCCAGTACGTCGAACGCGCCTACGCCGCCGAGCTGCTCGCCGACAGCGCCACCGGCGTCGGCTACCTCCTCAAGGACCGGGTCGGCCGCGCCGAGGAGTTCCTCCAGGCGCTGCGGCGGGTCGCCGAGGGCGGCACCGCGATGGACCCGGAGGTCATCTCCCAGCTGATGGCCCACCGCACCGGCCCCGACCCGCTGGCCACCCTCACCCCGCGCGAGCGCGAGGTGCTCGCCCTGATGGCCGAGGGCCACAACAACCCGACCATCGCCCGGCTCCTCTTCCTCGCCGAGAGTTCGGTGAACAAGCACATCGGCAGCATCTTCGGCAAGCTCGGCATGCCCACCCCCGACACCGGCCACCGCCGGGTCCGTGCCGTCCTCACCTACCTGCGCACACTCGCCGATTGACGCGTTCAGCCCTCGGCGGCCGCCAGCCGCAGCTGCTCCTCCTCGACGATCAGCGCCGCCAGCGACTGCTCCGACACGTCCACCGCCTCCGGCGTCGACTCCGCCACCTCGCTGCGCCGCGCGTACTCGTCGAACAGCCGGCCCTTCGCCCGCAGCAGGTCCAGCACCCGCTGGTCGACGCTGTCCGCGGCGAGCAGCCGGTGCACCCGCACCCGGCGGACCTGCCCCATCCGGCGCGAGCGGGCCACCGCCTGTTCCTCCAGGGTCGGCTTGACCTGCGGCTCGCACAGGATCACCACCGAGGCCGCCTGGATGTTCAGGCCCACGCCCCCGGCCTGGATCTGGCAGAGCAGCACCGCGTGCCCGGGCGCGGCGCTGAAGCCGTCCACCACGTCCTGCCGCCGCGCCGACTCCAGCGAGCCGTCGATCGGCCCGAACGCCCGCTGGTCCAGGGCCGTTTGGACGGCCGCCAGGACGTCCCGGAAGAACGAGAAGACCACCACCTTCAGCCCGCCGTCCGCCGCCTCCCGGACGATCTCCAGCAGCCGCTTCAGCTTGGCCGACTCCACCGGGTCCGCGTAACCGGCCCTGCGCATCGCCGGGAAGTTGCCCGCCGCGACGGCCGACCGGTAGGCGGCGAGGTCGGCGGGCGAGAACTCCTCCCACTCGTCCACGTGCACCACCTCGGGCAGCTCGGTGAGCACATCCTGCTGGTTGCGACGCAGGTAGGCCGGGGCGACGGCCTTGCGGAAGGCCGCCGGCCCGGCGGCCGCCGAACCCTGCCGGACCAGCGGCACCAGCGCGGGCTGGAGGTACTCCACCAGGGTGCGGAACTCCTCCACCCGGTTCTCCATCGGCGTCCCGGTGAGGAACAGCACCCGCTCCACCCGCTCCGCCCAGGCCGCCACCGCCCGGGAGCGCTGCGCGGCACGGTTCTTGACGAAGTGCGCCTCGTCCACCACGACCATCCCGACCGCGGCCGACTCCGCCACCTCCGACGCCTCCAGGCGGCGCAGCCCGTCGAAGGTCACCACCGCGACCCCGCCGTCCCGGAGCCACTCGGCGAGCGCCGCCTCCCGCTCCGGTCCGTGCACCCGGAACGCCCGCAGGGTGCTGCGCGACTCGACCTCCCGGATCCAGTTGATCAGGACGCTGGCCGGGCAGACCACCAGGAAGTGGGTGCTCCCCCGGGCCCGCAGGTGCGCCAGCACGGCGATCGCCTGCACCGTCTTGCCGAGGCCCATCTCGTCCCCGATGATCACCCGCCGCTGGGCGAGCGCGAACCGCGCCCCGAACGCCTGGTAGCCGCGCAGCGAGACCCGGCAGTGGGCGTCGTCCAGCGGCTCGGCCCGCACCCGGTCCGACAGGTCCTCCGGCAGGAACCCCTCAGCGGCGGCGAGTTCGACCCCGGCCTCCTCGACGATCCCGCCGAGCACGCCGTAGTAGTCGGCCGAGCGGAGCTCGAAGTCCGTCCACGCCTCGACCGGGTCGAGCGACGGACGCAGCAGGTCGACCGAGGCCTGGGCGAACAGCACCGGGACCTCCCGCGCCCCGAACCCGACCAGCGCCTCCGCCAGGGACTCGACCGCCGCCTGCGCCTGCGCCCGCCGCTCCCGCCCGGCGAACAGCCCGCGCAGCACCCCCCGGGCCGGCCCCGCGGCCGCCACCAGCGGCTCGACCTCGGCCAGGACCCGCTCCGCGGTCTCCCGGGCCCGCCGCGCCTCCGGCCCCGCGGCCACCAGCCGCTGGAGCGCCACGACCAGCGCGGAGCTCATCGCGTCCTGCCGCTCGACGTCCAGCCGCACCGCCACCGTCTGCTCGACCGCCCGGGCGATCTGCCCGGCCGCGGCCAGCGCCTGCGCCGCCGTCTGCGCCCCGACCCCCGGGATCAGCCGCAGCGTGTAGCCGGAGGCCTCCACCACCTGCCGCACCGTCCCCAGCCCGGCCGCCTCCAGCGCCCCGACCCGCAGCCGCCCCTCCGTCACGTCCCGGAGCCGCGCCACCGGGATGGCCCCCAACTCCTCCCGCACCAGCCGGTCCCGCACCCCGACGTACGCCACCCGCACCTGCTCCACGGCCTCCCGGTGGTCCGCCACCACCGCCCCGGCCGCCGCCCGCAACCCCTCCGCCTCGGCCAGGACCACCCCGACCCGCCGCCGCTCCCCCACCACCCGATCCCCGCCTCACTCCGCACACCCAGGACGGCACCATGATCCCACCCACCACTCCCCGCCGTCCTGGCCCACGACCGACCGGCGGCCCCGGTGGACACCAACCCCCTCCACCGAAGCCGCCGGCCCCCGCACCTACGGCTCGGGCGTCACCGCGGAACCCGAATCGCCGCGGCCGCCCCGTCCTGCTTCAGCGAGACCGGCCGCCGCCGCTTCCTGAAGTCCCACGACTCCTCGGACCACTCCGACCGCGACGCGTGTGCCCTGCACCGGCACTGCTACCGGGCACGGCCGGGGTGCGTGTCGGCGAGGTCGTTCAGGGCCGCGTTGACCACCTGCCAGCAGATGGCCAGGGTGTCGCGGTCCGGCCGGTGGCTCTCGCGAGCCTCGGCCTTGGGGTGGACGAAGTTCCGGTACTCGCGCAGCTCGTGGCTGAACTTCTCGATGTCCGCGCCGATCCACCCGACCCCGTGACACGCCACGATCAGATCGTGGAGGTTGATGCGGTCCTCCGACTTGCGGCCCAGAAGGGAGGGGTCCCGTTCCACGACGGTCTGGACCAGCACGCCCTCCATCAACGAGCCGAGCATGATGATCGCCGCGACGTGGGCGCCGTTGGCGTAGCAGGTGCGGGCCTCGTCCAGACGCCACTGGAGCAGTTCCGCCATGGCCTCGTCGGCGATGAGGTCCGCCATGACGACCTTCAGCTCGGCGGAGCCGTAGTGCGTCGGGTGCGCCAGTGCCGGATCGCACGACACCAGCCTGGGGCTGCCGCCGGGGTTCTCCAGCCGGTACCCCTCGTGGATGAGGAAGGTGTTGACCGCCGTCACGACCTCGGTGAGCAGGCCGGGCTCCTCGAGGTACTCACGCGGATCGGCCAGCCTGAGCAGCACCTTCTCGATCTCCCCGGGCTGGTCGCGCCGGGCCATCAGCAGTTCGGCGGCCCACTCCCTGCGGTACTGGCCGTCGTACTCGGGCACCTCCTGCCAGCCGGCCCGCTTGAGGAAGGCCGCGATCTCGAAGCCGCGGCGGTAGAGGAGGTCGTCGTCGCCCGCGACGACGCGGGCGAGTTCCTCCAGGGTGTTCTCGTCCAGCGTGCGGTCGTCCTGCCGGCTGTGCGTCTGGGTCATGCCGTTCCTCCGGTCGAATCGGTGTCAGGGGCGGGGGCGGATTCGGCACCGTCCCCGTCGTCGGGGCCCTGTTGCCCCGGCGGCTCGTGGTTCTCCGCGCCTTCGTCGGGCAGTTCGTCGCCCTCCGGCAGTTCCAGTGGCGTCCACGGCCGCGTGTCCCCCGGCGGCGGGGAGGGCCGGGAGTAGTTCGCCGGGCGGATGCCCTGCCGGTCGAGTTCCTCCCACAGGCCCGCCAGGGCCTCGTCCGGGTCGAACCTGAACTCGCTCTCCCGGATGCGCCAGAACCGCCAGCCGACCCGCTGGAGTTCACGGTCGCGCTGCTGGTCGTGCCGGATCTGGTCGAGGGTCGAGTGGTAGTAGTCGCCGTCGCACTCCACGCCCAGGCGGCCGCGCGCGCCGATCACCACCAGGTCGATGCGCTTGCTGCCCGCCGGGTACTGGGGCACCACGTGGTAGCCGCGCTCCTTGAGCCGCAGGTAGACCTGCTGTTCGAAGAGGGAGTCGAAGGGCGGGCGCCGGACGTCGGGCAGCACGGCGCCGAGGTCGGCCGCCTCCGCCAGTGCGGCCGGCGGGTTCTGCATGTAGCCCAGGAGGTTGAGCCGCAGGTCCCCGGGTTTGAGCTGGTCCGGCGGCACCGAGTAGAAGAGCCGCATCTGGTCCTGGGCGCGGCTGGCCGCCACGTTGTAGGCCTGCTGCTCGCTGCGCATGCCGCCGGCGATCTTCCGCACCCGGTCGACCACCATCGACAGCAGGATGACGTGCCGCTCGTCGCCCTGGAACTGGGCCGGGGTTCCCACCCGGATGCGGTGGCGCTCCCGGACCGGGGCCGGCAGTCGCTGTTCGATCAGCTGCTCCAGCAGTTTGACCTGGCCGAAGCCCTGGAGCACGATCACGCCCATGGTCTTGTGCTCGTACGCCGGGTCCGCGGCCAGCTCGGCGAGGCAGTCCACGATCGCCTCCGCTTCCTTCGGGTTGCGGATCCGTCCGTCGCGTCCCTCGGTGACCCCGCCCTCGACGTAGTGCGTCAGCAGCGGGTCGAGCCGTTCACCGCCGTACTGCCGCAACGGGATGAGGCCCGGCGGGGTGTAGAAGGTCTCCGAGGACCAGCCGATGATCTCGGGCATGCAGCGGAAGTGCTCCTGCAGGCGAATGGTGGACGGGAAGAACGTCGACAGCAGCTGGTACAGGTTGGAGTGCGGCATGTACAACTGGCGCAGGTGGGCGGGGACTTCCGGCAGGTGCGCGGACAGCCGGTCCTGGATCTGCTGGGTGCGGCCCAGCCCGGTGACCGGTGGCGTGCACTGCTTGTCGTCGCCGACCACGATGATCCTCGGCGCGAGCCAGAGCAGGAACAGCGCGTCCATGCCGGCCTGACTGGCCTCGTCGACGATCACCACGTCGAAGGCGTCCTGCCTGGGCTTGATCATCTCCGCCACCCGCGCGATGGGCATCACCCAGGCCGGCACCGCTCCCTGGGCGACCTGCATCGCGCTGTGGGCGGCCGCCTTGAAGTGGGAGGCGCTCTTGCCCTTGCCCTTGCCGTACGACGCCATGTGCGTGCGGTAGGCCTGGAGTGCCGAGCGCTGCTCCTGGGTCATCCGCACCAGGCAGTGCAGCCGGCCGTGTGCGGCGGCCAGGTCTCCCGTGAGCTCCTCCAACTTTGCCTCGTGCTCGGTGAGTTCACCGTCGAGGCGCTGTTCCCGGCCGGGCGCGCGTTCGTCGTCGATGAACTCGGACGCCTTCGCCCAGGCCCAGGCGTCCCGGAGCCGGGCGAGCCGCTCGTCCCAGGCCGGGTCCTCGGCCTCCGCTTCGAGCCGGCCGGCGAGCGCGGGCGACGCGCTGCGCAGTCCGTCGAGCAACTCCACGCAGCGACGCCGCCGTTGGTCCCGTTGCTGCGCTGCCGCGAGCGCTTCGAGCTCCTTGGTGTATTGGTCGACGTCGCGGTCGCGCAGGGCCTGCGCCATGGCGAGCGCCTCGACCGGCGCGGCCACGCCGTCCTCCCCGCCGCGCAGGAGCCGGTCCCATCGGCCGAGCCGCTCCGCGGCCTCCTCCGCGCGCTGCCGGCCGGCCAGGGCCGCGACGGCCTCGGCGAAGTCCTGCCACGCCTGCGGCCGGGTCAGGTCGAGGTAGACCCCGTGGTGGACCAGGAGCTCGTCGACCTGCTCACGGATCCGGCCGAATCCGTCGACCTCGGCGAGGTGCCGGTAGCGCTCGGACAGCGAGGCCAGTCGCACCTCCAGCGGCGCTTCCGGCACTGCCGCACCCACCTGCTCCCAGCGGGCCGCCACCGCGGCGAGGGCCGCGTGCGCGTGCAGATGGGCCAGCACGGCGCCGAGATCGTCGGCGGAGGCCGGCACCTTGCCGTCCACCGTGCAACTGCCGAGGAGTTCCTCGGCCTCCCGCTGCGCCCTGAACGCGAACCGGGTCCGCAGCCTGCGGCCCGCCGACAGCTGCTCCATCAGGGCCGGGATCGTGGCCGCCATCCGGCGGGCGCGCTCGGGGACCAGGAGGTCCGGGAGGACCACCGTGCGCAGACCGACCCGGTCGAGGCCCTCGGCCACCTCGGGGAGCACGCGCGCGACGTCGGCGACACGCCGCCAGAGATCGGGGTGGCGCCGGGCCAGCCGGTCCGTCAGCGCGCGCTCCACCCAGCCCTCGTCGCCCCAGCGCGCGGCCTCCCGGTGAACACCCAGACGGTGCAGTCGGTTTCGGCCGGAGCCCAGCAGCTCGGTCAGCCGGTCCGTGGTGGAGGTCTCCAGGGCGGCCAGGACGTTGCGCACCTCGATCGCCGCCGGTGAGAGACCGTTGACGCTCAACTGGCTCACCGCGAGGGCCGCCGCGACCTGGCCGGAGGTCGGCAGCGTCTCCGCCGCCGGGAACACCCCGGACTCCGTCCACTGCCCGGCGCCGTCCCGCAGCAGCGCGAGCAGTTCCTCCGCCTGGACGGGCGAGAGCGGCGGTGCCTCCGGCGCCCGGTTCGGCAGCCTGCCGATCCAGCCCAGCCGCACCGCCTCGTCCTGCACCTTCCGCACGACCGCGGCGAGCGTCCCCGAGTAGCCCGGTGCGACCTCCGGGTGCTGGTAGACCTCCGCCTCCCGCAGCGAGACCACCTGCTCGGTCAGCAGCTTGATCCGGCTGCGCACCTCGTACCGGCGCTGGGTCAGCCGCTGGATCTCGTCCCGCAGCTGGTCGGTGTCGCCCGCCGCCACCCGATCGCTCAGCGCGTTGATGGTGCGTTCCAGTTCGCTGGCACCGTCCTGGCTGGTGGTGCTGAGCAGCAACACGCACAAGTCCCTGACAGCCGCCGGGAGTTTGTCCCGGAGCACGGTCAGCGGCTGGTCCTTGGCGCTGGTCACGAGCACCCGCTGGCCCTGGGCCAGGAGCGCGGACACCAGGTTGGCGATGGTGTGCGTCTTTCCGGTGCCGGGCGGGCCCTGCACCACCACGCCGGTGTCCCGCTGCAGCCGCTGGAGTACGGAACGCTGCTGGGCATTGGTCTTGCCGGGGAACAGCGGCTCGTCGCCGAAGAGCGCCGGCGCCTGCCGCCCGCCCCAGTTCTGCCGGTCCTCGGGGTTCAGCGACATCACCAACTGCGCCAGCCCGAGCGGGGCCCGGCGTTCGGACACCACGCTCTCCGCGATCCGGTCGTAGAACCTCAACACCTCGTTGCGGTCCCTGGGCCGCTTCAGCAGGGCGGGCGCGAAGGTCAGCCTGGCGCCCTCATCCGGTCCCGCCGGCGGACGCCAGTTGGTGCTGAACGCCACCGGCCTGGGCAGGACCAGGTCCAGCCACTGCGAGAGGCACTCCAGCGCCTCCTCGCTCAACAGGTGGAAGGGCAGCGCGGAGAGCTCCTCGTTGAACGCCGCCGCACGCTCCGGCACCCAGCCGTCGTCCGCGTCCAGGAAGTCCCGGTCCTCCAGCCGGACCGCTCCGCTCTCCGTGAGGCGTACGGTGATCTGCGCGGTCCGCCGATCCACGTGGGTCTCCACCCGCCGCGAGAGCACGTGCCGGTGGATCACCCCGCCGTTCGGTTCCCGCCAGCTCAACAGGCCTGCGGCGAGCACGAGTTCCTGCTGGTCGTCCTGCCGCGCCAACTGCTGGTGCCAGTGGTAGACCTTCTCGTAGAGCTGACGCTGCGACCGCTCGGACCGCTCCCGCTCGGCCCAGATCCGCCAGCGCGCGAGCCACGGCCCGTACGCCCGCAGGACCTCCGCGGCTTCCTTCCGCGCGACGACCGCCTCGTCGCCCTGCCACCCGTCGACTCCACCCGCCGCCGGCTCCCCGGTCCGGTACGGACCCTCCTCCGCGAGCGGCGGGTCCTCGGCATCGGCGTCCTGGCACAGCCGCTCGTCGACCCACCCCTCCAGCACCGGCGGCAGTTCCGGCGCCGCGGCCTGCGGAACGTGGTCCAGGACCAACAACGGACGGTCGTCGTCCCCGGACGGCCGGGGCACCTTCGCCGGCAGGTCGGCCAGCCAGAGCGGCCCCCAGGAACGCGTGTCCCGGAGCCGCTGATGGCTGCTCTGCACGACCTCGCGCAGGAATCCGACCAGCGCGGCGGTCTGACCGATGACATCGGGGTCACCCGCATGTCGTCGTGGAACGCTCACCATTCTCCCTTCAGTCGGTGACGAACGTTCCAGCATGGGGGCGGCCTCGGGGACCGGAAGCCGGTCGGGCCAGAGTGGCCGAATTCCCGCCGACCGATGGCCGACTTTCACTCGGCGGAAATTCGGATGGCCATTTCAACGGCACCGGAAAGCGAACGTATTTCCTGTCATCGAACACCTGAAGAGCCGCCCGACCAGGCGGTTTCGGACATGGAAAATCCCCCGGCGATGCCGGGGGATTGACGAGGAATAGGAACTGTCGGCGACGGTTTTCGTCGCCGCGGACAACCGTCGCCTCAGGCGCGAATGCGGCGGAAGACGGCGATCAGGAGGGCCGCGGCAAGGGCCAGGAGGATGCCGGCTTCGACGAGTTGGATGGGAGTGAGGTGGGCGGCCGGGTGGAAGCGGAGCCAGGAGGCGCTGGCCGTGTTGCAGGTGGTGTTGAGGGCGCAGGAGTCGGTGGTGACGCGGGTGCCGTCGGGGAAGATGACGCCCTGGTCGATGAGCCAGGCGTTGGTGGGCTGGGCGGTGCCCACGGGGGCCACCTGTTCCACGACCGGGTAGAAGAGCGGGCGGGCCCAGACGACCAGGCCGTGGGCGGTGGCGACGAGGGCGCCGGTGGCGAACATCGCGGGGAGGGTGCGGCGGACGAGTTGGCCGACCAGGACACCGAGGGCCAGCGCGAACAGGGACCAGGCGACCGGGGCGAGGCCGATGGCCGGGTAGGTGAAGAACTGGAACGGCGGGTCGAAGGCGTCCGGACCGTGTGCGATGTCCGTCCACCACACCCAGGTCATCAGGACGGCGATCACACCGCTGACGGCCAGGACGGCGAGGCCGGGGACGGCGAGGCGGACGGCCAGCCAGCGGGCCGGGCTGACGGACTGGGCGCGGATCAGCCGGATGGTGCCGCGTTCGTACTCCTGGGCCAGCAGCGGGGCGCCGATGAACACGCCGATCAGCAGCGGGAGGACGGTGACGGCGGGCTGGAGGACCTCCAGGTACCAGAAGTTGGGGCGGTTGATCGGTGCGAGGAGGGCCCAGCACTCGGATTCGGACCAGGAGTCGGGGTAGTAGCAGCCGGTCCGCCGCAGGACGCCGATGATGTGGCGGAGGGCGACGTGGATCCAGACGAGGTCCGCCACCGCGAGGACGAGCAGCGCGCCCAGGGTCCAGAGCAGGAAGCGGTTCTGACGGAGCGTCAGCCATATGAGCCCGCGCAGGGCGGGGGTGGCGGGCCGCCGGTCGGCGGGTGCGGAGGTGGGGGCCCGGTCGGGCAGGAGGTCGGTGCTCATGCGGCCACCCCGTTCGGGTCGGGCTTCACGTGGTTCGGGTTGTCGGCGGAGGTGTCGGCGGAGGCCCGGAGGTAGCCGAGCAGCAGGTCCTCCAGGCTCGGGCGTTCGCTCTCCCAGTCGCCGTCCACCGGCTCGTCGGTGCGGACCAGGGCGACGGCCCGGCGGCCGCTGACGCGCTGCTCGACCACCGTCTCGGCGGCCAGGGAGGAACCCTGGGCGGCCGGCCCGGTGACCAGTCGGTGCCCGTCGAGGATCTCCTCCAGGTCACCGGCCAGCCGGACGCGTCCGCGCTGGACGAGGAGCAGGTGGTCGATGACGCCGTCCAGCTCGGGGAGGATGTGCGAGGACAGTACGATCCCGGCGCCGCGCTCGGCGGCGACCGACATCAGGGTGCCCATCAGCTGGTGCCGGGCGAGCGGGTCGAGGTCGGCCATCGGTTCGTCGAGCAGCAGCAGGTCGGGGAGCTTGCCGAGGGCGAGGGCGAGGCAGACCCGGGTGCGCTGGCCGCCGGAGAGCGAGCCGATCCGCGCCTTGGGGTTCAACTCGCCCTGCTCTGCGATCTGTTGGGCCACGGCTTCGTCCCACACCGGGTTGAGCTCGCGGCCCATCCGCAGCGTCTCGGCGACGGTGAGGCCCGGGTAGAGCGGCTTGTCCTGCGGCACGTAGGCGACCCGGGCGCGCAGCTCGGGCGCACCGGCGGTGGCGCCGAGCACCCGCACCCTGCCCTCGGTGGGCGCGAGTTGGCCGGCGGCGAGGGAGAGCAGGGTGCTCTTGCCCGCGCCGTTGGGGCCCACCACGCCGCAGATCCGCCCGGCCGGGACGGTGACGTCGCAGCCGCGCAGCGCCCAGCCGCCGCGGTACCTCCTGCCGAGGCCTTCGGCCTCCAGGGCCGGCGCCGTCGCGGGCGCCGTGGTCGTCGGGTCGTCCACCCGGTCCCCCCACTGTTCTCGGTTCGGTGTTGCCGGGGAGCCGCAGGCCCCGGTGTCGGGGTTTCGGGCCCCGGCGTCGGGACCTCAGGCCCCGGTGTCGGAGTCGGAGGTCCCAGAAGCAGAGACCCCGGTGTCGAAGCGCTGCTCCAGGACGGAGGCCATCAGCGCGGTGATGTCCTCGCGCTCCAGTCCGGCCTCCCGGGCCTGGTCCACCCACCCGACCAGGCCCGCCCGCAGCGGCCCGTCCGCCGCCGCCTCCGGCCGGGCGAGCGAGCGCCGGACGAAGGTGCCGAGCCCCGGGCGGGGTTCGACGAGGCCTTCGCGTTCGAGCTCGCGATAGGCCTTCAGCACGGTGTTGGGGTTGATCGCGGTCAGTTCGACCACCTCTCGGGCGGTCGGCAGCTTGTCTCCGGGCTGGAGCAGTCCGAGCCGCAGGGCCTGCTTGGTCTGCTGCACGATCTGCTGGTAGGTGGAGACGCCGCTGCGCCGCTCGATGCGGTACTCGATCACCGGCGATTCAGCCTTTCACTAGTTCAATAGTGGAATGGTGGCGCACGGCGCCGCGCGGGTCAAGCCGGACCCGGGGGTGCCCGGTCTGGAGCTGTCGGGTCTGGGGTTGTCCGGTGCTCGGGGGTTGTCCGACCCGGGAGGCGGCTCAGGGGCGTTGCAGCAGGAGCAGGCCGTCCTGCTCGACCAGCGGCCGGTAGCCGCGCTCCCGGTAGACGGCCAGCATCCGGGCGGTGTCGGCGGTGGCGCACGGGGCCTGCACGCTCGGGTCGCGCAGGTCGACGGCCACCCACTGCGGGCCAGGGCCCTCCGGAGCCCGGCACACCAGGGTGACCTCCGTCCGGCGGGTGAGCTGGGCCGCCAGCCGGTTGGAGGCGGCCACGGTGGCGTCGTCGGGTATCCGGTGGAGCAGCGCCCGGGTCTCGGTGAGCCGGGGCGAGGTGCGCCAGGCCTCGGGCATCACCACCTCGTGCAGCGGGTAGAGCGGCAGCGTCACGGCGGCCACCAGGGCACTGACGGCGAGTCCGCGCCTGGCCCGGCGCACCTCGACGCGGCGGCGCGCGTCAACCCGGCGCAGGACGTCCACCAGGGCCGCGAACGCGATCGGCATCAGCACCGCACTGTAGTGGTAACTGACGCCCCAGTAGTGCGAGTTGGAGGAGAACAGCCGCCAGGCGAGGGTGGGCGCGCAGAGCAGCAGGAGCGGCGAGCGCAGGCCGATGAAGCCGGCGGTGGCGGCGAGCAGGAACAGCAGCAGCCACTTGACCGGCGGCCAGCCGAGCCGCAGTGGCAGTTCCCAGAGCGAGGCCTGCCCGCCCTGCCCGCCGCCGTCCAGCTGCCGCCAGTAGTCGAAGCCCCCGCTCGGGTTGAACGCCGGGAGCACGACGAGCACGGTGAGCGCGGTCGCGGCGAGCCCGACGGCGGCGAGGGCGAGTCCGGGCAGTGGACTGCTGTGCCGCTCCCGCCGGGCCTGCCAAGCGATCAGGACCCCGACGGCGGCCACCGTCAGCCCGAGGTCCTCCTTGACCAGCAGCAGCGGCAGCGACCAGAGCGCGGCGGCGAGCGGCCGGCGCCGGCCGAGTGCGGTGGCGGCGAAGGCGATCAGCGGGACGGCGAAGGCGATCTCGTGGAAGTCGTCGGCCGCCGCCCGGACGATCCCCCAGGAGGCCCCGGTGGCGCAGCCGACGAGCAGCGCCACCCGCGGCCCGGCCACCTCGTGGGCCCAGCGGGTCAGCGGGACGACGGCCAGCGCCATCAGCAGCGCCTGGGCGACGACAAGGGTGAGCGGGCTCGGGAAGGCCCGGTAGGCGGGGGCGAGGACCGCGATCAGCGGGTGGAAGTGGTCCCCGAGCAGGTGGTAGCCGGGGCCCTTGAGCGGCACGATCGGCGCCTGCCCGTGGGCGTACGCCCGGACGGCCTGCTCGAAGATGCCCAGGTCGTAGGCCTTGGTGAGGCCGCGCCGGTGCCGGTTGACGGCGACGCAGGCGTACAGCGCGGCGAACCCGGCCGCCAGGCCCCACGCGAGCGGGGCGGGGCGGCGGGCGCGGGACGGTACGGACGGAAGAGCGGCCGTGCTCGGAACGGCCCGGGACACGGAGGAGGGAGCGGGCATCGGCAAAGTACCCTTTCACTATTCGATTAGTGGAAGGGTGGTGGAACCCCGATCCCCCGTCAAACCCGGCCGAGCGACGCCGACCGGGCCCCCGGGCTGCCCTCAGAAGCCCGCGTCCAACGCCCCCGACCGATGCCCGCAACCAACGCCCACGGCCAGCGCCCGCGACCAGAACCCCTCAGCCGAGGGCCCCGCCCCGGCTCACTCCTCCCACTCGGAGCCCTTGATCACCTCCACGAAGTCGCCGCGCTCGAAGCCGGGCACGAAGTGGGCGAGCACGTCCGCCTTGACGTTGCCGAAGGTCGTGGCCGGGCGGCCCTTGATGCCGTCGGTGAACGCGGCCAGGATGCGGTTCTTGAAGTCGGGCCGCGGATGGGCCGCGACCACGGCGGCCCGCTGCTCCGCGGAGATCGCGTGGTAGCCGATCCCCAGCACGTCCAGTTCCACGCCGCGGGTGACCAGGGCGATCTCCGGCGCCATGTGCAGCGGGATCTCCGGGGTGGTGTGCAGGGCGATGGCGGTCCAGACCCGCTGCGCCGGCTCGCCGGTGATGCCGTGGGCCGCCAGGAAGCGGCGGGCCTCGTCGGCACCGTCGATCTCGAACCGCTGGTCGGTCCGGGCGAAGCGGCCGGTGAGGCCGAGGTCGTGGAACATCGCGCCCACGTACAGCAGCTCCGGGTCGAACTCCAGCCCCTGTTCGGCGCCGCGCAGCGCCCCGAACAGGAACACCCGGCGCGAGTGGTCGAACAGCAGGGGCGAGGCCGCCTCCCGCACCAGTTCGGTCGCCTCCCGGGCCAGGGCGCTGTCCGGGACGCGCACGCCCGCGATCGTCTCGTTCGTCATGGTTCCTCCGCGTTCATTCGTTTCGGGGGCTGTTCGGTCGACTCCTCCACCCTCGCCCGGTGGCGTACGCTGCCGCCATGTCGGTACGGACAGCCGGACCTCGGATTCAGACATGACGCGCCTGGTCGCCTTCCTCGTGTTCGACGGGGTGACGCTGCTCGACGTCAGCGGTCCGCTGGAGGTGTTCCACCAGGCCGGCCGGCTCGGCCACCCCTACCGGACCGTCCTGGTCTCCCCGGGCGGCGGCACCGTCACCGCCTCCAACGGCGTGGCCCTGGCGGACACCGCCGCACCGGACGACGTCCAGGGAGCACTCGGCCCCCGGGAACCCCTCGACACCCTGGTCGTCGCCGGCGCCGACCACCTGGCCGCCCGGGGCCCGGACGCGCCCCTGCTCGCCGTCGCGGAGGGCCTCGCCGGGCGGGCGCGGCGGGTCGCCTCGGTGTGCAGCGGCGCCTTCGTGCTCGCCGCGCTGGGGCTGCTCGACGGCCGCCGGGCCACCACCCACTGGCGCCACGCCACCGCCCTCGCGCTCCGCCACCCCGGGGTGCGGGTCGAACCCGACGCCCTGCACGTCCGGGACGGCCGCTACCACACCAGCGCCGGCATCAGCGCGGGCATCGACCTCGCCCTCGCCCTGGTCGAGCACGACCACGGCGCCGAGGCCGCCCGCGCCATCGCCCGCGAGCTGGTCGTCTTCGTGCAGCGCCCGGGCGGCCAGTCGCAGTTCTCCACCGCCCTGGCCACCCCGCCGGCCCGCAGCGGCCTGCTGCGCACGCTCACCGACGCCGTCCTCACCGACCCGGGCGCCGACCACAGCCTGCCCGCGATGGCCGCCGCGGCCGCCGTCAGCACCCGCCACCTGACCCGGCTCTTCCAGGCCGAGCTGAACACCACCCCGGCCCGCTGGGTCGAGCGCGTCCGCCTCGACCGCGCCCAACAGCTGCTCCTCGACGGCCACGGCATCACCGCCGCCGCCCGGCTCAGCGGCCTGGGCAGCGACGAGACCCTGCGCCGCGCCTTCGCCCGCCGGCTGGGCACCACGCCCACCGAGTTCCGCAACCGCTTCACCACCACGGCCGCCCCGAACGCCCCGAGCCCCTGACGGGCACCCCCGCACCGGCGGCCCGACCCCTCCCGGGGAAGTCCCGCGACCGGACGCTTGACCTTGACGCTACGTCAGGGTTGCAGGCTTGCCACATGACGAACGAGAGCACCTCCAGCACTCCGCTCCACCCCCCGGTCGGCGGCTTCCAGGAGATCGACGGCCGCCGCCTCTACCTGCACCGCCAGGGCACGGGCGGGCCCGCGGTCGTCCTCCTGCCCGGCGCGAGCGCCATCGGCCTGGACTACTTCGGCGTCCAGCAAGGGGCCTCGCGGTTCACCACCGCCGTGGTGTACGACCGCGGCGGCACCGGCTTCAGCGACGACGCCGCCCTGCCGCGCACCGCCGCCGAGGTGGCGACCGAACTGCACGAACTGCTGCACGCCCAGGGCGTCCCCGGCCCGTACGTCCTGGTCGCGCACTCGCTCGGCGGCGCCTACGCCCACGGCTTCGCCCAGCGCTACCCGCAGGACGTGGCCGGGCTGGTCTGGCTGGACGCCTTCCACCGGGACTGGGACGACTACATGCCCGCCGAGGCGAGCCTGGCCGCCAGCGTGCGGCTGTCGCCCACCGAGGAGCAGCTGCGGCAGGCACTCCCGGGCATCCGGCAGATGGCCGCGGAACTGCTCGTGGACTTCCCGGCGGACGTCCGGGACGCGGTGGTCGAGTACCACGTGAGCGAGCGCTGGATCCACGCCGGCATCGCCGAGCGCGCCTCGATGGCCGACCTGGCCGTCGAGCTGCGGGCCGGGGCGGACCTGCCCGACGTCCCGCTGATCGCGCTCACCCCGCTGGGCGTCGACCCCGGCCAGCAGGCACTGATGTCCGAGGAGGCCCTGCGGGCGATGCACGACGGCAAGACGCGGCTGTACGCGGCCATGGTGGACGCCGTCTCGGACGGGGAGCAGCGTATCCTCCCCGACACCGGCCACAGCCAGTTCGTCTTCGAGCGGGCCGACGCCGTGGTCCAGGCGATCCGCGACGTCGTGGACCGGGCGGGCCGCGCCTAGACTTCGACCCCAGCCCCTGGCACCACCCCGGCCGCAGGCCGTCAACACGACAGGAGCGCACCGGTGCTGACGATCAGTCAACTCGCCGCGACCGCCGGCGTGACCGTACGCACCGTGCGCCACTACCACCAGGTGGGACTGCTGCCCGAGCCCGAACGCGACGGCTCCGGCTACCGCCGCTACAGCGCGCAGGCGGCGGTCGACCTCATCCGGATCAGGACGCTCGCCGACGCCGGCGTGCCGCTGGCCCGGATCGACGAAATGCTGCGGGCACGGCCCGAGGAGTTCGCCGCCGCCGTCGCCGAGCTCGACGCCGAACTGGAGCGCCGGATCGAGCAGCTCGCCGAGCACCGCCGCCGGATCGCCGACCTGGCGAGCGGCGAACGGCTCGCCCTGCCACCCGAGGTGGTCGCCATCCTGGACCGGATGCGCGCGCTCGGGGTCGGCGAACAGTCGGTACGGCTCGAACGCGACACCTGGATCCTGCACCAGGCCCTGGACCCGGAGGCCATGCGCCGGGGCATCCAGGAGAAGAACGCAAGCTTCGACGACCCCGAGACGACGCGGCTGTTCCTGCTCTGCGACCAGTCGCTCGACTGGGCACCGGACGATCCGCGCGTGGACCGGCTGATCGACGACCTGGACGCGTGGGAGGTCGCCCACGGGCGGGACAGCAGCCGGCCCGGGAACCAGGCGGTGATCTTCTCCCGGCTCGCCGAGGCCTCGCCGACCTGGCAGCGCATCCTCGGCGAGATCGCGCACCGCGCCAGACAGCGCCACGCCGCCGACTAGCACCGGGCCCCGGGCCGCGCCGAACCGCAGGGCGACGCCGGACCGCCGGCCCCGCGCGGAAGCGTTGACGTCGGATTCACGCCAGCCCAACCCCCGGTCGGATTGGTGGACTTCGGGTGACACACCCACCACCCACCGACGGGACCTCCGGCATGCCGACCGGCACCACCCTCAGCTCGACCCAGCCCACCCCGAAGCCGCCCACCCCGAAGTCCCGCCCCCGCAACGGCGGCGGCACCCTCGCCGTCCTCGCCGTGACGACCGGCGTCTTCTCCATCGTCACCACCGAGATCCTCCCGATCGGCCTGCTGACCCCGATCGGCGCCACCTTCCGGATCTCCGACGGCACGGCCGGGCTGATGATGACCCTGCCGGGCATCGTCGCCGCGGTGGCCGCCCCCGTGGTGACCGTCGCGACCAGGCGTGCGGACCGGCGGACGATGCTCTGCGCGCTGCTGCTGGTCCTGACCCTGGCGGACCTGCTCAGCGCCCTGGCCCCCGCCTACTGGGCGGTGCTGGCCGCCCGGGTCGCCCTCGGTCTGGTCATCGGGGCGTTCTGGTCGATCGGTTCCGGGCTCGCCCCGCGCCTCGTCCCGGAGCACCGGCAGGCCCGGGCCAACACGCTGATCTTCTCCGCCGTCCCGCTCGGCTCGGTGCTCGGCGTGCCGGCAGGGGTGTTCCTCGGCTCCGTGGCCGGCTGGCGGGCGGCCTTCCTGGCGATGGCGGCGCTGACCGTGCTCGCGCTGGCCGCCCTCCTGCGGTCGCTGCCGCCGCTGCCCCCGCTGACCGCCACCGGACTGGGCGTGCTGCGCGCACTGCTGGCCTGCCGGGGCACCCGGACCGGGATCGCGGTGACCTTCCTGATCGTGCCGGCCCACTTCGGCAGCTACACCTACGTCACCCCGTTCCTCACCGGCACCACCCACGCCGGCCCCGGCCTGGTCACCGCCCTGCTGCTCGGCTACGGCGCCGCCGGACTGCTCGGCAACGTCCTGGCCGGCGGCCGGGCGGCCGGGGCACTGCGTCCGGTGTTCGGCACGGCGGCCGTGCTGCTCGCCGCCGCGGCCCTGCTGCTGCCGCTGCTGGGCACCGGCGGTCCGGGCGCCGCCGTCCTGCTGGCCCTCTGGGGCGTGGCGTACGGCGCCGTCCCGGTCTGTTCGCTCAGCTGGTTCCTCGCCGCCGCCCCGCACGCCCCGGAGGGTGCCGGGGTGGTCTTCACCTCGGCGTTCCAGGCCGGCTTCTCGATCGGCGCGCTGACCGGCGGGCTGGTGGTGGACCACTCCTCCCCCGCCACGGTCATGCTGCTCGGCGGGGCGGTCGCCCTGCTCGCCGCGGCCACCGTGTGGCGGTACGGCCACCGGGTGCGTCCCGAGCCGACACCCTGAACACCCGCGCCCCGACCCTGGCCGTCGGCACGGTTCGTGGCGAGAATGCCGGGGTGCCGTCGACCCGCCCGCCCGTCCTGCGGGGTGGGCGGGCGGCGTCGGCCGGGACGGTCCCGGGCGGGTGCGGACGGAAGGACGGCCGGCGGATGGTCGACCAGCAGAGTGACCCCGCGTTCCAGGGGCGGTTCGGCGACTACCAGACCGAGATCTACCTGCGCGGGCTCGGCGGCGTCCTGCCGACGATGCCGATGGCCTTCGCCGAGCTGGAGGCGCGGGCGGGCGCGGCACTGCCGCCCTCGGTGCTCTCCTATGTCGCGGGCGGCGCGGGCGACGAGGCCACCCAGCGCGCGAACGCCGCCGCCTTCGGGCGGTGGGGCCTGGTGCCGCGGATGATGGTCGGCGCGAGCACGCGGGACCTGTCGGTGGAGCTGTTCGGCCAGCGGCTGCCGACCCCGCTGTTCATGGCGCCGATCGGGGTGATCGGCCTGTGCGCGCAGGACGGCCACGGGGACCTGGCCACCGCCCGGGCCGCCGCCCGGACCGGCGTCCCGATGGTCGCCTCCACCCTGACGGTCGATCCGCTGGAGCAGGTGGCCGCCGAGTTCGGCGACACCCCCGGCTTCTTCCAGCTCTACACCCCCACCGACCGGGCACTGGCGGAGAGCCTGGTCCACCGGGCGGAGGCCGCGGGCTACCGGGGCATCGTCGTCACCCTGGACACCTGGGTCACCGGCTGGCGCCCGCGCGACCTGGCCACCGCCAACTTCCCGCAGCTGCGCGGCCACTGCCTGGCCAACTACACCTCCGACCCGGTGTTCCGCGCCCGCCTCGCCAAGACGCCGGAGGAGGACGTGCGGGCGGCCGTCCTGGAGTGGGCCGGCGTCTTCGGCAACCCGCTGACCTGGGACGACCTGCCCTGGCTGCGCTCGCTCACCGACCTGCCGATCCTCCTCAAGGGCATCTGCCACCCCGAGGACGTGCGCCGCGCCAGGGACGGCGGCGTCGACGGCGTCTACTGCTCCAACCACGGCGGCCGCCAGGCCAACGGCGGCCTGGCCGCCCTCGACGTGCTCCCCGACGTGGTCGCGGCCGCCGACGGACTGCCCGTCCTCTTCGACTCGGGCGTCCGCTCGGGCACCGACGTCGTCAAGGCGCTCGCCCTCGGCGCCACCGCCGTCGGCGTGGGCCGCCCGTACGCCTACGGCCTGGCGCTGGAGGGCACCGACGGCATCGTCCACGTGCTGCGCTCGCTGCTCGCCGAGGCCGACCTCCTGATGGCCGTCGACGGCTACCCCACCCTCGACTCGCTCCGTGCGGACGGCGCGCTGCGCCGGACCTGACGCCGGGTGAAGTCCCGGTGTCCAACGGTGCCCGACCCCGACCTGCGGGGCTTGCCGGGACATTCGGGACGGCCCTACGCTCGAAGGCACAAATCGGTTCCGTACGTTCCCGTACGCTGGGAGGTCCGCCATCATCCGCGTCCTGCTGACCGCCTTCGAACCGTTCGGCCGCGATCCCCTGAGTTCGTCCCTGGAGGCGGGCCGGCTGGTCGCCGCCGGTCCGCCGGCCGGAGTGGCCCTGGAGTTCGCCGGGCTGCCCTGGGTGTACGGCGACTCGATCGCCGAACTGCGCCGGGCGGTGGCCCGGTTCGAGCCGGACCTGGTCATCGCCACCGGCCAGGGCGGCAACCGCCCGGACCTCACGGTCGAGCGGGTGGCGGTCAACCTCGACGACGCCGTCCGCGCTCCCGACCGGAAGGGCAACCAGCCGGTCGACCAGCCGGTCGTGCCGGAGGGCCCGGCCGCCTACTTCTCCTCGCTGCCGGTCAAGGCCTGCGTGGCGGCGGTCCAGCTGGCCGGGATCCCCGCCACCGTCTCGCACACCGCCGGCACCCACCTCTGCAACCACGTCTTCTACGGGCTGGCGCACCTGATCGCCACCGAACGCCCGGAGCTGCGCGGAGGGTTCGCGCGTCTGCCGTACCTGCCGAGCCAGGTGTCCGGCCGGGACACGAGCGCGTCGATGTCGGCGGAGACGGCGGCCGAGGGGGTGCGCATCCTGATCCGCAGCGCCGTGGCCGCCCTCCACTCGCCGCCCGTCGGCACGGTGGCCGGCCCGCGCCGACGGACCTGGCTGCCCCGCCGGGGCGGCTGACCGCCCGGGCCCCCGTCGACCGGACCGGTCGACGAGGGCCCGTCAGCGCCGGCCGGTTCCGTCCGCGGAGGCCCGTCCGGTCAGCGCGGGCCGGGGTCGCTGGTGCCGGGGCGGCCGTTCTCCAGGTGTCCGGCCCAGCGGCGGCGGAAGGCCGGACCGTCCGCGGCCGCGACCGTGACGTCGTACCAGCGGCGGTCGGCGGGCAGGTCGAAGGTGAACCGGGCCGAGGCGCCGGGGCGGAGGGAGCGGCTCTGCTTCGAGCCCTTCGCGTAGGCGTTCTCGGCGGTGACCGTCCTGGCCACCGGCCCGTGGTTGGCGACCGTGACGCGCACCTGGTTCTTCGACGGGTCGAAGCGCGCCACCAGCCCGGCCCGGGCCGTGCCCTCGAACTCCTGCACCGAGCCGTTCGGGCCGTGGGCGGCCAGGTGGTAGTCGCCGGCGCCGGTCAGCGGCCAGAAGTCGGCGAAGGTGTCGCCGGCCGAGACGGTGTAGCGGCGCGGGGCGGCCGTCGGCGCCGTCCGGTCGTAGACGTAGAGCCACGCGCCGACCGAGCCCCGGTTCTCCAGTTCGAGCCGGAACTGCCCGGCGGTGTCCGTCTCCTCCTCGTTGACCCGCAGGTCGTACGGGAGGGCGCGGGCGGGCCGGGTGCCCGGTTCCTGGGTGGGCATCCGCTGCGGCAGCGGCACCTGGTAGGGCTTGCCCTGCGAGGCGATCGGCGCGGGCACCGGGATCCGGACGCGCCGCGCGTCGGTGCCCCGGAAGTCGAGCGCCGAGGTGAGGTCGCCGCAGACCGACCGGCGCCAGGCGCTGATGTTGGGCTCCTCGATGCCGAATCGGGCCTCCAGGAACCGCAGGACCGAGGTGTGGTCGAAGGTCTCCGAGCAGACCCAACCACCGCGCGACCACGGGGAGATGACCATCAGCGGCACCCGCGGTCCGAGGCCGATCGGCTGGAGTCCGCCCGGGTCTGCGCCGGGGACCAGCGGGCTCATCTCGCCCGGGTACTTCGAGAGGTCCAGCAGCTCGTCGCCGAGGCTCGCCTCCAGGTCGGCGGAGACCATGCCCGGGCCGCCCGGACGGCTGGCGACCGGCGGCATCGGCGGGACGACGTGGTCGAACAGGCCGTCGTTCTCGTCGTAGTTGATGAGGAAGACGGTCCGCCCCCAGACCTCGGGGTTCGCGGTGAGCGCGTCCAGTACGAGGTTGATGTAGTACGCGCCGTCGGTGGGCGTCGCGGAGGGGTGCTCGCTGTACTTGTACGGCGGGACGATCCAGGAGACCTGCGGCAGCCGGCCCTGCTCGACGTCGGCCCGGAACTCCTTGAGCGTGTGGTCGGTGGCCCCCTTCTCCACCAGCGGACCCGACGCGCCCTCGGCCACCTGGTACCGCTCGAAGAACATCAGCGAGTTGTCGGTGTAGTTGTCCGTCGGCGTGCCCGGCTCGCCCGAACCGCCCTGGTAGAGCTTCCAGCTGACCCCGGCCGACTCCAGGCGCTCGGGGTACGTCGTCCAGGTGTAGCCGTTGGTGTCGTTGCGCTCCCACAGGCCGGGCCCGTTGGGCCGGCGGCCGTACGCGTTGCGCGGGTCGCTGGTGCCGGTCCAGAGGTAGATCCGGTTGGGGGCGGTGTCGGCGTGGACGGAGCAGAAGTACGCGTCGCAGACGGTGAAGGCCTCGGCCAGCGCGAAGTGGTACGGCAGGTCCTGGCGCTTGAGGTGGCCCATCGTCATGACGTCCTGCTTCTGGTTCACCCACTGGTCGTGGCGCCCCTCGTTCCAGGCGAGGTGGCCGCTGCTCCAGCCGTGGTCGGTACCGGCCTGGTACTCGGTGGTGTTCCGGGGGTCGATGTACCAGGGCAGCACCTCCTGCTCGGAGGCCGGCAGGCCGCGGTCGTGGTAGCGGCCGGTCTTCACGGCGGCGGCGGGCTGGTGCCAGTTCGGCCGGCCGTTCGGCAGCAGCGTGGGCCGGGGGTCGTCAAACCCGCGGACACCGCGCAGGGTGCCGAAGTAGTGGTCGAAGGAACGGTTCTCCTGCATCAGGATGACGACGTGCTCGACGTCCTCGATCGAACGGGTCCTGCCGATCGCGGGCAGCGCCATGGCCTTGGCAACCGCGGGCGGAAAAGCGGCGAGGCCGGCGGCGGCCGCGGAGGCACCGCCCAGTTGGAGGAAACGGCGCCGGTCGATGGAGGCCACGTGGTGTCCTTCGCGTCGTGAGTGCATGGTCGGACGAGAAGGCTCGACCATAGGGGCCCACGAACCGTCATGTACACGGTCCTCCAGCGAACGCCGCATGATCATTCGACCAACACCCCGACAACGCGAAGAACCCCCATCCGGGACCCGGATGGGGGTTCTTCTGAAGAATTGTTCGGCGGCGTCCTACTCTCCCACAGGGTCCCCCCTGCAGTAC
>NZ_JBSFKI010000035.1:0-105262 GCF_053598475.1 Kitasatospora sp. NPDC001119
GCGTCCCGAACCCGCATCTCGTCCGTCCCCCGCGGATGGACCCGGCGAGCCAGCGCCACCGTCTCCGCCGGAATCCCCGACACACCACCAGGACGAAGCACAACCACCCCTACAGACAGGCACATTGTCGACACTCACTGTCCCACATCTGCCCCGAACGACTTCGCCAGCAGAGTCGCAGGCCCGACTTCCTACGTCGAGTCGTCAGCCGCCGCCGAATCGACGAGCGAGGAGCCGGGGCGAGGTGAGCTCCAGAGCCCGACAAGTCGCGGCCGGGGCCCGCCCCTTCGAAGGTCAGCGCGATGTCTCACCGGCGTCCGCGACGCGGTTGAGCTCGGCGCCGGGGTACGGCGTCTGCTTGCTCTCGGACAGTAGTCGGCGGTGGAAGCCATCCAGGACGACGCTGGCTCGGGCGTGCCGCTCGACGAGCACGGCGATCTCGGGCGGAACTGCCTCGGGTCTGTGACCTGCGGTCCACTCCTGGAGGAACGCGTCTGCTTCCATGTCACCCCGGACACGGTCGGCGAGGTGGTGGATCAGGTGGCTCGCCGTGTAGGCGTGGTCGTACCCGTGGTGGTCCGTGAGGAACTGCTGCTCGGCTGCTGAGAGTTCGAAGTCTGAACTCAGGGCCAGTCCGAAATCCGCGAAGTAGATCAGCCGGCCATCGGTCAGCAGGTTGTTGAAGTGGGCGTCGAAGTGCACGAGCCCGCGGGAGCTCATGAACGCCGTGCCCCGCGCCAGAGCATCCTCCGCCCACGCAGGAGAGCCGCCGCCGGTGGCCACCGTAGTCTCCCCGTGCTCGTGCAACAGCCTGCGGAGTGTCTGTGGCACGTGTTCCAAGAACAGCACCAGGCTGCGGGAGGATCGGCCGATGGCTTCCAGGCGCTCGCGTACCGCCTGCGAGCCTTCCCAGTGGGCGACCGCTCCGTCGATGCCCCCGAACTCGTCCACGAAGCCTTCGGGAGGGGAATCGGGCAGGATGCGCCAGTGGTACATCAGGGGAAAGCCCTCGTACTCCTTCCCGAGGACCCAGTTGGTGGTCATGACGTGGACGGCCAGCTCTCGCCAGGCACCGAAGCCGGCCGAGCCCACTCCGTACTGGTAGAACATCGGCAGACCGAAGAGGTTCGCCGTGGACCGAATGTTCTCCGGCTGGGTCTCGACGTCCGTCAACGGCACCCTCTTGACGAAGATCCGTGTCCCGTCGATGTCCAGCTCCGCCGACCTGCCGCCGATGCCGGATCCGACCGGAGGAGCTGACGCCACGATCTCGCCGAGACGCCGGTCGTTCAGCAGGGACAGGCGGGTGGCAATGGTCCCGTAGGCGGCCAGACGTGCGCCGTGCTGAGATTCGTGGCGCATCGACGACTCCTTGTGCCCCCGGATCAGGGCGTCGGTGATCGCTCAAACGTAATCCACTCCCGCCACCAAGGTCACCCTCCGATCGCAGAACCGCTCGGCATCTCGTTTGCCGTCGGCGGGCCGATGCCCGAACGACGTGCGACGCCGATCGGCTGACCTCTGGCGGAGGTCATTTCGGAGCTGCGAAGAGGCCTTCCCGGGGGCCTGGTAGCGGTAGGAGTCGGTGCCAATCTGGATGAGGGTGCAGCAGAAGGTGATGCGGTCGGCGATGGCCGGGCGGAGCCGGGCGTCTCCGAAGGCCTTGTCCCACTCGGTGGAGGGTGAGTTCGCGGCGACGGTGGTGGCCTTGCACTCCTCGCGTTCGGTGAAGATCTGGAACGGCAGTCTGGAGCCTGGGCATAGCAGGGGCCGCCGGTCACTCCGGGGCCGGGGTGCGGGGGCGGTTGCGGTGGGTGTGCCAGGTGGTGAGGGCTTCGGTGTGGGTGCCGGCCGGGTGGGAGGTGTGCCAGGCGCGGAGGAAGCGGTTGAGTTCGAATTGTGGGCCGATTTCCTGGGGTTGGGCGGCGGCCTGGCGGGTGGTGTGCCAGTGGGCAGTGGCGTCGGCCAGGGTGCGCCCTGCGGATTCGGCGATGAAGGTGCGCATGTGGGCGTCGAAGTGGAAGGCCGGGCCGATCTCGCGGCGGAAGTACTCGCGCAGGACCTGGCTGCACCGCTGGCCCTCGGGGATGACGGTGGATCCGTCCACCGGTGCGGCGAGCTGGCGGCTGGCCTTGGGTGCGCGGGGTGGGGCGGCGGGTGGGGCGGCGCCGTCGAGTGCGGCTCGGAGCCGCTCCGTCAGTGCTGCCTTTCCGCCGCCGCGCGGTACTCCGAGGTCCCGGGCGAGCGTGGTCAGTTCGGCCAGCGTCCAGTACCAGCGGGCCAGTTCGTCCCCGCTCAGTGCCCTGGTCAGTTCCGGCCGGGAATCAGTACCCGTATGCGAACTCATGTCCCCATGGTAAGAGGGGAGATATTCGTCCGGTGGTTCACGGAGGAATCCGCGGTGCGGTGTGGAAAGCCCCGAACCCGCCCTCGCCGCTTCGGATCTGCACATGGTGATGTGCTGTGTGATGTGCACTGTTACCTGTACGCGGTGCTGAGCTGCGCTGTTGGTGGGGAGTCGAACCCCGCGTTGCTCTTCACGCGCCAGGAGTGGGCCGGAGTACCGCCGGCCCTCGGTGTGTGCACGCCTCCGAAGCTGCTACCTGCTCCACATCGCGTCCCGCCACTCTGCCGGACTGGTCAGTCCAGCAGGTCGACCTCCCAATTGGTCCGCTGGATCCGCACGTCGACCTCGCGGATGTCCCGGGCGAGTGCGTCCGCCTGGGCGCGCAGGTCCGCGACCGGGAGTGCGGAGAGCATCATCAGTTCGGACCGGAGCTGCCGGCCGTATCCCCGTTCGCCGGTACCCGCCGCCGCGTCGGCCGCCGCGGTGACCACGGAGTGGCGCAGCCGCAGGACGTCCCGGCGCGCGAGGGCGTCGGTGAGCGTGCCGTCCGGTCCCATCTCCACGGTCGCGTTGGTCCGGTTGATCCGCCGGATCAACGCTTCCAGGGCGTCCAGCACTTCACCGACTTCGGCCAGCAACTGGGCCGCGTCCTCGGCGGGGGTCTCCCCCTCCTGGTGCCGCGCGCTGCTGACGACGCGTGCCCGCAGCTGTTCTATTCGGCGCGTCGCCTCCGCGCGTTCTGCCAGTGCCTCGGCAAGTTTCACCGCCTGCACCTCCTTTCCGTGAGTTCGCACGAGTATAGGAGTGTGTGCCGGGGCATCCGCACCTGGTTTTTGACCGTTTGAAAGCCGTCGGGAAATCTTTCAATCCTGATGTCCGGCGGGTCCGGGTTCTGCCGGGTCGATCTCGGAGCATGGGATGATGTCATCCATGACGTGCATTCAAAGGGGCTATGCCGCGTAGAACACCGGCTTCACTTCGGCCGCGCGTACGCGGCTGGGGGAGGGCCTGGGTGCGGTATCGCGATGTCCCGGGTCTTTCGGGGGCGGCCAACGCCGCCGTCCGTGTGCTTGAGCGGGAGCGGTTGGCCCCGGGCATGGTGTCTGTGGCGCTGAGCGTGTGGTCCGTGCGTGTCCACGGCACCGAGCGCCGGTGGAGGCGGTGGGAGGCCGAGTTCACCTGTCCGTGCTGTGGGTCGGGCTGGGCCCGGGACGCGTTGCAGGAGGCTCTGTTCATGCTTCCGCCAAGGGCTGCGGGCGAACTCCGGGTTCAGCTGGATCGCCTGGACGTGGTGCTTCTCGGGCGGACGCATCATGAGCCGACGCCGGACGCCGAGTTGGCGTGGTGGCATCGCAGGTGCTGATGGGCCCGGGGCCTGGATCGTGGCGTTCGGGCAGGCTCCCACGGGACGTTCCTGCGACGTCGGGCGAGGGCGTCCGCGGCCGGTCCGCCCGTAGGAGCCGGCCTTCGCCGCCCGCGAATCCGACGCCTTGGAAGGAGGCGCCGAACTCCACCTGCACGAAGCCGAGTTCCCGGTGCAGGTCGAGCGAGGCGCGGTTCCTGGCGGAAATGAAGCACCAGACCGCCGAGTCCCTTTCCCAGGCCCATTCCATCCGGCGTCGGGTCAGCAGCCTCGCCAGGCCCCGGCGCCGCCAGGCGGCATCCACCGTGACGCCGGTCAGGTAGTGGCCGGCCGGGGCGCCGTCCGCCGGGTGCGCGGGCAGGTAGGCCGCACTCGCGTACCCGACGGCTTCACCGGAGACCTTCGCGGTGACGACCAGGCTGCGCTCGCCATGGAGTGCCCGGTGGATGCGGTCCGCCCATTCGTCCGTCGAGCCGCCGCGTGCCCGGGCCTGCAGCCTGGCTAGCGCGGGTACGTCGTCCTCGGTGGCCTCCGCCACCACCGCGATCACGGGTGCGTGCCGTTCGGCCGGGGCGGGGGCGTAGGCGGCGAACCGCGGATCCGTCCCTGCCATGTCGTCCCTCCCGCCGGGCCGGTGCTGTCCTGGCCTGCCACGCTATGGCGGCCGACGCGGCCCCCGCCACCCGGCCGACGGCTCGGGCGATGACTCGGGCGAAGGTCAGGTCGACGGGGTCGGGCCCGGCCTGAACGCTTCGGCGTGGTCGGCGACCCACCGGGAGAACGGCCTCGGCGGTATTCCGAGGATGTCGGACACCGCGGAGGTGAGGTACGCGGGCCTTCCGATCGTCGCGCCCCAGGCGTTGAGCAGCATGTCGACGGCCGGGCGCGGTGCCTTTCCGTCCATCGCGCCGCGGAACTCGTCCGGCGACAGCTCCTCGAACCTGGTCGGGCGTCCGAGGACGTTCCCGATGATCTCCACCTGCGCCGCCTGGCTCAGGGACTCGGGGCCGGTGAGGACGTAGTCGCCGCCGGCGTGACCGTCCTCGTAGAGGGTCCGGGCCGCGACGGCCGCGATGTCACGGTCGTCGACGGGGGCGGTCTCGGCGGCGCCGTACGGCCAGCGGACCACCTCGCCGGCGCGGATGGCGGGTGCCCACCAGGCCAGGGAGTTCGATGAGAACATCCCCGGCCGGATGATCGTCGATTCGAGGCCGGTGGCCGCGATGAGTCGCTCGATCTCGGCGTGGAGCACCGCCATGGGGTTCGGCTGCCGGAAGAAGGGGTGGGGTGTCTGGTGCGGTGAGGAGAGGAGGACGACGCGCTGCGCGTGGGCGGCCAGGCGCTCGACGACTGCCGCGGCGGTCGGCGGCGGTGCGGTCCAGAGGAGGAAGACGGCGCCGACGCCCCGCAGCGCCCCGTCGAGGGAGGCGGGCACGGTGAGATCGCCGGTGACGACGTCGACGCCGGGCGGCAGCGTCGCGGCCGCTTCGGGACGACGGGTGAGGGCGCGGACCGGCACGCCCGCGGTGAGGAGTTCGTCGACGACTCCGCGCCCGATCCGGCCGGTGGCCCCGGTGACGAGCACCGGCGGCATGGGGGTTCGTGTGGTGCTTCGTGCGGCGTTTCGTGCGGTGCTTCGCGTGCTGTTCGGCTGGGTCATTACTCCAGGAAATCGTTACTCGGTTAAAAACGCAACCTGGTCACTAATGTTATGCTGCTCGGGTGATCGAGCCGACGGGGCTGCGCGCCCGTAAGAAGGCGCGGACCCGTGACGCCATCGCCGAAGCGGCGGTCTCACTGTTCCTGGCGCACGGATTCGACCAGGTCTCGGTCAGCGACATCGCCGCCGTGGCCGAGGTCTCCAAGCCGACCCTCTTCCGGTACTTCCCCACCAAAGAGGACCTGGTCCTTCAGCGGTTCGCGGACCACCAGGGCGAGGCCGCGCGCGTCGTGCGCGACCGCCCGTCCGACGTCTCGCCGATGGCGGCACTGCACGCGCACTTCCTGGACGGCCTCGATCGGTTCGAACCCGTCACCGGCCTCAACGACCATCCCGCGGTGGTGGATTTCCACCGTCTGGTGTTCACCACGCCGAGCCTGGCGGGGCGGCTCTTGCAGTACATGCTCGCGGACGAGCAGGCGCTGGCCGAGGCCCTCGATCCGGGCCCGGACGTCCAGGCGCGGCTGAGGGCGGCCCAGGCGATCGCGGTCCAACGGGTGCTCGCCCGCGCCAACTGGCAGAAGATCGCCGACGGGCGGAGCGCCCGCGACGTGCGGCCCGAGGCCGTCGCCGACGCCGACCAGGCCTTCGCCCGCCTGCGGTAGCGGCCCGGACGCGGCCTTCGTGCAAGTTCCCTCGGCGCCCGGTGCCCGGTGCCCGGTGCCCCCTGCCCGGCGACGCTGGCGGAGAGCCCCTCGGCGATCCAGAATGATCGGATGATCAGGCTTGAGACTCCCCGTTTGATCCTGCGTCGCTGGCGCGAGGAGGACGTCGCGCCCATGGCCGCCGTCAACGCCGACCCCGAGGTCATGCGGTGGATCCGTGACGGCAGCGTCCGTGACGAGCAGCAGACCCGCGACGGGATCCGGGCGTGGGAGGGGGAGTGGGAGGCACGGGGCTTCGGCCTGTTCGCCGTGGAGATCCGCTCCACCGGTGAACTGGCCGGGTTCACCGGCCTTTCGGTGCCCTCCTACCTGCCGGAGGTGCTGCCGGCGGTCGAGGTCGGCTGGCGGCTGGGACGTGCCCACTGGGGGCGGGGCCTGGCCACCGAAGCGGCCGCGGCCGCCGTACGGTTCGGCTTCGAGGAGCGGGGGCTGGAGCGAATCGTCAGCATCGCCCAGGTGGGCAACGACGCCTCCGAGCGGATCATGACCAAGCTGGGGATGCGGCTGGAGCGCGAGACCGTCAATCCCACCGGCGGCCGGCGAGTCCGGGTTTTCGCCCTGTCGGCGGACCAGTACGCCCCAACTGCCCGTTGACGGCGGGCCCGCACGGCTTCGGCTGCTTTCCGGGTGAACGTCCACGGCGGCCGCGCGTGCCGAGGACGTGGCGCGGGGAGCGGGCGGGCGACGATGCGGGCGTCGTGCGCCGCTCCGGCGGCGCGACCGTACGCACGGAGAGGTGCCCATGTCGATCGAGGAGAACAAGAGGCTGGTCCGCCGGTTCTACCAGGAGGTGGACGCCGGCAACCTGGAGGCCATGGACGACCTCGTCGCCGAGGACTACCAGGACCACTCGCCGCCGCCGTTCCCGGGGCTCGCCGCCGGCCGGGAGGGCTTGAAGCAGGCGTTCCGCCTGTTCTGGGAGGCCACGCCCGGAGTCCACGAGATCGAGGACCAGATCGCGGAGGGCGACAAGGTCGTGACCCGGCTGACGGGCCGTGGGATGTGCGTGGGGGACCTCCCGGGCATCCCGGCGACCGGCCGGCCGATCACGATGACGGCGACGGTGATCCACCGCATCGAGAACGGGAAGCTCGCCGAGAAGTGGTCGGACAAGGACGTCCTCGGCTTCCTCCAGCAACTGGACGTGATCCCGCCGCTCGGCGGGCCCCCGGAATAACTCGGGGGGCTCTCGGAGCAGTTCAGGCGGTGCTCCTGGCGACGAAGTCGGCGGCGGCGTCCACCATCTGTCGGCGGCTCGCGCAGACGCGCACACGCGAGGGTGGCCTTCGCGGACGGGACGCCGCCCGCGAAGACCACCCTCGGCAGTGCGCGCCATGCTGGTGATGACCCGACACGTCGGCCGGTCGGTACGACGGGCTCAGCGGAAGTCGTCGGCGTGGTCGACGGCCCACTGGGCGTAGGCGTGTGCCGGGGCGCCGGTGATCTTTTCGGCGATGACGGAGGTCACGGCCGCGACGCCGTCGGCGGCGGCCCACTGGCCGACGATCGCCTCGGCCACGACCGGGTGCATGGTCCTGGCGACGTCCGCGCGGGCCTGCTCGTGGGAGACGTGTTCGACCCGGATGGGACGGCCGATGGCCTCGCCGATGTGCTCGACCTGGCGTCGCAGGGTCAGGGACTCGGCCCCGTGGACGGTGTAGGCCTGGTGCGAGTGGCCCGGTTCGGTGAGGGCGGTCACCGCCAGCGCCGCGATGTCCTTCTCGTGCACCGGCGCCGACTGCGCGAGCGGATAGGGGAGGCGGACGACGTTGCCGGTGCGGATCGATTCGGCCCACCAGGTGCGGGTGTTGGTCGCGAACGTCCCCGGCCGAAGGAACGTCCAGTCCAGGCCGGACCGTTGGACGGCCTGCTCGATCGTGCGGTTCAGGCGGGCGACCGGGTGGTCGGCGGCGGGGTCGAGGACGACGGCCACCGACGAGAGCAGGACCACCTGCCGGATCCCGGCCGCCGCGGCCGCCGCGGTGACCTTCTCGATGTCGTAGGGCTTCTGGGGGTCGAGCATTCCGTACAGGAACAGCTTGTCGGCACCGTCGAGCGCCGCGGGCAGCGTCTCGGGACGGTCCAGGTCGGCGACGACCGCTTCGTACCCGGGCGTCGAGCCCGTGGCCGGGGTCCTGCTGACCGCTCTGACCTGCTCACCGGCGGCCAGCAGGCCGTCGGCGACATGACGACCGACGTTGCCGCGGGCGCCGAAGACGACTGCCACCATGATGGAACCTCCTGCTTGATGTGGACCTTGCTGTGGACGTGAAGTGCCGTACGGGAGCGGGTTGTTGCGGGCTGCGCCGCTGCGGGTCCGCCCCCGATCGCGGATCGCGGATCGCCGGTTGCCGGTCAGGGCCGGATGTTCTCCAGGTCCGCCAGCAGGCCGGGGTGCCGCGGCTCCCAGCCGAGCGCCTGCCGGGTGCGGGCGCTGGACGCGGGCTGGTCGGCCCGGAAGATCGGGCCGAGCGGGCCGTAGGTCTCCTCTGGCACCGACTGGACCGGCAGGCCCAGTCGTCGGCCGATGACGGCCGCGATGTCCCGCACCTCGTCCCCCTCGTCGGCCACGGCGTGCCAGGCGGTACCGGGCTCCGCCCGCTCCAGGGCGAGCCGGAAGAGGACGGCCGCGTCGAGCGCGTGGACGGCGGGCCAGCGCTGGGTGCCGTCGCCGGGGTAGCCGGAGACGCCGCTGCGGCGCGCGATGTCGGTCAGCAGGCCGGCGAACCCGCCCGCGCCCTCGGTGTGGACCGTGCGCGGCAGACGGACGGAGGTGCTCCGGACTCCGCGCGAGGCCAGGCCGAGGATCGCCGTGACCGTGCGACCGCGGCCGCCGACCGGCCCGTCGGTCGGCACCGGGTCGGCCTCGGTGGAGGCGCGGCCCGGCACGTGGGGCGTACCCGAGACGGTGACCAGGGGGCGGTCGCTGCCGAGGAGCTCCTCGCCGAGGGCGGTGAGGGCGGCGGTCTCCTCGGCGACGTTCCGGGCAAGGGCCTCGGGGCTGCTGAAGTCGTTGCCGAAGGCCAGGTGGACCACCCCGTCGGCCTGGGCGGCGCCGGAGCGCAGGACGTCCAGGTCGGCGAGGCCTCCCCGCAGCGGCTCGGCGCCGGCCGCCTCGGCGGCCCGGGCGGAGGCGTCGGAGCGGGCGAGCGCGAGGACGGTGTGGCCGTTGCCGAGGAGTTCGGCGACGACGGCGGAGCCGATCAGACCGGTGCCGCCGGTGACGAAGACGCGCATGGGAATCCTCCCGGAAGTGATGGGACTCTTGTCCCATCACCGTAGCAGGATGATGGGACAAGAGTCCCATCACATATGCTGAACCCATGAGTCGATGGGAACCAGGTGCGCGTGAACGCCTCGTCGTGGCCGCGGTCGACCTGTTCACGGAGCAGGGGTACGACGCCACGACGGTCGCGCAGATCGCCGAGCGCGCCGGGGTCACCAAGAGCACCTTCTTCCGGCACTTCCCCGACAAGCGCGAGCTGCTGGTCGCCGGGCAGGAGACGCTGAGCCGGCTGCTGACCGAGGGCATCGCCGAAGCGCCCGGAGACGCCAGCCCGCTGGAGGCCGTCGCCGCCGGTCTCGAGCGCGCCTCGACCGCGATGGGCCCGGCCACCCGCGAACTCGCCCCCCGCCTGAAGGCGGCCATCGCGGCCAGCGCCGAGCTCCAGGAACGCGACACCCTCAAGACCGTCAGCCTCGCGGCCGCGATGACCGCCGCGCTGGTCGCCCGCGGCGTACCCGATCCGATCGCGGCCCTCGCGGGCGAGCTGGGCGTCCTCGCCTTCAAGCGGGGGTACGCCGAATGGGCCGAGGGCGACGGCGGCGCCGAGCAGGCGCTCGCCGGGTACGTCCTGGCGGCCCTGGACGAGCTGCGCGCGGCGAGCGCATCGCTGGGCTGACCGGAAGGTCATCGTCCAGCGTCGGCGCGGCGGACGAGAAGCAGGCCTGACGGCTGCGGATTCGCGGTCGGGGCGTCCGCGAAGCTCACCCCCAGGGCCTCACGCCATGCGGTTGATCAATGACCCGACGCCTCCTCAGGCCGCGATGTCCTGGCCGATCGCCCGCAGGATGTCGGCGAGCCACACCAGGTGGTACCCCACCGCACGATCCGGCTCGGCGAGGAGGTCGGTCAGGTGCTGCCAGGATTCGGAGAGCTGACCGATCGTGAGCTCGTTCGGGGCTCGGTAGACGTCGTAGAGGCCCTCCGGGGGGACGGACCAGAAGTAGTCCTTGTCCAGGGCGAGGCTGTCGCCGGGTGTGGCGGCCTCGATGTGGCGCAGTACCAGGTCGAACGATCGGCGCAGGTCGGCAAGGGGGATGGACAGGGGTTCATCGGCCATGGGGATCAGTATCGGGCCTGTGCGACGGCGCTCGCTCCGACTTTTTGTGGCCACCCGGCTCGGATCACCATGCGGCTGCATGAGAAGTCGGCGGGGCCGACTTCCTGTGCGCGGGGGTAGTTGGGACCTTGGGCTGAGCACGTCGGCCGCCCGCACGGTGTGCTCGGCGCCGTGAAAGGCTGGGGCATGCCCTCTCACCTGCGGTTCTTCTTCGAGTACGGCGTCGACACCCCGTTGTGGCCGGGCCCTCACAGCGCGCCCGACCTCGACAGCCCCTACGAATACCCCTGCGTCCTGGAGAAGCTACCCATCACCCCGGCCACCCGGGACGAACTCACCAGACTCGCCGACCTGTACCAGTCCTCCCTCGACTGGGACCACCCGGCCGGCCCCTCGCCCTGGACCCGGGACCAGCAGGAATCGTTCCGAAGCGAGGCCGACGTGGCGCTGGAGGCGCTGCGCCGCGAGCTGGGCGACGACTGGACGGTCGAGGACCGCAGGCACTGAACCCGCGCTCGCGGGCCGGGCCGTAGCCGGTGGCGAACGGCGCCGGACCGGCGGGTATCTCGGTGGCGACAGCTCGTCCGCACTGCCAGAGTGCCCTGGTGCTGAAGGAATCCGATGTACTCGAAGTGCTGGACCTGCTCAAGAGCGCAGGGGCCGCAGCCTGGGTGGACGGCGGCTGGGGTGTGGACGCCCTGATCGGGGAGACGACCCGAACCCATGCGGACCTCGACCTGGTCGTCCTGCTGGACCAGCTCGACGTGGTGCGAGACGCGCTGGCCGAGGCCGGGTTCACGGAGGTCCTGCGGGACTGGCTGCCCGCCGCGCTTGCCGTCGCGGACGGTGCCGGCCGGGAGATCGACCTGCACCCCGTCCTCGGCTCCTCCCGCGAGGGCGGGGTGCAGCTTCTCCCGGGCGGTGAACGGTTCCACTACCCGCCGCCGGTGACCGGTTGCATCGGCGGGCGCCAGGTCCCGTGTGTCGACGCGGCGACGCAGGTGCTGTGTCACCTCGGCTATGAAGCCACGGACAAGGACCGACAGGACATGGCACGGCTGCACGCCGGCACAGGAGTCGAGCTTCCCCTGGACTACATGCCTGCGCCTTGAAGGCCGTTGCTCCGATCTTGAGGGCTGCCGCTCGGACGGGAGTCTCGATCGGGTGGCTCCGGCGGACCTGCGCCGGTGGTTGAAGGGCGAGGGCTGGAGTTGAGCGGCCGAGTCGGGTGTGCGCGGGGGATTGGAGGGATAGTCGGGGCTGCGCTCGGCGGGGTCGACTTCCTGCGCGGGGCGGGTGGTTGGAGGTCTGGCCGTAGCGGCAGGGGGCCGGCCGGGGCCGGCCGTGTCCGCGGATTCACTGCGGTAGGTGCTTCGACCAGTCTCCTCCGGGGCGGTAGGCGCGGCCGTCGCCGAGCTGCCTCGTCCCGCCGGGGACGACGTCGTCGTGGTACGGGTACTGTTCCGTCACCGCCGCGAGCAGGAACTCCAGGAAGCCGCCCTCGAACAGGTCCCACTCCCGCATCGAGTGGAACTTGGCGGCGACCGGCCAGCGGTCCGGGTCCGGGCCCCGCATCAGCCAGAAGAAGTGGTCCGAGTTGTAGTTGTTGGCCCATTTCAGCAGCCCGCCTTCGGCCGGGAACAGCGGGTACGGGCACTCGTCGTAGTCCCCGTCCCGGTAGACCTCGGCTAGCCAGGCGCAGTATCCGTAGGGATCCGTCGTGTTGTACAGGAACCCCTCGAAGCCGGACGGCTGCCCGGTCTTGGGACTGGGCGCCGCCGATGGTGTGTAGATGTGCAGTTCGTCGCTGATGCTGACCATCCCGTAGCGGTCGACGAACGCCCGGTAGTCCGCCGGCAGCTGGAAGCCGAGCACCTCGGGCCCGAGCTCCCAAGGGACCGGGACGACTCCGCCCGCGGGCGGTGGCCCGATGACCGCGCCGAGCCGGTCCAGTGTCTCCTCGATGTCCACGTCCACTCCCGTCAGCCGTTCGTTCCGGCCGGAGGCTATCCGCTGCCGGTGACACCGGAGGTGGGCGGCCCCACTTCCCTGCCCGGCCGACCAGCGGGCCGTCAAGGCGAGCCGCCGGTCCGTGGGGTTCGTCTCGGGGGCGAGGTCCTGGAGTGGCCGACCGGGCGGTCCGGCGCGAACCGGCGCGAACCAGGGAGGACCGGCGCGAACCGGAGCGGTCCGGCGCGGCCCGGCCCGGCGCGGGCATCGGGGCCGGGCACCGGACGGTTGCGGTTCGGGGTCCGAACCGTGGCACACCCTCGCTATGCTCGGCACTCGATCTGACGTTCCGTCACCATCCGACCGCGTAAGGGTTTCGCATGGACTCGAGTTCCGCACCGAACAGGCTCGTCGGCGGACGGTTCAGGCTGGTGAGAGCTCTGGCGGCCGGGGGCATGGGCCAGGTCTGGGAGGCCAGGGACGAACTGCTGGATGCCGAGGTCGCGGTGAAGGAGGTCCGTTGGGAGGAGGACCTCTCCGAGGACGAGCACGAGCAGGCCATCGCCCGGGCCATGGCGGAGGCCCGCCACGCGGCCGCGCTCCGCGACCACCCCAACATCGTGACGGTGCACGACGTGGTGGTGGAGGACGGCGGCCCGTGGATGGTGATGCGGCTGGTCCGCGGCCGTTCGCTGGCACAGGTGCTCCGGGCCGACGGGCCGTTGGAGCCGGAGCGGGCCGCCGAGGTGGCCGTCGGGGTGCTGCGGGCGCTGGCCGCCTCGCACCAGGTGGGCATCCTCCACCGCGACGTGAAGCCGTCGAACATCATGCTGGCCGACGACGGCGGGGTGCTGCTGGCCGACTTCGGCCTCGCGAAGACCCACGCGGGCACCGTGCTGACCACCACCGGGGGCCTGGTCGGGACGCTGGACTACATCGCACCGGAGCGGCTGGCCCACGAGCCGGACACCCCGGCCGTCGACCTGTTCAGTCTCGGCGCGACGCTGTACGAGGCCGTCGAGGGGGTGCCGCCGTTCCGGCGGGAGACGACCGCGATGACGCTCGCCGCCATCGCGCTCGCCCTCGTCCCGCCGCCTCAACGGGCTGGCCGGCTGGCTCCGTTGATCACCGCGCTGCTCTCCCGGGACCCGGCCGGACGGCCTGACGCTGTGGCGGGGCTGGCCATGCTCGACGGCCCCGGACCGGCGGTTGGGGACGCCGCTCCGCAGCACGACCCCGTAGCGGCGGAACCGACCGGCGGACCGGCGGGCGCCGCCACGCCCACCGAGCTCGACCTCCCGGCGGCCCCTCCGGTCACCCCTCCGGCGACGCCGACGGCGACATCGACACCGACGGTGACGGCGACATCGACGCCAGCAGCGACGCCGACACCGACGGTGACGGCGACATCGGCATCGGCACCGACACCGACGGCGACACCCACACCCACACCCACACCGACCGCGCCCCGCCCCGGACGGCTGCGGGAGCCCCGGACCCGGATCGCGCTGGCCACCGCGGTCGTCGTCTGCGCGTCGGTCCTGTCCTGGGCCCTGCTCCGGAGCGATGACGACGCCGGCCACGGTGCCGCCGCCACGGCTTCCTCGCCCGCCCGGGACACCGGGGCCCCCTCGGCCTCCTCCGCCCCCTCGCCCTCCGCGACACCCTCGGCCTCCGCGCCCGCCCAGGACGCCGCCGCCACGACGGCCCCGGCGACGCCCGGGAACGCGGCCGGTCCGGCGGTGGCCGACGACCAGCACCTCCGTGTCTTCACGGCGTACAAGGGCCAGCAGCTCCTGGAGAGCTACGTGGACCTCGACCACGAGGCGGCGAAGCTCCGGAACATCCCGTACCCGGGCCAGGTCAGGGTGGTGGACTTCGCACTGAAGTCCGATGACCCCAACATCCCCCAGGTGCTGACCGGCACCCGCCCGGTGGCGCTGCTCGACAAGAACATCGTCCGGGTGTTCTTCGTGAGTTCCGCGAACAAGCACCTGGTGGAGGCCCGGTTGGAGCCGGAGCCCGGGGTCAAGTGGAAGTTCGCGGACCTCGGTGGTCAGGAGGTCCGCAGCACTCCGACCGCGGCGGTACTGGACGGGATGGTCAACGTGTTCACCGTCGGAGTGGACAACCACCTGCGGCGGTCCTACCTGGACGGCTCGGGCTGGGGCAGGCAGGACCTACAGGACGACCTCGGGGTCCTGAGCCAGGAGCAGCAGCCCGCCGAGCCGGTTGCCGCCGGCACCGCGCCGGTGGCGGTGGTGGCGGACAAGGTCCTCAGGGTGTACACGATCACGGAGCGCCAGCAGCTCCAGGAGGCGTCGCTGAAGTCCGGCGAGAAGTGGAACATCTTCCCCATGACCGGCGTGCCGTCGTCCGCCATGACGCCGACCGCGGTGGTGCACGACGGGGTGACGAGCGTCTTCACCGTCAACAGCGGCGACGGCCATCTCTCGGAGGCCCGGCTGACGCCTCCGGGGACGTCGGCGGGCGGCACGCAGGGTGCCGGGTGGGGGCGCCGCGACCTGACCAAGGACTTCCGGGTGCCGGCGCCGCGCTCCGCCCCGGCGGCCCTGGTGCACGGCGGGACCACCAGCCTCTTCCTGGTCGACGGGAACGGCCTGCTGACCGAGACGAAGGCGGCGGGCGACGGGTGGACGCCACAGGCCTCCCTGGCGAACGCCGGTGTTCAGCAGGTGGCCGACGGCTTCGAGCCGGCGGTGGTGGACCACGGCGGCGTCACCCGTGTCTACACGGCCCGCCGGAGCGACGGGGAGCTCCAGGAGACCGCGTTGCGGAACGGCACGTGGAGCACCGAGGTCGTGGAGTGAGCGGGGCGGCCCGGACGGCGCCGGCCGTCCGGGCCGCCGGTCTTCCGCCACGTCCATGGACGCGGCGATCACCCCCGCGACCAGCACGTGCTGTACGGGAGGGGTCGGCAGAGCGGTCCCCGCACCAGTCGGCTGCGTGAGAAGTCGGCGGGTCCGACTTCCCGTGCGGGCGGGGTTGGTTGGGAGCCATCGCAGATCAGGAGGGATCGACGCCCGCGTACTCCAGTGGCGGCGCGATCGCCTGGGCGTCCGCGCCTTCGCCCACCCACAGGCCGATCAGGAACGCCGCCGTCGCCTCCAGGAGGCCTGCCCGGTCGAGCCCTCCTCCGTTGAGCGGTACGCAGCCGAGGTCGCGAACGAGGTGTCCGACGGCGTCGAGGGCCGGCGCGTCGTCGCCGCAGAGCGGCACCGCGAGGGGGCGTCCGTCGAAGACGGTCGGGGCCCTGCGCCATACGCTCTCGTGGCAGAGGTTGAACGCCTTGACCACGGACGCGCCGGGCGCCGCGGCCGCGATGCGTTCGGCGGCCGACGGCCCGCCATGGGTCTCCAGGACGAAACCCGGGGCGACCGGGTTGGTGCAGTCGACCAGCGTCCTTCCCAGCGCGGCGTCGGCCAGGCCGGAGACCACGCCGATCGCCGCCGAGTACGGCACGGCCAGCAGCACCGCGTCCAGGCCGTGTTCGACCGCGTCCCGCGGAGTCCCTGCCAGCCCGCCGATCCGATCGGCGAGGGCGGCGGCGCGGCCGGTGTCCCGTCCGCCCACCAGCACGTCGTGGCCGACCTCCGCCCACCGGGTACCCAGCACCCGCGCCATTGCGCCGGTACCGATGATTCCGATCCTCATCATGACCAACCTCCTTGTGACGACCTGCCAGTCGGAACAGGGAGACAGTAGGAAAGTCCTGGGGCACCATCTGGTAAGTGACCACCGACCACGGCTTCCTCGCCGACTGCCGAGCCCGGCTCGCCTTCGACCTTCTCGCCAACACCTGGAACGCCGTCCTGGTGTGGGCGCTGCGCGACGGGCCCGCGCGGCCCGGCGAACTGCGCGAGCGGATCGGCGGGATCAGTCCCAAGGTCCTTACGGAGACGCTGCGCCGGCTCCAGTCCGACGGGTTGGTGGAACGCCGCGCGTACGCCGGGTCGCCGCCGCGCGTGGAGTACACCCTCACCGGGTTGGGGCGGACACTCCTGGAACCGATCGAGGCGTTCGGCGCCTGGGCCTTCGAACACGGCGAGGACGTGATGGCGGCCCGGGAGCGGGCGGAGGCAACCGGGCACGGTCGCGACTGACGCCGATCACGACGTCACAACCGGAGCGCCAAGCGGCTCCGCCGAAGCCCGCTGCCGATCCGCGCCTGCGGCACGAACCCGGCCGCCCCAGGTGAACGAGGCCTGGGGCACCTGTCTCGAAGTCGGGTGTGAGCTTGTGACAAGATCGCGGGATGCTGCGACTCACCGATTTCATCATCGACTGCCCGGACACGATGAAGCTGGCGGCTTTCTACTCCGAGGTGACGGGCCGTCCGATCAAGGAAGGCAGCTCGGCGGACTGGGCCGGCATCCAGTTCGGCGAGATCGAGCTGGCATTCATCCGGGTGGACGACTACCGCGCTCCGCAGTGGCCCGACAGCGAGCACCCCAAGCAGTTCCACCTCGACTTCGAAGTGGACGAGATCGGGCCCGAGCAGCGCCGCGTCCTCGACCTCGGCGCGACGCTGAGGCAGGACTTCATCGGCCCCAACGGCTACGGCTGGCAGGTCTACACCGACCCGATCGGCCACCCCTTCTGCCTGTGCCGCAACAAGGGCGTCATCTGGACCGACCAGGGCCCGATCTGGCCCGAGCGCGGCTGACGCGGCCTTGGTGAAGTCGGCTGCTGATCCTTTGACATGACGACGATCCTGCGGCATCCCCGACCTGGGTTCATGTGGGATTGGTGGGCAGTGGACGCCCACGGTTTCCTCGTGCAGTTCAGTTGCGGGCCCGCACCTGAGCATCTACTGGTGCATGTAGACCGTGTCGACGCTGCGGCTGCATGGGCCGAGGAGAACCGTCCCGCATGGTTCAGCCTCGCCCCCTCATCGCTTCACGCCTTCAGCTGCGACGGCGAGCTACCGGTCTACACCCGCAACAGCGTCCCGGACTCCCCGCTGCGACTGTCCGACGCCCCGGCAGCCGTCGCGGAGGTTGCGGCCCTGGTTGAACTGCACAAAGCGGTGGGAGACGCCTGGACGGTCTACCTCGACGAGGGATGGGTCTAGGCAGCCCGGCTGGAGTCACCTGGCCGACCGGATGACGATGGAGCAGGGCGGTGAAGACCCTCTCCCATGTGCCGTCGGCGGCCCACTTCCGCAGCGGTTGTGGGCGCCCTTCCACGAGCCGAAGCGCTCAGGCAGATCCATCCACGGCACCCCGGTGCGGTACTTGAAGGCGATCGCGCCGATCACCTGCCGGTGATCACGCCACTGCCCTCCCCGCCGAGTTGTCGGATCCGGCGGCAACGGCTCGATCCTTGCCCGCTGGGCGCCAGTCAATGACGCACACATCAACCGGCGATCGGATGATCCGAAGGAACGGCCTGGGTTCGGGCGGCTCGGGCGGCTCGGGTGCGGCAGTGGGCGAGGGCGTACTTGATGCGGGTCTCGGAGTGGTGGGTGGTGGTGAGGAGTTCGCCGGCGGTGACGAGGGTGGCCCAGTACAGGGTGGGGTCGCCGGTGCGGGGCATGGGGCGGGCGGCGGTGAGGGAGAGGTAGGCGGTGGTCAGGTTGCCGGTGGTGAACCAGCGCTGGAGACCGTGCTGGTGGCCGGGGCGGATGCCGCCCATGGCGTCGACGGCGGTGATGAAGAGGTCGACGACGGCGAGTTCGGTGTCGGTGAGCGACTTGGGGATGTCGAAGACGCCGAGGGCTTCGAGGAGTTCGCCGGTGTCCGTCTCGGAGTCGGGGCGGGGGTCGGCGAGCAGGGCGTCGTAGCAGTCGTTGAGGCGGCGGGTGGTTTCGGCGAGGGGGATGGTGAGGGCGAGGCAGACGGCGCGGGCGGAGGGGAGGGGCTTGCGGGTGCGCTTGGCGAGGAGGGCGTAGGTGTCGGCGGGGGTGCGGCCGCGGGAGAGGGCGTGGCGGGCCAGGGTCGTGAGGTGCATGGGGGTGACGGCTTTCAGGCGGTGGCGAGGGCGGAGATGGGGGCCGGGGCGATGAGCACCCAGACGAACTTGCCGATGTCGTCGGGTCGGGAGGTGCAGCCCCAGCGTTCGGCGAGCTCGTTGACGAGGAACAGGCCGCGCCCGTGCTCGTCGGAGGGGGTGGGGGAGTGGAGGGACGGTCGGCCGCTGCCGGCGTCGTGGACCTCCAGCCGGAGGCGGGAGTTGACGATGTTGAAGCGGATCTCGATGTGGCGGTCGTCGGGGGCGTCGGAGTGCTGGACGGCGTTGGCGAAGAGCTCGCCGAGGAGGAGTTCGGCGGTGTCGGCGTAGCGGTCGCCGGAGGGCAGGCCCGCGAGATAGGCCCGGAGCAAGTACCTCGCCAGGGGCGTGGATTCGATGCAGGAGTCGAGACGCGCGACGAAGGCACGGGGCCGGCGGGACATGAGCATGGGGACACCTCATGGGGGCAGAGGGGGCGTGCGACAGGAGCGCGCACAGTCACGCTGTGCATGCAGATGATTGCGTTCCGGTCTCAATGATCCGGGCTTCGGATGTACGGTGATGGCCGAAATCAGGTACCACGCACCTGCGGTACGTCAGGGGGTCTGACATGGCACACCGGCGACTCGTCAACGAGGTGACGGCCAGTTCGGCGCGGTTGTTCGGCGAAGAGCTGCGCTTCTACCGGGAGGCGACGGGCTACACGCAGGAGCAGTTGGCGAAGCTGCTGCACTCCACCAGGCCGAATATCACACGGTTTGAGTCCGGCAAGAGGCGCATGCCGCCGGACATGGTCATGCAGGCCGACGTACTGCTTGGCGCCGACGGGGCGCTGAAGCGGCTCTGGGATCGGGTGGACTGGAACGCCGAAGTTGAACACCCGGATTGGTTCCAGACTCATGCCGACGCGGAGTCCGAGGCTGTGGCGGCCAGAGTCTTTCAGATCGCGGTGATGAACGGGCTGTTGCAATGCCGCGAGTATGCGGAAGCCGTTTTTGCGGTCAGCGATGCAGCCGGTAAGCCGGAGATGATCAAGCAGCGAACGCAGGCTCGGTTGGCTCGGCAGAAGCGATTCCTGGAGCCGGGCGGGCCGCCCTTGCTGGCGATCCTGGACGAGAGTTGCATTCGAACCGTCTATGGCGGGCCTGGCGTGATGGTGCGTCAGATGGAGCACCTGCTGGCGGTTGCAAAGCTTCCGAACATCGTGATCCAAGTTGTGCCGTTCACGTGTCGACAGGCCAGCGTTGATGTCTCAATGGTGCTGCTGGAGATGCCTGACGGACGAACCTGTGTGTATTCCGAGAGCCTCGATCGCGGGCATTCCAGCGATGTTCCGGAGATCGTTGCGCGGCATCGCTGGAGCTATGATCTGCTCCATGGGGCGGCGCTGCCAGTGGCCGACTCGCTCGCGCTGTTCGCGGATGCGCTGGAAGGGTTCAGGGATGACGAGGAACGAGTTCGACGTGGCCGTCTGGCGCAAGAGCAGCTACAGCGGGGGCAACGGCGGCAACTGCATCGAGGTAGCCCCCGGATTCCCCGGTCTCGTCCCCGTGCGTGACTCCAAGGACCCGCGCGGCCCGGCGCTCGTCTTCCCCTCCGCTGCCTGGGGCTCCTTCATTGCCGCGATTCAGGAGGGTAAGTTCCCTGCATGAGTCTGGTCTGGCGCAAGAGCAGCTACAGCGGGGGCAACGGCGGCGACTGCATCGAGGTAGCCCCCGGATTCCCCGGTCTCGTCCCCGTGCGTGACTCCAAGGACCCGCGCGGCCCGGCGCTCGTTTTCCGGGCTGCCGCTTGGGAAGCCTTCGTGGTGGCTGTCCGTTCGTGCGAGTTCCCGGCGTAGACCTCTTCAGGGAGTTGGCTGTGTTGATCTGGCGTAAGAGCAGCTACAGCGGGGGTGACGGGCGCGAGTGCATCGAGGTGGCCCTTGGCTTTCTCCCCGGTACCGTCCCGGTGCGTGACTCCAAGGACCCGAACGGCCCGGCCCTCCTCTTTCCGTCCGCCGCCTGGGGCTCCTTCATCGCCGCGATCCGTTCCGGTGACTTCCCTGAGTGAACCCGCTGTGGCGCCTCCGGGGGCCGTCGGGGTCAGGGCCCTGCCCGTCGCCATACCGCTTGGACTAGCTCCAACCGCCTTATGGCAAATGGGAGTTAGTGAAAGCTTCCAATGAGGTCGCGGAGGTTGCCATCCCGTGCTGCCTCACATCCGGGCTTTCAGCGCGTCGACCTCGCAGCCCGGCGCGAAGGGGTCGAAGCCGTGCTCGATCAGCCAGCGGAGCGCCAGCAGGCTCCGCAGCGACCACCACGCGTGGATCACGTCGAGGTCGACGTCGACATCGGTGCCGTAGCCGGCGATGACGTCGTCGAGGTGCTCCTCGTGGCCGAGCGTGAAGGTGGCGAGGTCGTACAGGGCGTCACCCCGGCCGGCCTCGGACCAGTCGATGATGCCCGTGACCTCGTCGCCGTCGACGAAGACGTGCGCGATCTGCAGGTCGCCGTGGGTGAACGCCGGGGTCCATGGCCGGAAGGCGGCCTCGGCGACCCGGCGGTTGCGGGTGACCAGGTCGACGGGCAGGATGCCGTTCGTCACCAACACCCCGCACTCCTCGTCGAGTTCAGCCTCCAGCGCGGCGACGCTCCGGCCCGCCCGGCCGGGCCGGGGCGGCAGTGGCGCGTCGTGCAGCTTCCGGATGGCGGCGCCCGCCGCCGCCCACGCGGCCGGTGATCCGGTCGCCGGCCCGCCGAGGCGCCCGAGCGTCGTCCCGGGGACCGCGGCGAGCGCGAGTACGGGCGGCTTGTGCCACAGCACCTCGGGCGTCGGGACCGGCGTGAGGGACATCGCCTCGACCTCGCGGTCGATGCGCGCCTGATCGGCGTCCACCTTCAGGAACACGTCGCCGACGCGCAGGGTCGCGCGCTCGGAATGGGCGACGACGACTTCGACCTCATCCATGGGTGACCAGTATTCCGGGGATCACCGCCGCCGTCGCCGGATTTACCGCGTCTGCTCGGGCAACGTCCGTCCCGGTGCCCGAGTGTGACGAGCCCGTCCGGGGGATGCTCCGGACAGCGTATGCGGGCCGAGTGCTCGATGCCGCTCAGCCTGTCGCGAGCGCGGACACGATCAACGCCAGGAATAGCGCCAGGGTCAGCGCCGGCAGCGCCGCGATGCCCAGGAACACGTAAGCGGCCCGCTTGGCGGCAGGCGTGCCGTGCTCCCTCAGAGCGGCGAAGCAGACCAGCGCCACCGCGACCACCGGCACCGACCAGAACACGACGAACATCCCATCCGGCATCTCCACCCCTTGCCACGCCGTTGCAGGGCGATCGTAGTGCGATCCTGCCGGGGCGGCATTGCGGTCTGGTGCTTGCCCGGAAGTGGGATCCGGTAGGACGTTGTGTGTGGCACGCTGGCAACTCACCGACGAGCAGTGGACGTTCATCGAGTTCGGGTGCGCATGACACGGCCGGGCCGCCGGTGCACAAGTGCCCGGGTGGAGGGCCGGCCCCGACAAACCGGGACGGCCGGTCGATCTTCGGATCGACCGGCCGGTTCGTTCTCCGTGGACGCCGGTCAGGTGGTGACGACGGTGGCCGCGGCCCCGCCGCGGTCGAGCTCGGCGTCGTAGATGTGCACGACCACGTTCACCGAGGACCTGATCCACGTGTCACCGGGCGAGGTGACGCCCACCGGAATGCTCACGGTCTCCCCGCCGGTGCAGGGGAGCTGGACCGAGCCGACGCCCGACACGGCGGATTGCGTGGCCTGGACGGTGATCTTGACCCAGTCGAATATCGGGAGGCACCGGTAGGTGACGGAGACGTTCAGTGTCCGCCCGGCATCCGCGACGGTGGCGCCGTTGACGCCTATGGAGAGGCCTCCGGCGCTCGCGGGCGCGGCTGCGAGGACCGTGCTCGCCATGGCAAGGGCGGGGACGGCCAGGAAACGGGCGAACTTGGTACGGGTAGGTGCGCTCATGACAACCTTCTCTCCGGCAGTGGCAACGGACGGGATGGGGTGATCCAGGGGAGCTTCCGAGCCCCCCATGCTGCGGTTCGCCACTGACCCGGGAGCCAGAAGAGTTGTGGATGTCCGGAATGACACCGCGATGTGGCGTGGAGCCGCCCACAAGCTCAGGATGACTCGATGAACGTCCGTTGCTCGTCGGCGAGTTGATCACGGCATCAGACGGCCTGAGCCTCGATCGGTGCGGCCGACCTGGCGGCCTGCTCGATCTTCGCGAAGTAGGCCGCACGGGCTTGCCCGTCGATCTGCTTCGCGTGTTCGGGGCGCATGCCGGTCCGGCCGTCGAGGCTCTCGCGGAGGATGTCGGCGTGCCCGGCATGGCGGTTGGACTCGCCGAGGACATGGACCATGACGGCGAACAGGTTCGTGCCGGCATGAGGCTCCGGCCACCACGGCACGTGGCCCGGGGCGTCGAGGGGGAGTTCGTTGATCGTCGCGTCCGAGTGTTCCCATGTGCGCTGGTAGAACCCGGTGATCTGCTCGCGGGTCTCGTCCTCGGTCGCCCACAGATCGCCGCCGTCGGAGTCCTGCCACCGGGGCAGCGGTTCCGGGGAAGGGCGGTCGAAGACCTCGCCGAAGTACCTGGCCTCGACGGTGGCCACGTGTTTGACCAGGCCGAGGAGGTTGGTCCCGGTCGCTGTCAGAGGTCGGCGGGCGTCGTACTCGGAAAGGCCGTCGAGTTTCCAGAGCAGTGCCTCGCGGTCCCGCCGCAGTCGCCCGTGCAGGTTGTCCTTCGCGAATTCATCGATCATGCGCCATGAGGCTGCCATGGACTGCTCGTGGTCTCAAGATCCCGTACGCCCGGCAGCGCCGAGGCCTGGCCCTGGCCGCGGCCCTGACCTGCTGCAAGAAGCCCGCGAGACGTGCCACCTGAGACAATGTCCGTACATGCGGGACGGTCGCCGAACAGGCGGCGCGGAACGGCCGAGCTCGTCACCGTCATCGGCAAGCTCTCGGTCGACGACTCGGTCATCAACTACAGCGACACCTTCGTACTGGCGTACTTCGACAAGGCTCTCGCCATCACCCAGCAGATCTTCCGCACCGTCACGGCCTGAGACGACGCGCGACGGACGGTGAGCCGGTGGGGCCCGGCCCGCCCCGGCTACCCCCCCGCTGACGTACACCGTCAGCGGGAGCGACCTGCTGCCGCCCGTCTGACCCTGAGGGGAGCATCGGTGGGCGGGTGCGGAAACCGGGTGTCGGCGTGGCGATGAGTTTTCCGGCCCCGGACGGTCTACATCTCGACCGGGACGACCACCTCACCCCCCACCGGGAGCACAGACATGGGCCTCATCCAGATCGAACTGTTCGCGACCCTCGACCTCGTCGGGCAGGCGCCCGGCGGGCCCGACGAGGACCCGGAGGGGTTCCCGTACGGCGGCTGGCAGGCACCTCTGTTGAACGAGGTCACCGGCGCGCAGATCCTCGCCGCGTACGAGGGCACGGACGCCCTCCTGCTCGGCCGGCGGACGTACGACCTCTTCGCCTCCTACTGGCCGCAGCAGAAGGAGGGCGAGATCGCCGAACTCTTCAACCGCGTCCCGAAGTACGTGGCCTCCCGGGGTACCCCCGACCTCCCGTGGGCCGGATCCACGCTGCTCGGCCCGGACCTGGCCGGCGCGGTGCGCGCAGTCCGCGACCGGCACCGGAACGTGAAGGTCGTCGGGAGCCTGAACCTGGTGCAGACCCTCCTGCGAGAGAAGCTCTTCGACCGGCTCGACCTGTGGGTGCACCCCATCGTGCTCGGCGTCGGGAAGAAGGTCTTCGACGACGGCGCGGTGCCCACCAACCTCACGCTCCTCGAACCGCCGGTGGCGGGTGCGCAGGGCACCGTGTACCTGCGCTACGGGCTCGCCGACGGCACGCCGAGGACCGGCGACATGAGCCTGCCCGACCGGGGCCTCGGGCACGACGACGACGCCCGGTGACCCGGGATGGCCACCGTCTCCGTCAACGGGACCGCCCTGGGCGTCGAGTCGTTCGGTGACGTCGACGCGCCGCTCGTCCTGCTCGCGGGCGGGCCGACGATGCTCTCCTGGCCCGACGCGCTCTGCGAACGCCTCGCCGCCGGCGGGCGCCGCGCCGTGCGCTACGACCTGCGCGACAGCGGGGAGTCGACGACGACCGACCCGCGGGCACCCGGCTACACCCTGCGCGACCTCGCCGCCGACGCGGCGGCCCTCGCCCACGCGCTCGGCGGGGCGCCCGCGCACCTCGCCGGGACCGGCGTCGGCGGGATGGTCGCCCAGGTGGCCGCGCTCGACCACCCGGGCGCGTTCTCCGCGCTCACCCTGGTCAACACCCGCGCCGTCGCCCCCGGCCCGCCCGACGACGACCTCCCCGACCACGACCGGGCGACGATGAGCCGCCTGTTCGCCCGCCCCGCGCCCGACTGGAGCGACCGTACGGCGGTCGCGGAGTTCGCCGCCACCGGCGCGGAGATCCTCGGCGACGACCCGATCACGGCCCGCGCCGTCGCCGCGCGTATCTGGGACCGCACGCCCGGCACCGCGCCCCCGGTCCAGACGGCCAACCACCTGGGCACCGTGTTCGCCGGGCTGGACTGCAGACCCCGCTGGCGCGAGCGCCTGCCCGGGATCGGGGTATCCACCCTCGTCGTCCACGGCCGCCGCAACCGGTTCTTCCCCGTCGGCAACGGCGAGGCGATCGCGCGCGCCATCCCCGGGGCGCGACTGCTCGTCCTCGACGGGGGCGCCACCGCGATCCCCGACGCGGCGGTCGGCACGGTCGCCGAGGCGATGCTCGCGCTCGGATAGCGGATAGCGGATAGCGGGTAGCGGCGGCGGTTGGTGGGCGGTGCACCCGCGGAGCGGCTGCGCCAGGCGCGGGAGGGGAGCGGCGGGCCGATCGGCCGAGGCGGGCCGGAGGATCCGTACGGGCGCGCGTGGACGGCGGGCGCCGGAGCGATCATCCCGGACGGAACGGCGGGATGACGGCCCGTCGGGGGTGTTAGAACCGTCGACGGCTGTGAAGGCCCACCCGCGAACACCGCCCTTCGTACCGTGCGACTTGGGCGGCCCGCCCGTGGGTCGTGGCTCCCCGGCTGATCTCGGGTGGCGGCCAGTGCCGCACGTGAAAGAGGTGATCCGGTCGGCGATGGCGTGGATGCCGTCGCCGACCGGATCGCCTCAGGGGGCCGTGCTCAGTGCGGGTGCGGTCAGAAGATGAGCTTCCAGCCGTCGAGGTGGCCGGAGTCGCCGCGGTACGTGTCCTGCATCCGGAGGCGCCAGGTGCCCTTGGCGGGCTGGGCGGAGGCGTCCACCGTGTAGGTCTCGATGACGTTCTCGCCCGAGTCGCTGAAGCTGCCCTTCTTCAGCGAGTACACCGTGCCGTCCGGGCCGACCAGGTCGATGACCAGGTCGCCGCGCCAGGTGTGCTTGATGTCCACGCTCACCTTGAGGTCGCTCGGCGCCTGGCCCTGGAGCCGGTCGACGACGATGTCGGAGAAGACCGCCGGGCCGCCGTCCGGGATCGGCAGGGAGGTGCTGTTCGCGAAGATGCCCGGGGAGACCCGCCAGGTGAACGTCGTCGACGTCCTGCCGCGGTGGGAGCTCTGGGCGGTGACGGTGACCGTGTAGGTGCCCGGGAGGGCCGGGACGCCGGTGACGCGGCCGGTGACCGGGTGGAGCGTCAGGCCCAGGGGGAGGCCGGTCGCGTGGTAGGTGACGATGCCGGGGTTGAGGTTCGAGGCCTCGACCCCGAGGTCGGCGGAGGTGCCGATCGCGGTGATCTGGTTGGCGACGGGCTCCAGCAGGAGGCCGTCGACGACGCGCGGGCCGACGTTGATGGCCGCCCAGGCGTTGGCGGTGTTCTGGTACGTCGTGCTGTTCTTCCCGTACAGGTCGGCGGCGGCCTGGAGGGTGGCGGTGCGGGCGGCCGCGTAGTTGGTCGACGAGGTCATGTAGGTGGTGAGCGCCCGGTACCAGATCTTGGCCGCCGCGTCCCGGCCGATGCCGGTCACCGGCAGCCCGTCGGAGGTCGGGGAGTCGTAGGCCACGCCGTTGACGGTCTTGGCGCCGCTGCCCTCGGAGGCCAGGTAGAACCAGTGGTTGGCCGGGCCGGAGGAGTAGTGGACGTCGACGGAGCCGACGTCGGCCGACCAGTAGTCCCTGGAGCGGCCGTCCTTGGAGGGCTTGTCCATGTAGCGCAGCGGGCTGCCGTCGCCCCGGATGTCGATCTTCTCGCCGACCAGGTAGTCGCCCTTGTCCTCGGGGTTGTCGGCCCAGAACTCGATCGCGGCGGCCATGATGTCGGAGGTGGCCTCGTTGAGGCCGCCGGACTCGCCGCTGTAGACCAGCTTCGCGGTGGCGGAGGTGACGCCGTGGGTCATCTCGTGGGCGCCGACGTCGATGGAGGTCAGCGGCTTGACGTTGCCCGCGCCGTCGCCGTAGGTCATGCAGAAGCAGGCGTCGGACCAGAACGCGTTGACGTAGTTCTTGCCGTAGTGGACCCGGGTGTAGGCGCCGACGCCGTCGTCCTTGATGCCGTTGCGGCCGTGGACGTTCTTGTAGTAGTCCCAGGTGAGTTGGGCGCCGTAGGCGGCGTCGACGGCCGCGGTCTGCCGGTTGGCGACGGTGCCGTCGCCCCAGGTGTCGGTCGGGTTGGTGAACAGCGTCCTGGTGCCGCTGGTGCCGTTCAGGTCGTAGGTGCTGTGGCCGCCGCGGGTGTTGTCGGTCATCGCGAAGCCGCCGGCGACCGCCGAGGTGCCGATGGTGACCTGGCCCGAGTACTTGCTGGTGCCGACGCCGGTCTCGATGCCCTGGTACTCGAAGATCTTCTTGCCCGTGTCGGCGTCGGTGATGACGTGCAGTTCGGACGGCGTGCCGTCCTCCTGCGTACCGGTGACCACCGTCTCCCAGGCGAGCCGCGGGGTGCCGGACGCGGCCCAGACCACCTTGCGGGCGTCGTCGGCCGCCGCCTCCGTGACCTTCGCGCTCCCGGCGCTGTCGAGCGCGAGGCCCTTCGCCGCGTCGGCGCTCTCCTTGGGGGTGGTGTCGACGGCGATGTCCGCCTCGGTGGCCTTGGTGACGCCCCTGGTGGAGCCGTCGGGGGCGGTGTGGACGACCAGGTCGCCGCCGAGCACGGGGAGTCCGTCGAAGGTCCGCTCGTAGCGGGTGTGCAGGCTGCCGTCCGCGTCCTTGGTGACGCCCTTGACGACCAGCGCCTCCTTCGCGTCCAGGTTCAGCGACCTCGCGGTCTTCGCCAGGGACGCGTCCGCGGAGGCCAGCAGCTCGCCGCGCTGCTCGGGCGACAGCTGCACCGGCATCGCGCCGGCGAAGGCCTGGACCCCGGCGGGGGCCTCGGCGGGAGTCCCGGCAGGAGTGTCGGCGGCGGCGACGCCGGGCGTCAGAGCGGCCACGACCATCGCGGCGCCGACTAGCAACGCGCCTGCGGCGGTGGACTTTCGGGGGGATCGAGTCACACGGAACTCCTTCTGCGACGGCCCGGGTTCGGGGGCCGGAGTCAGCCGGGCGGCCTGGGGTGACGCCGCCCGGTAGAGCTGGTGGTTCGAATGAGATGGGAAGGAACAGTGTCATTTTTGGTCTGAACGCGTCACCCTTTGTGCAACAAGTTGGCCGAATACCTTCGCCAATGACGTAATGGGGAGGTAATTCTTCGCCAGAAGGTGGGCAATGCGGGGGGAAAACCGCTGCACCGCGCTGTCGTGGGTACCGGCACGGCGCCGTGGCAGACTCGGCCCATGACGATCTCCCTGCCCGAGCCCGACCAGCAACTCTCCGACCCCAGTGAGCTGTTGCTCGACTACCTCGACTACTACCGCTCCGTGATCGGTGCCAAGACCGAGGGGATGTCCGACGCGGAGCTGCGCGCCAGCCGGCTCCCCTCCGGATGGACCATGCTCGAACTGCTGAAGCACCTCGTCCACATGGAGCAGCGCTGGCTGCGCTGGGGCTTCCGCGCCGAGCAGGTCCCGGCGCCCTGGGGCGACCGGGGCCCGGAGGACCGCTGGTACGTCGGACCGGAGGAAACGGCCGCCGAACTCCTCGCCGCGCTGCACGCGGGCGGCGAGCACACCCGGGCCGTCGTGTCGGGCACGCCCCTGTCCACCGTCGCCGCACCCGGCGGCCGCTTCCCCGACGACGGCACCCCGCGGCCCACCCTGGGCTGGATCCTGTTCCACGTCCTCCAGGAGTACGCCCGCCACGCGGGGCACCTGGACATCGTCCGCGAGCTCACCGACGGCGCCACCGGCTGACAGTCGCAGCCGGCGGGCGGGGTGCGCCCGCCGGCTCAGCCGGCCAGGTGGGCGAGCAGCGCGTCGCCCGCCGGGTAGAGGCGTTCGGCGGGGAGGAGCTGCCGGGCGGCCTCCAACTCCCCCTCCCGCACCCGGTCGTGGACCGCGTGCGCGAGCGCGGTGACATCCTCGACCGCGACGATCCACTCCTCCGCGTACCGCGCGGCCGCCTCCCCGGTCAGGCCGAGCTGGAGCGACCGGTGGGGCAGCGGCCGAAGGTGCAGATCGCGCTCCGGATCCCACTGCACCCGCGCCGGGGACCTCTTCAACCGGCGCTGCCAGGAGGCCCGGTCGGGGTGCAGCCCGCGCTCGTAGTGGGACAGGCAGCTGTTCCGCAGCGCCCATTCGAAGCCCTCGCGGGTGATGTCGACCGCCAGCACGGTCTCCTGGCCCTCCTTCCTCGCCCACCCGCAGCGGTACATCATCCAGAGGAACGACGGCTTGATCCACGTCATCCGGTCCCGCTTCCACGCCGCGGGGAAGTGGCCGTCCCGAGCGGCGGGCAGCCCGATCTCCGGCGCGTACGCCTGGTAGACGGTCACCGTCGAGTCGGTGTGGAGGGCACGGATCTGGTGCTTCGGTTCTGACACGGTGACCAGGGTCGGCCTTCAACGCACCTCGCGCCAGCGATTTTCCCAGCTCGGCGGGGGTGTGTGCCCGTCAACCGCCCGCCGCGTACGGCCAGTTCGCAAACTGATCTCTGGACGCAACCGGTTTGTCATGCAAACCTGGTCCTCATGGCGACTCAACCCGTTCAGCCCTCAAGCGACCCCCGGCACCTCCTGGCAGCGACCGGCGCCGTGATCCAGCGCGTCCGCCGTGAGCAACGCGGCGCGTGGTTCCCGCTCCTGGCCTTCGCCGCCGTGAGGTTCGGCGCGATACCGGTCGTGCGGTACGGCCAGGGCCCCTGCGACGTGCCCGGCGGTGAATCGGGAGGACTCTGCGTCAACTCCCTTCCCCCTGCCATGTGGTACTGGCCGGTGACGCTGCTGCTCGCCTACGCCGCGATCAGCTGGTTCTACCTCCGCCGGTCCGCCCGGCTCGGCCTGGGCACCCGGATCCGGCCGTACCTGGTGCTGGGCGTCGTCCTCGCCCTGCTCATGGCCGCCGACCAGGCCTGGACGGCGTCCCACCCGGGCTTCCTCGCCGACCTCTACGGGCAGCCGGGCCCGCTCTCCGCGGTTGCCGACACGCTGATGAGCCCGGCCGGCACGATCGGGCTGGCGCTGCTGCTGCTCGCCTGGATCGAGCGCAGCCGGCCGCTCCTCGCCGTGACCTGCGGATACCTGATCGCCATGCTCTCCTCCGACGACCTTCCCGGCCTGTCCCCGTGGTCCTTCCTCCCCGGCGTGCTGCTGCAGGGCGGCGTGCTGCTGGTCGGCGGGATCGCCCTCGCCCTGCTGCACCACCGGGCCCAGGGACGGTCGGCCGAATGACCGAGCACCCCACCAGCGGCCTCGACGACGTCGTCCACCAGCGCGTCCGCCTGGGCATCCTCGCGGTCGCCAAGGAGGCCCGGCGGGTGGAGTTCACCTTCCTGCGGACCACCCTCGGCCTCACCGCCGGCAACCTCTCCCAGCACCTCGGCGTCCTGGAGAAGGCCGGCCTGGTCACGATCGACAAGGGCTACGAGGGCAAGCGCGCCCGCACCTGGATCCAGCTCACCAAGGCCGGCAAGAAGGCCCTGCACGACGAGATCGCGGCACTCCGGAGCCTGATCCACCGCCTCGAAGGAGCCGAGGAACCCGACGGGGGAGCCACCGGGACGACCGACCCCGGCCCCTCGGCCGCCCCGGCGCCCCACTGAGATCACCCCGGAGGACCTCCGGACATGCCGCAGGGCGGCAGCACCGGCCGAACCGGTGCTGCCGCCCTGTGTGTTCCCGTCCGGTCAGCCGAGCGGGGTCAGCTCCACCTCGTAGCGGTAGAGCCGGTCGTTCACCCAGCACGCCAGGTCGGCGCCGGCGGTGTGCCGGGCGAGTTCGGCGAGCAGGCGCTCGGTGAACTCGCCCAGCTGCCGGGCGTCGACCGCGGCGGCGCCGGAGCGGGCCCCGGCGGCGAAGGGGAGTTCCTCCGCACGGGACGACACGGTGTAGGCCACCGAGTTGCCCGTCTCCTCAGCCGGTACGACGTGCCGGCCGGGCTCGTCCTCGGTGAAGACCAGCCCGGTGCCCGAGGCGGCGCGGTTGGCCGCCTCGACCAGGGAGAAGCCCGGTGCGGTCAGCGGAGCCTCGCTCCCGAGCCGCAGGTCGACCGTACCCTCCGACAGCTCCCGCAGATCGACGCGGTAGCTGTAGGCCTCATCGACCTCGAACACCGACTCCGCCTCCGGCCACGCGGTGTGCAGCTTGGCGACCAGAAACCGGCAGAACGCTCGCAGGGAACCGATGCTGTCGTCGGTCTCCTCGGTCGTCCAGTAGATGGACACGTGGATGAAGCAGTCATAGTCACGCTCCCGACCACTGGACGGCCCGTCGAAGGCAGCCCCGGCGAGGTCACCGGGCTTGGTACTCAGGCGGAAACGGAACTTCGATCCGTCCGCGCCCACGGTGTGGTGCCACGGAGCAGTGAGCGGGTCGGTGGTCGGTGCGAGGACGTCGGCGATCTCCTGAGCGGTGAGAGCGGGCCCGGTCGGTCGTCTCACCAGGATGGCGGCATCGGTCGACATGGTTCAGCACCCGTGGCCCTTGCACTTGTAGTCGCCACCGATCCTACCGTTGATGGTCCAGCCCCCCGGGTCTCCGGCTGCCCAGATGTGGTACTCCTGGAAGTCCGAACTTTCGTTCCGTAGGTATTCGTTCAGGCTTGACATGGCCGTCTTGGCGGAATAGTTGTCCGGCATACGGATGTACGTACGCACCGCACCCTTGCCGTTGGATTTCGACATGTTGTGGCGGACGGCATTGTCCCCGGGCTTGGTCTGCTTGAACTCGGACGGTACCCCGTCGACCCAGGCGTCGAAGCCCTTTCCGTCCCGTCCGCCCGTGTCGAGGGGCGCCTTGACGTGGGCGCCGCTCCGGGCCAGTTCGAAAGCTATCGCGTACTCGCTGTTGCTGAGCGACAGGGTGGTGAGATTGCTCCCCTTCTTGGTCAGCGTCTTGAACCGCTTCTCATCGAAGGGGGTGTCGGACTCGTCGATCCGGCCGGCGATGTCCTCGACGTAGTTCCGGTCGACGATGTCCTGAGCCAGGTTGGCCCACTGGCAGCCGTCCCGGGCCGAGCGGTGGCAGTACTTCTTGTTGATCTCCCGGATCTTCTCCAGGTACTCGCCGATGATCGGGTTGTCCGGCTGCATCAGCCAGGCCACCCGGGCCTCGTGCCACTTCTTGCGGTTCTCCGGGGTACCTGCGGTGGTCTTGGTCGGGGACGGCGATCCGCCACCGCCACCGCCACCGCCGCCACGGGTACTGGGAACCTCGTCGTCGTCACCGTCGTCGGTGCAGTTGGTGACGCACTGATTGCCCATGGTCGGCTCGTGGAAGGCGCCGTTCATGCCGACCCAGCCGTGCAGTGCCATGTCGTTGCCGGAGCAGTCGTCGGCGCACATCTTGCGACCGTCGGGGTCGCTGGTGCTGGTCGGGTTGCCGCCCGAGTAGGCGTACCCGTTCAGCTCCTTGGGGCTGGCCGGGTCGAACACCGGGTCGATGCTGAGGAACCGGCCCAGGGACGGGTCGTAGTCACGCGCTCCGAGGTGGACCAGCCCGGTGGGCTCGGTGACACCGCCCAGGAAGCCGTGGCTGCCCGACCAGGTGGCCGGCGCCGCGCCGCGCTGCTCGCCGTACGGCGTGGTCCGCTTCTGGGCGACGGCGCCGGTGGACGCGTCGACGTTCAGCTCGGCGGTGGAGTGGTGGTCGGCGACCTGGAAGGCGACCTTGTTGTCGTCGGTCCGGACGGCCGAGGCCTGCCCCAGCGAGTAGTACCTGGTGGCGACGGGCTTGGCCGCGCCCTTGGTCAGGGTCAGCTCGGTGGTTCCGAGGTAGAGCGTCCAGTTCTCGGCGCCCGGGTTGGCGCTGTCCAGGACGTGCGAGGTCAGCCGGCTGCCGCTGGGGTCGTAGAGGTACTCCGTCGTCTTCGTGCTGGTGACGGGCCCGTTCTTGACGGTGTCGACGACCTTGCCGAGCTTGCCCTCGGCGTCCCAGGTCAGCGCCTGGTCGCTGGTGGCTCCGGCGGTGAGGTCCCGGTGGCGGGCGATGGTGTTGCCCGCCGGGTCGTAGCCGGCGGTCTCGGCGAGGACGCCGGCGCCGCTGGTGCCCTTCAGGGTGTGGGGCTGGGCGGCCGTCGGGCCGGGGTAGCTGTACTTGGTGGTGACGTCCTTGGCGGGGTCTCCGGTGGTGTCGTGCCGGGTCTGGGTGTCCCGGGTGCTGTCGGGGTTGAACTGCCAGCTCGTCCAGTACGGGGCCGGGCCGCCGAGCGCCTTGGCGTCGGGTGTGGCCGGGCAGCCGGTGCCGCTCGGGGTGAACGCCTCGGTGAGCCGGGCCAGGTAGTCGTACTGGAAGCACTGCCGGTCGGTGCCGGCGCGCGAGGTGTCGGTGATCGACGTGACGTTGCCGACCTGGTCGTAGGTGTAGGCGGCCGCGCGCAGCGGGCTCGCCACGCCGTACTGGTCGGTGCGGCTGGACGCCAGCCGCTGGGTGCCCCACTCGTAGGCGTTGGTGAGGTAGAGCTGCTTGTTCGCCGTCCCGTCGGACAGCGTGCTCTGCAGCGGCTTGCTGGTCAGGCTGTAGGTCTGGTTGGTGAGGTAGCTGCTCAGACCCTGGGCCGTGGTCATCCGGGTGAGGGCGTCGTAGCCGAAGGCCACCGACTCGGCGGCGAGGTTGCCGGCCGCCGGGTAGCTGATGCTCTGCTGCTTGCCGTCGAGCCGGTAGATCGTGCCGCTGACGTAGTTCCCGGCGAGGGCCTCCTGGCCGGGGACGGACGGCACATTGAGCGTGCTGCGGGTCGGGCGGCCCAGCGCGTCGTACAGCGACCAGGTGGTCGTGTACGGGTAGGTGGTGCCGCCGACGGTCGCGTACCGGGTCGCCGAGGAGATCAGGCCCTTGTTGCCGGACGGGTCCCAGGTCTGCGAGGTGAGCAGCGGGCCCGACACGGAGCCGGAGCGCAGCTCGGTCTGCCGGTCGAGGTTGTCGTAGGTGTACGCCAGGGTCTGGTTGTTGCCGTCCCGGCTGGTGGCCAGCCGGCCGCGGTCGTCGTAGGTCTTGACCGAGGTGCCGGAGTCGGGGTCGACGGTCTTGACCTGACGGCCCTGCTGGTCGTACGTCCAGTTCCACTGCGTCCCGTACTGGTCCGTCAGCTGGGTGGTGTGTCCGGCCGGGTCGTAGCCGTACCGGATGGTGTCGTAGGCGCCGCCGGGGGAGCCCCCGCGGTACTGGCGGATCTCGCTGGTCCGGCCGCGGGCGTCGGTGATGGTCGTCGCCGGCGTGCCGCCGGTGGGCGGGGTGACGGTGACCCGGTCGCCGCCGTACTCGGTGAGCGTGGTGGCGATCGGGGTGCCGACGCCGTTGCCCGCCAGGGTGGTGGACTTGACGACGCGGCCGAGGCCGTCGAAGGCGACGGCGGTCTGGGTCTCGACGCCGGTGGCGTCCTCGACCTTGAACAGGGTGCCGGAGGCCGCGCCGGTCGCGTAGTAGCCGGCGTAGGCGAGTGCGGCCTGCCCCTGCTCGTCGTAGAAGGTGTCGGTCAGGACCCGGCCGCCGTTGTCCCCGGGGGACTGGGTCTGACGGGCCCGACCGAGACCGTCGTACAGGGTGTACGCGGTGGCCTGGGAGCCGTCGGCGTTGAGCGCCTTGGTGGAGACGACGCGGATCTGGCCGTCGTTGTCGGTGTAGCCGAACTCGTGGTTCGGGGTCTGGCCGGTCGACTTGGAGCGGTTCGGCAGCCAGACCTTGAGGGTGCGGCCGAGCGCGTCGTACTGGGAGTCGGTGCGGCGGTTGTTGGCGTCGACGGTGTCGACGGTCTGGCCGCGCAGCAGGTCGAGGTCGGCGACGGAGACCATGGCGGTGGCGGGGTTGCCCGCGACCACCGGAGGCCCGGTCGTGGTGACCTTGGTCGGCCGGCCGTTCGCCGGGGCGAAGCCGGTGGTGGTGGTCTGCGCCAGCGGGCTGGCCGTGGTCACCGGTCCCGTGGCGCCCGTGGTGTCGAACACCGTGGTGGACGCCAGCTTGGTGGTGCTGTCGGCACGGCCGTAGGCGTCGTAGTGGGTCGTCCCGTCCAGGTAGGTGGCGCGGTTGCCGGAGCGGGACTTCAGGGTGTGCACGGTGGTGGCGTCGCCCTTGACGGGAGCCGCGCCGTAGGCCTGGCCGTCGTAGCGGGTGCGGATGTCCGACAGCACCGCGGAGGTGCCGTCCGCCTGGGTGTCGCGGTTCACGGCCGCCGAGCAGTTGGCGGCGACCATCTCGATCTGGATGCTGCCGGTGAGGATCCAGGCCGCGGTGTTGTCCGCGTAGGTCGTGCGGGTGCACGTGTCGTCGGTGCCGACCGCGACGTCGCCCAGGTCCTCGGTCTGCGTCGTACGGCCGTAGCCGTCGAACGAGGTCGCGGTGCGGGTCTCGCGCCAGGAGCTTCCGGCGCCCTTGTCGAGCGAGGTGAAGGACCGGGTCGCCTGGGTGCCGGTGAGGTTGGCGGTGGTGGTGCCCCAGTCGTTGGAGCGCTTGGCGGTCTCCTTCTTCCACGGGGTGCTGACGGACTTGGAGAGGATCACGCCGCCGGGCTTGTCGTACTGCTCGCTGCGGTACTCGTAGCCGGCCCAGGCCTGGTCGTCGGTCAGGACGGTGCCCTGGCCGTCGTCCACGGTGACGCCGCGCTTGCTGTTCTTGTCACCGGGGTTGTCGCGGTCCTGGTCCATGCCGCGCAGGAAGTAGTGGTCGGCCTGGGTGGTCATGCCGGTGACGCCGCCGGTCTCGACCCGGGCGTGGGCGTAGCCGCGCCACTGGGACCAGGTCTTGAGCTTGGCCGGGGTCAGGCCGTCCTCGTCGTCGAAGTGCCAGGCGGCGTCGCCGAGGTAGCTGTAGTGGGTGACCATGTCGGGCGCGCCGCCGGTGCGGTCGGTGGCGATGACCGCTTCGACGACGTACTTGTTGAACCACTCCGTGGTCACCGGCACGTCGTTGGACGGCTGGTACATCTGCGGGAAGCAGCGGGTGGTGTTGGACTGCGGCGTGGGCAGGGCGTTCCAGTCGCAGGCCGCGGCCGAGTAGTTGACGTCGAGCTGGCCGCCCTGCTCGTCGGTGACGGTGCCCAGGCGCTGCTTGATGAACGGCATGCGGCCGTCACCGACCTTGTCGAGCCGGTTCGCCAGCTGCTTGTAGGCGAAGCCGGTCTTCGGCAGGGTGATCGCCGGGGCGGCGGACGACCCGGTGTGCTGGATGGAGTCCAGCAGCAGCTGGTAGTCGAAGTCGGCGGTGCCCCACTTGTGGTTCAGGGTCCACGTGTCGACCGCGGCGTAGTTCCCGTCGGCCTGGAGCGTCCTGGCGGTGACGGAGGTCAGCCGGGTCCGGGTGAAGTAGGTCGGCGAGGACTGGCCGGTGCAGTCGGTGCCGTCCTTGCAGTTCTGGTCCCACGGGGTGTCGTACCAGTACTGCCGGTTGGCGTCGATCTTCGCCGGGTCGCAGAGCGCGGCGTTGGACTCCAGGCAGCGCTCGGCGGTGCCGAAGTCGACCCGGCCCATCGGCTTGACGGTGGCCGAGTGGATGTCCTGCTGCTGCTGGCCGTACTCGATGTGGTCCAGACGGCCGCCCCGGATGTAGGGGGTGCGGTCGGAGGCCTTCAGGTTGCGGCCGTAGTTGTTGGTCTCGGGGGTGTACCAGTAGGTGATGTCGTTGCCGTGGGCGTCGACCACCAGGTCCAGGTTCCACCGCCAGCCCTGCTGGCACCAGGAGGACGCGAAGTCGGCGCCGTTGCACGGCTCGCCCGCGTTGTTGCCGTACACCGGCACGGTGTAGACGGACTTGGTCTCCGGCTTGCCCGCCGACCAGTTCGGCAGGCGGTTGTAGCCGAAGTAGTAGTTCGTGCCGTCGGCGGTGGTGGCGCGGAAGTACTCGCCGTCGTTGTCGCCGTTGCCCCGGCCGGTGTCGCGCAGGCGGGTGACCTTGGTGTTGTCGTCGCCCTTGATCCGCCACTCGTCGCCGGAGACCGGGATCAGCTCGCCGGAGTGGCCGCCGAAGCTGATGGTGCCGTTGTCGGTGCCCCAGCACAGGTCGCCCGGGCTGTTGGTGCCGGTCTTGGGCGCGCCGTCGTCCGCGCAGGCCTTGTAGCTGCGCTCGACGAAGCCGGGGGAGAGCTCGAAGCCGTCGCCGGCCCAGGAGGCCTGGTTGTTGCTGTTGGCCGTCCGGCCGTCGATCGCGCCGGAGTTGTAGGACAGGCCGATCTTCGGGGTCAGCCCGCCGGGCATCGTGGTCAGCGGCATGTCGTACGACCAGCTGAACGACCCGCTGTTCAGCGAGGTCGACCAGGAGGACGCCGGGGTCAGCGGCGTGGCCTTGTAGTCACCGCTCGGCCCGGCGCTGCCGGCCGTGGCGGCCAGCACCATCGCGCCCGGCGCGGACGCCAGCCGCATCGACCCGGCCGGGGCCGTGGTCAGGGAGTCCGCGGCGACGGTCTGCTTCGCCACGTCGTTGCCGCCCGGCAGCGGGGTCTGCACCCGGCACTCGGGCAGGTCGGGCGTGGTCAGCGCGCACTCGGGCAGGCGGACCAGCTTCAGCCGGGAGCCGAAGCCGGAGCCGGCGGCCTGGGCGAAGGACGAGTAGTCGACGGCCAGGCCGCTGTTCTCGTCGGCGCCGGAGACGGTCAGCAGCAGGCCGTTGATCCCGGCCTTGGCGGCGGCGTCCTGGCCGAGCAGCTCGACCTTGGCCTTGCCCGCCGCGCCGGCGGAGGAGAGGGCGACGGGCAGCTTGCCGGCCTTGACGGCCTTGCCCTTCTCGCCGGGGACGTCGAGGGTGGCGCTGCCCGCGCCGGGCAGGGCGCCGTGCTTGCCGTCGACCGTGCTGACGGTGGTGTCGGCCTTGCGGCCCTTGGCCTTCGCGTCCGAGCCCTTGACCGGCTTCTCGGGCGAGACCGCCGAGGGCTTGGTGTACGGTTCCGCGGCCGCCGCGACGGCGGCCAGCGGCAGTGCCGGCAGCAGCGACCCGACCAGCGTGCCCGCGATGATCGCGGACACTCTGGTGCGGGTCGGCCTCGGCACCGACCTCTTCCTGCTCATGTGGGGAACAACTCCTCAGGGGAAAACGGGTGTGACGGACCGTGGGCCGGGCGGCAGGAAGCCGCCCGGCCCACGGAAGGTTGGGGAATCAGACGCCGGTGGAGGTGCCCAGCTCGACGTTGTAGTCGGCCAGCTTGGCGATCTGCGCGGGGCTCAGCACGCCCTGGTACAGCCAGACGTCGTCCAGCTCACCGGAGAAGTACTCGCCCCAGGCGCCGGACGCCTTGGTGCGGCCGAACTGCACGCCGCCGCCCGCCTCGTAGGGCTGCGGAGCGCCCGTCCAGGAGATGTGCGGGGTGCAGGTCTTGTCACCGTCCGCGCAGCCCTGGTTCTCGACCTGGCCGTTGACGTACAGGGCGAGCCGGTCCGCGAAGGCGTCGTAGCTGACCGCCAGGTGCGTCCAGTTCTCCATGACGGAGGTGGCCGGAGTGTGGGTCGTCAGGGTGCGCGCCGCGCCGTTGGCGTCGGAGTCGCGGACCTCGGCCTGCCACTGACCGGTCGGCTGGCCGTTGGCGTCGTTGCCCAGGGGGTGCCAGCGCAGGGTGACCGCGCTGTTGTTGGCGCCGGCCACGGAGAGCACCGTCATGTCCCGGGTCGGGACGCCCGCCGTGTTCGCCCAGCCGGCCAGGGTGAAGCTCTGGCCGGTGTGCAGCGGGACGGAGCCGGTGGCCGCGTAGCCGGTGGAGCCGTTCAGCAGCAGGGTGCCGGGGGTCTGGAACAGGCCGCCGTCGGCCTTGATCGAGGCGCCGCCGCCGAGCTGGGCGCCGGCCTTGGCCGGGCCCTCGTCGGGGGTGACGGCCGGGGCATCGGCCGGGGTGCTGGTGGCGGTGTTGAGCTTCCAGCGGCCGGCCAGCTGCGGGCGCTGCTGGACCATGGCGCCGGCCTCGGGGCCGGTGACGACGCGGTCGTAGATCCGCACGTCGTCGATGTCGCCGCCGAAGAACTCGCCGTTGGCGCCCTCGCGGTTGACGGCGCCGATCTGGATCGGGCCGGGGTTGGCCCACGGCGCGTTCTGGGTGTAGTCGGACTGGCCGACGAGGAAGCCGTTGATGTAGAAGCGCAGCTTCTTCGCGGCGGTGTCGGAGACGCCCAGCAGGTGGGTCCACTCACCGGTGGTGCCGGTGAAGCACGGCACGCCGTTGATCTGGCTGCCCGCGGTGCAGGCGTCCTGCCAGGTGCGCACCAGGGTGTCGGTGGAGCTGTCCTCCTTGTAGCGCCCGAAGATCCAGCGGCCCCAGTAGGGCGAGTAGTACAGCGAGAACTCGTTGTTGTGCTGGCCGATCTGGGTGACCGCCATCTTCGGGGTGGTGTCGCCCGGCGTCGGCGCGGGCAGCTTCACCCACGCGGAGACCGAGAAGTCCCGGCTGCCGTCGACCTGCGGGCGGGTGCCGCGCAGGTAGTCGTCCGCGCCGTCCAGGTGGATCGCCTTGTCGGCGATGCCGGGGCGGCCGAGCGCGACGCCGTTGTAGGCGGTCAGGTTGTCGGTCTCGGTGGTGCCGACGGGCTTGGCGGAGCTGCCGTCCAGGTGCCAGACCGCCTTCGCGGGGCGGCCGGTGGCGAGCTGCTTGTCGGCGGCCGCGTCGGCGGCCTCGGCCTTGCTCAGGGAGCGGTCCCAGAGCCGGACCTCGTCGACCGAGCCCGTCCACGGGTCGGTCCAGTTGCCGTGCCACTTGGAGCGGCCGAACTCCAGCGGGCCACGCGCGTCCCAGGTGGCGGTGACGGCCACCGGGGTGCCGGGCACGCCGTTGACGTACAGGGTGCTGGTCCTGGCGGTCGGGTCGTAGACGCCGACCAGATGGGTCCACTGGCCGAGCACGACCGGGGTGTCCGAGCTCGCGGGCTCCAGGGTGTAGACGGCGTTGGTGTCCTGGGTGGAGGTCCACATCGTCCACTTGCCGTTCATCAGCCCGAGGGCGAAGCGGGCGGCCCAGTTGCCGTTCTCACTGACCGCGACCCGGTTGCGGGTGGTGTCGCCGGTGAGGTTGACCCAGGCGGAGACGGCGAAGCCGCGGGTGGTGTCCAGCACGTTGCCCTGGGTCTCGGCGTAGCCGTTGGCGGTGCCGTCGAGGGCGAGGCCCTCGGCGAGGTGGCCGGGGGCCCCCGCGGTGGCGCCGGAGCCGAGGGTCGCCTCGAAGCCGCCGCCGGTGCCGGTGACGCTGGTGCCGCTCGGGTCGTCCATCGACCAGCCGGTGCGCTGGGCCTGCCCGGTGAGCACGTTGAAGTAGTACGTCTCGGGCTGGGAGGCGTTGCCCGCGCCGTCGACGGCCCGGGCGGAGATGAAGTGGACGCCGGCGGTCTGCGGCTGGATGCGGACGGTCTGGCCGGCGCCGCCGCTGGTGGCGACCTCGTTCGCCGCGGACGGTGAGGTGTCCAGGCCCCACTGGTACTTGACCACGTCGGTGGCGGCGGACTTCAGGGTGAACTGGCCGCTCTTGCCGACGCCGTCGGTCCACGGGAGCGCCGCGGTGGCGTCCTTGGAGCCGGGGTAGGCGTCCGAGGTGATCGCCGGGCCGTCCGGTGCGGAGGTGTCGACGATGAAGTAGCAGCCGGTCGGGTCACCGTCGGAGGACCACGGCCCCCACTGCGCGCCGTCCCAGGCGCGGGCCTCCCAGTCGAGCTGGAGGTTCTTCGGCAGGTCGGTCGGCAGCGGCCAGGAGAAGATCGAGCCGGAGGCCTTGAAGGTGTTGCCCCCCGGCGCGGCGTCCTCCGAGCCGGTGGACCACCAGCGCCGGCGCAGGCCGGTGCCGTCGTCCCAGCCGACGGCGAACTGCACGCCGATGGCCTCGCCGTCCGGGTCGGTGGCCCGGGTGGTGACCTGCGGCATCTTGTTGATCTTGATGCCCGGGTACTGGCAGACCGAGCCCGGCGACATCGTCATGTCGGACATCGGGATCTGGTTCGGCCGCAGGTTGTAGTACACCTGCAGGTAGGCGTCGTCGGTGAAGCGCTTCCAGGCGAGGGTGTCGCCCTCGTTCTGGGCCTTCAGGCCGAAGGTGATGGTCGGCCAGCCCCAGTTGGCGGCGTCCTGGACGAGGTTCTTCACCGCGCCGGTCTCGCCGTACTCCAGCCAGCCGCCGGGGCAGTTGCCGCTCCAGCCCTTGGCGGTGTTGATGGTCTGCAGGTAGCGGCTCCAGAAGCCGGAGGCGTTCTGGGCGTTCCAGTTCAGGCCGGGGGAGATGTAGCCGGTGCTCCACAGCTCGACGGGCCGGGCGTCGCAGGAGTACGACCAGCTCTCGTAGGTGCCGAAGGTGGCGCCGAGGATCTGCTTGCCGACAAACGGGTTGGACACCTGGAAGAAGGCGCGCTTCACGTCGGTCGGCGCGCAGCGGGAGGTGTCGCCGCAGTAGCCGACGCCCCAGTCGTGGACGTAGCTGCTGTTGTACGTGAAGTGCCAGTACGCCTGGCTCGGGTAGGTGCGCGAGACGCCCGCCCAGTCGCCGGCGTGCGGGGTGTTCCACGCCGGGTCGATCATCACCGGGTAGACCGTGTCCGGGGCGTCCAGCATCGCCTGGTCGGGCGAGAGCAGCAGGGCGTCCTTGGGCAGCTCGACCTTGAGGCGGGTCATCTTGGCGCCCTCGCCGGGCAGGTCGCCGTAGCCGGCGACGGCCGGGTCGGTCGGCGCGGGAGCGGCGGGAGCGGCGGGGGCCGCGGCCTCGGCTTGCGGTGCCGCCTGCGGGGCGGCCTTGAACGCCTTCGGCGCGGCGGGTGCGGCGGGCGCGGCAGGTGCGGCGGGCGCGGCGGCCGGGGCACTCGGAGCGGGCGCGGCGCCGGCCGGCTTGGAGGAGTCCCACATCACCGGGACGGGCGCCTCGAAGACGGTGCCGCCGCCGGAGGGGTCCTTGGCCTTGAGGGTGCCGTCCGCCTCCTGGCTGACCGTCAGGCCGTTGCCCTGGAGGCCGAGCCGGAGCTGGTCCAGCTCGGGGTTCTTGGCGGCCTCGGCGGTGTGCACCACGATGACCTGGGTGAACCCGGTCTTGGTGGCGGACAGCCTCAGGTCGACGTCCGGCAGGATCGACGCGTACTCGGCGGTCGCGCCGTTGACGGTCGGCTTGGGCAGCGGCTTGGGCCAGCTGAGCTTCAGCTCCTTGCCGGCCCGGGCCATGGTGACCAGCGGTGCGGTGCCGCCGCCGGAGAACGTCAGGTCGGCGGTGGAGCCCTTGGGGGCGATCGCGCCGCCGGGCAGCGTCCGGAGGGTGGGGTCGAGGTCGACCCAGGCGCCGTTCTTGCGCACCCGCTTGGGCTGGACGTAGGTGGTGGTCTTCAGCTTGCCGTCGGGCTGGGCGACGGTGTCGCTGGTCTCGCCGCGCTTGGCGAGCACCTCGACCGGCTGGCCGGTGCGGGCGGCCTCCTGGACGGCCAGGGTCTCGGCGGTGTCCTGGGGCTCCGTCACGCCGGGGGGAGGTGTCCCTCCGGCGGCGGCGGCGGGCACCACCGCGGTCGCGGCGAGCGCGACCGCGGCGAGTGCCGCGGCGAGCATGCTGCCCGACCGTCTTGCTGCTGTTCTCACTGTGCGTAAGCTCCGACTTCCGGAATGTGGGCGAAGTTTGAGCGGATCTTTATGGACACCTAAAAGAGCTGTCAACGCTTCATCAGAAATGCATGAGAAAAGAGCCCTTGCTGCGGCCCTGTCAGACGGGGGGCAGCTCGGGTGAAAACGGATGAACCGACCACTCGGGTGTGAGGTAAATCACGCCCCAAAGGGCGGTCGCCGGCCTGCCTCCGAGGCACGTCCGGCGGTCGCGAACGGTGACGCACGGCACCGGGGCGCCGCTCCGGCCGCCGGATCGACGACGCTCCGCCGGGCAATCTCCGCTGGTCACCATGGGTTTCGCGGCGGGATCCGGGCGGCGGGCGCGAGGCGGGACGCTCGGCGGGGCCGTACGGTTCCCGGGATCCGAAAGGTCGTTCTTGCGAGGTTCGGCGCGGGAAATCCGATTCCTGCTGGCTGGCCGTCAGGTCGGATAACCAGGCTTCACCGCAGTCGAGTTGTCGGAGAAATGGGCAGAAGAATTGCCAACTCCGGCCTTCCGAAAGCACAGAGGTGCCCCCGGAGTATCGAACACCCGGGGGCACCTGAGGAGTTGATCGCGGCAATTCAGCCGGCGCGGCGCTACACGGCTCTCACTCGTGCAGCGCCCGCGCGCTGCCGTCGACCCGGGCGCTGCCCGGCAGGGCGATGAGCTCGGGCTTGAACAGCGGCTGGGTGTCCATCGCGGGCTCCCAGGTCGCCAGCTTCTCGTCCTGGGGCACCTCGATCCGCCGGTCGGCGGCGAGGTCGTCGACCACCTTCAGCAGCAGTCGCACGCCGAGCGGCGCCAGGTGGTCGCGCCACAGGCTCTGCGCGGTCGAGCCCGGGGGCACGAGCAGGTGCTCCTGGGCGGCGAGCGGGCCGCCGTCGGTGCGCTCGGTGAGGTGGTAGACGCTCCCGCCGGTCACCTTGTCGCCGTCGCGGATGGTCCATCGGATCGCGTCCCGGCCGCGGTGCAGCGGCAGCAGGCTGGGGTGGTAGCCGATGGTGGCGATGCCGGCCCGGGCGCGCGTCCGCCGGCCGAGGAAGGCGTGCGAGTGGGCGGCGAGGATGACGTCCACCCCGTCCGGGATGTGCATCGCCCGCAGTTCGAGCGAGTCCGTCCAGGGGATGTCCCGGGGGAACGCCCAGGCGCGCAGGCGGTCCCAGGACATCGCGTCGCTCTCGTCGGTCCTGCCCTTGCGCAGCCGGGGCGCGGCCGCGCCGACGATCTTGTGCCCCTTGTCCAGGAGGGCTTCCGCGACCTGGACCGCGAACGCCCCCTGTCCTGACATGTAGATGTTCATCCGCACTCTCTCAGTCCGGAGTGGTCGGGCGTGAAGCGCACCGGCATGGTGGAGAACCCGGTCAGGAAGTTGGACCGGATCGGCAGCGCCTCCTCGGTCTGCTCGAACCCGAGGGTGAAGTCCCGCAGGGCCTTGAGCAGTTCGGCGATCTCCACCTTGGCCAGGTACGAGCCGACGCAGAAGTGCGGGCCGTAGCCGAAGGCCAGGTGCTTGTTGGGGGTGCGGCCGAGGTCGAACTCCCCGGGCCGGGCGAAGACCCGTTCGTCCCGGTTGCCGGAGGCGTGCCAGAGCGTGACGATGTCGCCCGGCCGCAGCCGTACGCCGTGCAGTTCGGTCTCCCGCTCGACGCTGCGCCCGAAGTGCATGGTGGGCGACGCCCAGCGCAGCACCTCGTCCACGGCCGTCTCGATCGCGACCTCGCCCCGCTTGAGCCGGTGCCACTGCCCGGGGTGGGCCGCGAGGGTGCGGACGCAGTCGATCATCGTCAGCCGGCTGGTCTCGTCGCCCCCGATGATCAGGCTGTAGCAGTTGAGCACGACGTCCTCGTCGGACAGCGGCACACCGTCGACGGCGCTGCCGATCAGCATGCTGATCACGTCGTCGCCGGGTGCCTCGCGCCGCTCCTCGACGATGTCCATGAAGTACATCAGGATCTCGTTGCGGGCCATCTCGGAGTCGACCTCCTCGACGTCCTCGTCGTCCGCGGACAGCGCGGTCTTGGTGAGGCTGAGCAGGTAGTCCCGGTCCCGCTCGGGGACGCCGAGCAGGTTGGAGATGGTGGTCATCGGGATCCGCGAGGCGATCCGCTCCGCGAAGTCGCAGCCGCCGGAGCCGACGGCCTCGCGGATCCACTGCCGGGTGTTGACCCGGACGGTCCGCGCGACCTCGTCGAGCACCCGGGGCGAGAGCACGCGCTGGAGGATCTTGCGCAGCTCCAGGTGCCGGGGCCCGTCGGTGACGGCCAGCATCCGGCCGGCCCCGGCGTCGCCGCCCTCCAGGAGGGTGACGAGCACGTTGCCGCGCTGGGACGTGAAGTTCACGTTGTCCCGGTAGGTGGCCATGATGTCGTCGTAGCGGGAGAGCACCCAGAACCCCCGGCGGCCGTCGACCGGCGGGTTCCAGTGCATCGGCGCGGTGTCCCGCAGGGTGCGCCAGAACCCGTCGAGGTCGTGGTCGGCGAAGGTGGCCGGGTCGCCCAGGTCCACGGTGTCCAGTGCCGGTGTGCTCATGCCTACCAGTCCGTCCGCCAGAACCGGCGGGGCTGGAAGGGGTAGGCGGGCAGCGGCACGCGGCGGCCGGCCCCGTCCCGGTGCAGGGCGTCGAAGTCCACCTGCAGGCCGGTCACCCAGGCGGCGGCCAGGCCGGTCAGGGCCGGCGCGTCCTGGCCGGCCGGCACGATCCCGTCGTCGGTGCGGGAGAAGGAGCCCGGGTCCGTGCGCGGGGCGGCGGCGGTCGAGGCGACCGGGCCGCGGGCGTCGTCGGACAGCGCGGCGATCAGCTCCTCGCGGCTGCGGACCACGGCCGCCCACCGGCGGCCCATCACCTTGCGGCCGAGGTTGAGGGTGAAGCAGACGTCGTCCAGGCGCAGTTCCGGGCGGGCCTCCAGCCACTCCCGGAGCCGGGTGCGCTGACGGGCCAGCGCGTCGTCGTCCATCGCGGACAGGGTGGCCAGCCGGGGGCGGCCCGCCTCCTCGGGGGCGCGTCCGGCCGGTGCCGGCGGCTCCTCCAGCACCAGGTGGGCGTTGTAGCCGCCGCCGCCGAGGGAGGTGATGCCCGCGCGGCGGATGCCGGCCTCCGGCTCCCAGGCCGCGCCCTCGATCTGCGGCACGAAGGGGGTGCTGGGGAAGTCGAGGTCCTGGTTGACCTCGGTCAGGTTGATGGTGGCCGGGAGCGTCCGGTGGTACAGCGCCAGCGCGGCCTTGACCGTGCCGAAGCCGCCGGACACCACGCCGCCGTGGCCCACGTTGCCCTTGACCCCGCCGATCGAGGCGGTCGCGGTCCGCTTCCCGAACGCCATGGTCGCCGCGTGCACTTCGAGCTCGTCGGTCACCGGCAGGCCGAGGCCGTTGGCCTCGTACATGGACACGGTGTCCGGGCTGACGCCGCCGACCTCCATGGCGGCGGCGATGCACGCGCTCAGCCGCTCGGGCTGGGCCAGGCCGTACGCCATCGCGCTGACGCCGTTGTTGTTGACGGCCGAGCCCCGGACGACGGCGTAGACGTGGTCGCGGTCGGCGACGGCCCGGCCGAGCGGCTTCAGCAGCAGGGTGACGACGCCGCTGGACAGCGCGCTGCCGGTGCCGTTGGCGTCGAACGGACGGCAGTGGCCGTCCTTCGACAGGATGCGGTTCTCCTCCCACAGGTGCCCGCGCGGGTGCGGCAGGCGGACCATCGCGCCGCCGGCGATCGCCATGTCGCTCTGGCCGAGCAGCAGCGACTGGCAGGCCAGGTGCACCGCGTAGTGGAAGCCCGCGCAGACGGCGGCGACCGTGACGGCCTCGCCGGTGAGCCCCATGTAGTACAGGGCGTTGGAGGTCATGCTGTCCGGCGACCACGCCAGGCTGGCCTCGATCGCCTCGGGGCCGACCGACGCCCGGTCCGGCGGGGAGCTGTAGAGCGCGGCGGTCTGCGGGTTGTTGGCGCCGTACATGCCGATCTCGGCGGTGAGCCGGTCCGGGTCGTAGCCGCCGTCCTCCAGGGACTCCCAGGCGCTCTCCAGGTAGAGCCGGTTCTCCGGGGTCATCGCGGCGGCCATCCGGTCGCTGATGCCGAACACCGACGGGTCGAACCTGTCGTACGTGTCGAGGACGCCGCAGGCCCGGACGTAGGACGGGTTGTGGATCAGGGTCTCGTCGACGTGGATGTCCTCCTTGGCCAGGAACGACACGGTCTCCCGGCCGTGGACGAGGACGTCCCAGAACTGCTCCTTGGTGCGGGCGCCGGGCGCCCGCAGGGACATGCCGATGACGGCCACGTCACCCGGGTCGTACTCCTGCTCGGGGCTGTCGGTCATGGAAGGCTCCTGCTTCGTGTGCTTCGTGTCGGGTGGAGGTGACGCGGGTGGCTATCGGCCGGTGCCGCCGGCGCCGCGGCCGCGCAGGGCGGCGCGGCGGGCGCCGGCGCGCTGGCGGGCCGACTCGACCACCTCGGGGGTGGCGCCGCTGTCGTCGTCGAGCCAGCGGGCGAGGGAGGCGATGTCGCGGAAGCTGAACAGGTCGGGCACCCGGACGCGGCGGTCGAAGCGACGGGTCATCAGCCGGGCGAGGCGGATCAGCAGCAGGGAGTCGCCGCCGAGGTCGTAGAAGGCGGACTGCACGTCGATGCCCGACGGATCGAGGTCGAGCAGCTCGCCCCAGATCTCCGCCAGCGCCACCTCGGTCGGCGTGCCGGCGGCCGACCGCGGCCCGTCGGTGCCGGCGGCCGGCGGCTCGGGCAGCGCGTCGCGGTCGAGCTTCCCGCCCGGGCCCAGCGGGAGGGCGGGCAGGAAGACGAGCGTCGCGGGCACCAGGTAGTCGGGCACCTCGGCGGCGAGCCGGCCGGTGATCGCGCCCTGGAGGGCCGGGTCCAGCCGGGGGCCGTCCTGCGGCGCGCCCTCGCCGGCGGGGACGACGTAGCCGACCAGCCGGTTGCCCCGGACGGCGGCGGCGGCCTCCCGGACCTCGGGGCAGCCGGTCAGCCGGGCCTCGACCTCCTCCAGCTCGATCCGGTAGCCGCGCAGCTTGACCTGGTGGTCGGAGCGGCCGAGGAACCGGAGTTCGCCGTCCTCGGTGAACCTGACGACGTCCCCGGTGCGGTACATCCGCTCGCCGTCGCGGAACGGGTCCGGCACGAACCGCTCGGCGGTGGTGCCGGGCCGGTTGACGTAGCCGTGCGCGAGGCCGACGCCGCCGAGGTAGAGCTCGCCGGACTCGCCGGCCGGGAGCGGCCGCAGCTCGTCGTCGAGCACGTAGACCAGGTCGGTGGTGGTCGGCGGGCCGATGGTCGGCTCGTCCGTCCCGTCCTCGGGCACCAGCCCGAACGAGCAGAAGACGGTGCCCTCGGTGGGGCCGTAGGCGTTGAACACCCGGGTGGCGCCGGTCTCCCGGTAGGCCCGGTCGGCCAGCTTGCGGCGCAGCGCCTCGCCGCCGAAGACGATCGACCGCACGTTCGGGGGCAGGGCGCCGGCGTCGAGCAGGCCGTTCATGACCGACGGGACGACGGACAGGTGGGTGATCCGGTCCGCGTACCGGCTCTCCGTCAGGTGGACGGCGCTCTCGACGAGCACGACGGCGCCGCCGCGGCACAGCGCGTTGAAGACCTCCATCACGGACAGGTCGAAGCAGACCGAGCTGGCCGCCGAGACGCCGCTCAGGTCGCAGCCCTCCAGGACCCGGTCCATCTCGGCGAGCATCGCCACGGCGCCGGCGTGCCGGACGGCCACGCCCTTGGGCGTGCCGGTGGAGCCCGAGGTGTAGATGACGTACGCGGTGTCCTCGGGCACGACCGCCACGGGCTCGGCGCCGGGCTCGGTGACCGTGGTCCCGCCGAGCACGACCACGGTCGGGCCGGGCGGGCAACTGGCCCGGGACGCGGGCGTGGTGAGCAGCAGCCGGGTCCCGCTGTCCTCGACCATGAAGGCCAGCCGGTCGGCGGGGTAGTTCGGGTCCAGCGGCAGGTAGCAGGAGCCGGTGCGCAGGGCCGCCAGGACGGCGACGAGCAGGTCGGGGGTGCGCTCGACGCAGATGCCGACCGGGACGCCCGGGCCCGCGCCGTCGGCGAGGAGCCGCTCGGCCAGCTCGCGGGACCGCTCGTTCAGCTCGCCGTAGGTCAGCACGCCGGCGTCGGAGTAGACCGCGGTCGCGTCGGGGTTCTTGACCGCCTGGGCGATGAACTCGGAGTGCAGGGTTTCGGTCACTGCTCTGTCTCCTTGGGGAGGCCGGCCGGCGCGATGTCGCCGAGGGCCTGGTCGGGTCGGGCGATCGAGTCGAAGAGCACGGTGCGGTACAGCGCGAGCAGGGCCGTCACGGTCTGCCTCTCCAGGTAGCCCGGTTTGAACTGGACGTGGCCGGCCACCCGGCCGTCGATGTCGGCCATCGAGATCTCCAGGTCGAACTTGGCGAGGTGCCTGCGCACCTGGAGCGGCTCGAGCGGCAGCGCGGCGTCCGGGGAGAGGGTCTCGCCGACGCCGTGGAAGAGCTTGACGGAGCGGGGGAAGGCGTCCGAGGAGAGCCAGTTCACCACCACGTCGAACCACGGGGAGCGGCCCTCGGCGCGCGGCGGCTTGAGCTGGGCGGCCAGCAGGTCGAGGGGGTAGTTCATGTGCTCCAGGAGGCCGAGCGAGAAGGCGTGGACCTCGCGCAGCAGCTCGCGGAAGCTGCGGTCCCCGGCGGGGTTCGCCCGGACCAGCACGGTGTTGAGGTAGTAGCCGATCGCGGACTCCCAGCCGGGCTCGGCCCGTTGGGCGATCGCGGTGGCCAGCACCGAGTCCTCCGTCCCGGCCGCGCGGTTGAGCGTGGCGAAGAACCCGGCCAGCACGACGGTGCTGACCGACACGCCCTCGCGCACCGCGAACTCCCGCAGCAGGCGGGTCTCCTCGGCGCTCCAGCGGAACGCGAGGTCGCGGCCCTCGTAGGTGACGCCCGGCGGCCGCTCCTTGCTGGACAGGTCCAGGTGGGCGGGCGGGTCGGCGAGCTTCTCCGACCACCAGTCCAGCGCCGCCTCCGCGGCCGGCCCGGCCAGCCACTGCCGCTCCCACTCGACGAACTCGGTGTACGGGGCGACCGGCGTGCGGCCGGCCGGGTCGGCGCCCTCGTAGAACTCCTGGAGCTCGCGGATCATGATGTCGGCCGAGGCCGCGTCCGAGGCGATGTGGTGGACCAGCACCATCAGGAAGTGGTCGGACGGGCCGCGCCGCATCAGGACGACCCGCACCAGCGGACCGTTGTCCATGTCCAGCGGCTCGTGCCCGTACCGGGCCAGTTCCTCGCGGGCCTCCTCGTCGTCCAGGTCGGCGGTGTCCACCACGAGGAACTCGTACACCGGCTCGTCCAGGACGACCTGGTACGGGCGGCCGCCCGCCTCCACGTAGAGGGTGCGCAGCGCGGGGTGCCGGTCGAGCACGGCCAGGACGGCGCGCTCCAGGGCGTCCTCGTCGACCGCCGTCCGGATCCGGGCGGTCACCATGTAGTTGTAGGGCACGGCGTCCGGCGCGACCATCTGCATGAACCAGAGCGAGGCCTGGCCGTGCGAGGCCGGCGCCAGTTCGAGGCCGAGGCCTTCGGCGCGCAGCTGTTCCGGCGCCGGCGCGTCGGTGGCCTCCAGCAGGCCGCGCGCGTCCAGCTCCTCCAGCAGCTCCTCGGCGTCCAGTTCGGACAGGTCCTCCAGGAAGGACCGCGCAGGCTCGGGCGTGGGCGTCGAAGCCTGGGGCGCCTGGACCGCCTGGGGCGGCTGCGGGGCGGGAGCGGGCGCGGCCGGTCCGTCGGCGAGCCCGACGAAGTGGCCGACCACCTCGGCGATGGAGCGCCCGTCCAGGAACACCACCGGCGAGACCCGGTGCCCGAGGACGGCCTGCATCCGGTTGACGAGGCGGATCGCGAGCATCGAGTCGAGGCCGAAGTCGCGCAGGCCGGCGCCGGCGTCGAACCTGCCCGCCGGTACGCCCAGCGCGTCGGCGAGTTCGGCGAGGACGACCTCCGCCACCGGCCGCTCCGCCACGGGGGCCTGCGCCGGGTGTGCCGCGACCGGTTCGGCGACGGCGGCGGCCGGGGCCGGGGCGGGCTCGCGGCGGGGCTCGGAGTCGATCCAGTAGCGCTCCTTCTGCCACTGGACGAGCGGGGTCTCCACCACCTCGACGTCGTCGCCGAACAGCGGGTCGAAGGTCAGCGGCAGGCCCCTGACGAACAGTTCGGCGGCGGCGCCCAGCAGGCAGCGGAGGTCGCTCTCCCCGCGCCGCATCGAGTTGACCGCGTGCACCCGGACGCCCCGGGACAGCCCGGTCTCCTCGACCGCGCCGCGCAGCGTCTCGTGCGGGCCGATCTCGATGAAGGTGGAGACGCCCCGGTCGACGAGCGCGGCGGTCGCCTCGGCGAACCGGACCCGGTCGCGCAGGTTGCGCACCCAGTAGTCGGCGTCGACGAGCGGGTTCACCGCGCCGGCCAGGGCGGTGGAATGGAAGTCGATGCCGGGCGTCAGCGGGGTGACGGACTCGAGGCGCTCACGCAGCGGGCCGGTCAGCGCGTCCATGCCGGGGCTGTGCATCGGCCGTTCGACCCGGAGCCTCCTGGCCGTGATCCCGTCCCGGCCGAGGTCGGCCGCCAGGGCGTCGAGGGCCTCGCGCGGGCCGGAGACCACCGTGCTGGTGGGGCTGTTGACCGCCGCGACGGCCGCCTGCCCGGCGTAGGCGGCGAGCCGGGGCAGCAGCTCCGCCTCCGGCAGGTCGACCGAGAGCATCGCGCCCGCGGCGGCCTCGTGTTCGAGCAGCTGCGAGCGGGCGACCACGACCTTGGCGGCGTCCTCCAGGGACAGCGCGCCGGCCACGCAGGCGGCCGCGACCTCGCCCAGGCTGTGCCCGACCACGGCGGCCGGCTCGACGCCGAGTCCGAGCCAGACCTTCGCCAGCGAGACCTGGAGGGCGAACAGCACCGGCTGCTGGACGTCCAGTTCCTCGTACCGGGCCTGCCCGTCCGGGGCGGTGAGCCGGTCGAGCACCGAGCCGCCGCCGGCCGCGCGCACGGCGTCGTCGCAGGCGTGCATCCACCGCCGGAAGCCGGCGTGCGAGCGCAGCAGTTCGCGGCCCATGCCGGCCCAGTGGGTGCCGGTGCCGGAGAACACCAGCGCCACCCGCCGGTCGGCGGTGCCGGAGACCGTGCCGGTGACGGCGTCGGGGTGCGGCCGGCCGTCGGCGATCCGGGCGAGCCCGTCCAGGACGTCCTGTCGGTCGCGGGCGAACAGGGCGATCCGGTGGGCGTGGTGGGTGCGCCGGGCGGCGAGGGTGTAGGCGAGGTCGGAGACCCGCAGGGCCGGGTCGCGTTCGACGTGGTTGGACAGCGCGCGGCAGGTGTCGGCCAGCGCGTCCGCGGTGCGGGCCGTGACGGGGACCAGGTGCACCCGGTCGGCCGCCGCGGCCTCGCCGCCGCCCGGTGCGGCGTGCCGTCCGCGGTCGCCCGCGAGGAAGGGGTGGGCGGCGACGGGGAGTCCGGCCGCGTAGAGGGCGCCGAGCGAGCCGAGCAGGGTGGCGGCCTCGTCGGCGCCGCGCCGCAGCGAGGGCAGGGTGGTGACGGCCGGCAGGATCTCCGACACCGACTTGAGCAGCAGGGGGTGGGGGCTGAGCTCGACCACCGCGTCGACGTCGTGGTCGCGCAGCCTGGTCAGGGCGTCGACCACCCGGATCTCCCGGCGCAGGTTGTCCGCCCAGTAGTCCGGCCCGAGCTCCGCGCCGTCGACCGGCTCGCCGGTGACCGTCGAGATCATCGGGACGCGGGCGGTGCGCGGCCTGATGCCGTCCAGCTCGGCCTTCAGCGGGGCGAGGACGTGGTCGACCAGCGGCGAGTGCGGGGCGTGGCCCATCCGCACCCGGTGGTTGACGACGCCGGCGTCGGTCAGCCGCCGGACGAGGTCGTCGATCTCCTGCGGGGTGCCGGTGACCAGGGTGGAGCTCAGGCCGTTGTGGCCGGAGAGGGTGAGCCCGCCGGTCAGGTGCGGCCGGACCTCGTCCGCCGGGGTCATCACCACGATGCCCTCGCCGCGGCCGACGGCCAGCTGCTGGAGGAGCCGGCCGTGGTGGGCGGCCAGCCGGGAGGCGTCCTCGAAGTCGAGCGCGCCGGCGATGTGCGCGGCGGCGAACTCGCCGACGCTCTGCCCCACCACGACGTCCGGCTCCACGCCCAGCGAGCGCCAGGTCTCGGCCAGCGCGACCTGGAGGGAGAACAGCAGCGGCTGGAAGACGTCCATGTCGTCGAGGCGGCCGTCGGGGTCCATCAGCTGCTCCACGAGCGAGAAGCCCAGCAGCTCCCGCATCCGCCGGTCGGACCTCGTCATGGAGCGGCGGAACTCGGGTCGGCCGGCGAGCAGTTGGCGGCCCATGCCGACCCACTGCGAGCCGTTGCCGGAGAACAGGAACGCCACCCGCGGCCGGCCGGGCCGCTCCCCGACCTCCCCGACGCTCAGGCCGGGGGCCGTGGTGCCGGCGGCGAAGGCGTCCAGGCTGCTGCGGAGTTCGGCCATGTCGCGGGCGGTGGCCGCGAGCCGGAACGGGCCGTCGCCGGGCGTGCGGCGGCAGAGCGCGCGCAGGTCGGTCGCGTCCCGCGACTCCAGGGCCCGCTCGGCCAGCTCCGCGGGGGAGTCCGCGGCCAGCAGCAGCAGCGAGGCCTCGGGGCGCGGCAGTTCCTCGACGGCGATGTGGCAGATCGCGCCGCCGAAGCCGAAGGAGCTGACGCCGCCCCGGCGGGCGTCGGAGCGGCGCGGCCACGGCGTCAGCCGGTCCTGGACGGTGAGGTTGTACGCGTCGAACAGGATCTGCGGGTTGGGTGCGCTGTAGTGCAGGCTCGGCGGCAGGACGCCGTTGCGCATCGACAGCGCGAGCTTGGCCAGGCCGACGATGCCGGCCGCCGCCTCCAGGTGCCCGACGTTGGACTTGACGGAGCCGATCCTCAGCGGCGCCGCGCGGTCGGCGCCGCCCAGGACCGCGCCGACGGCGTTGGCCTCGATCGGGTCGCCGAGGGGCGTCGCGGTGCCGTGGCACTCGATGTAGTCCACGAGGTCCGGGGCGATGCCCGCCCGCTGGTACGCGGTGCGGAGCATCTTCTCCTGCGCCTGCGGGTTGGGCGCCGTCATCCCGTTGCTGGGACCGTCGTTGTTGGAGGAGCTGCCCTTGATGAGGCAGTACACCGGCAGGTCGCGCTCCAGCGCCACGCTCAGCGGGGCGAGCACGACGACGCCGGCGCCCTCGCCGCGGGTGGTGCCGTTGGCCCGGGCGTCGAAGGTCTTGCAGCGGCCGTCGGGGGAGATCGCGCCCAGCTGGTCCATGGCGGTGTAGTAGTCGGGGACGAAGCTGAGGTTGACGCCGCCGGCCAGCACCAGGTCGCTCTCGCCCAGCTGGATCGACTGGCACCCCACGTGCACCGAGACCAGGGATCCGGCGCAGGCGGCGTCGATCGCCATGCTGGGGCCCTGGAGGCCGAGGACGTAGGAGACGCGGTTGGCGATGATGCCGTCGTGGATGCCGGTCGCGGTGTGCGGGGTGATCTGGGCGTCGGGGCCGCGGTAGTGCGCCAGCGCGGCGTAGTCGTTCCAGCAGGAGGCCATGAACACGCCGGTGTCGGTGCCGACGAGGCTGTCCGGCGCGATGCCCGCGTCCTCCAGCGCCTCCCAGCACAGCTCCAGAACGAGGCGCTGCTGAGGGTCCATCTGGACGGCCTCGCGGGGCGAGATGCCGAAGAACAGCGGGTCGAACCGGTCGATGCCGTCGATGAACCCGCCCCAGCGCACCCGGTCGCCCAGCAGCTCGCGGCGGGCGGCCGGCACCGGTCCGACGGCGTCGCCGCCCTCGACCAGCAGCCGCCAGAACGAGGACGGGTCCGGTCCGCCGGGGAAGCGGCAGCCGATGCCCACGACCGCGACCGGCTCGTGCGCGGGCTTGCGGCGCTCGGCGCCGGGGGCGGGCCCGGCGGCGCGCGGGCCGTCGACGAGGGCGCGGGCCAGTCCGTCCAGGGTCGGGTACTGCCACATCCAGGTGGCCGGGACCTGCCAGCCGAGGTACTCGGACAGGGAGGCCGCGAGGTTCACCGACTTCAACGAGTCCAGCCCGTACCGGTGCATGGGTGCCCGGAGGTCCACCGAGGCCGCGGACACGTCCGACAGCTCGGCGAAGCGGGACAGCAGGAAATCCGTGACGTCGGTGATGTCTCGCGCTGCGCGCTCGTGGGGCATGGCGACTCCCTCAGCAGGGCGGATGGAATGGAGGACGGGGCTTCGCGGCCGGCCGGTCGGGGGGGACGCCGATTTCAGGGCAGCCGGGAACAGGGGGCGGGGCACGGCGGGATCCGTCCTCCGCGCCGGGGGCCGTCGCGGAATCGGCGGGGCGGCGAGCGGACGGGGCCGGTGTTTCCGGAGTTCGCGCTCGACGTGAACGGGAAGTCCGGTGAAGTGAACGGGAAATCCGGTGGAGCGAACGAAAAGCGGTCGGGGCGGAGTGGAGGGTGGGCGGCGTCGGGGCAGCGCCGGTCAGCCTGCCGGCACGGTAGTAGGTCTGTACATGACATGCATGGACGTGCGGTCGGGCAGCGCTGCTCCTCTCGCGACAGGAGGAAGGACTCGGGGTGCCGACCGCGCGGCGCGGCAGGACGGGGTGAGGGTCGGGTCTTCGGGGGTGCTTGAGTGGTCGCCGTTCAGCGGCTCACTGATCAGCGGCACACTGTGGAATTCTGGCCGACGCGTTCGGCTCCTGCCGGTCGGGCTGCCGGCCACTTCCGCTGCTGAGAATTCCGCAGCGCGGGTATGTTCATCCGCCCTCGGGGTGCGGAGAGATGTGTCGACTACGCGTTCATCGATTCAAGGATCGCGTATTTCGACGGCCGGATGAAGCGCTGGCGGGATTTGATCGACAAAGTGTCCGATTCGATCTCCTCGATGCGACAGATGTACGAATGTGTGATGGGTGCCGCCGTCGGGTAGAGGTCGACGGAAATCGAATGACCTGGGGAAGGGCCGACTGCCGGTACCATGCGCGCCGGGCGGGGTGGACAGCGGATGAGCGATCAATGCAAGCTGACCGCATGGCAGTTGAGAATCTTGATGCATCGTCAGCCAGTGCCGACAGCTCCTTAGTAAGGTCCCTCCCGCGGCGCCGTGCGCTCGGCCGCGAGCTCCCGGGCGGGCCCGCATGACCGCCGCCGTGGTCGAGTCGGCCCGTCGGCCGGGGCTGGCGCTCGGCGTGCTGGCCGGGGCGTTCGCCCTGGACGTGAGCGGTCTCGGCGTGCTCAACGCCGCCCTGCCGTCCGTCGGAGAGCGCTTCGACCTGGGGGAGACCACGCTCCAGTGGGTGATGACCGCCTACGCCGTCACCTTCGCCGGCTTCCTGCTGGTGGGCGGCCGGCTCGCCGACGTCCTCGGGCGGCGGCGGGTGTTCGAGGTCGGCGTCGCCCTGTTCACCGTGTCCGCGCTGGTCGGGGCGGTGGCCCCGAACACCGTCACGCTGCTGGGCGCGCGCGCCGTCCAGGGGATCGGCGCCGCCCTGTCGGGGCCGGCCGCGCTGGGCCTGCTCACCGCGCTCTTCCCGGTCGGCCCGGCCCGCAACCGGGCGATCAGCGTGTACACGGCCGTCGGCGCCGTGAGCTTCAGCGGCGGGGTGCTGCTGGGCGGCGTCCTGACCCAGTTCTTCGGCTGGCGTTCGGTGCTCTGGTTCTCGGTGCTGATCGGGGTCGGCGTGCTGGCCGCGACCCGCGTCGGACTGCCCGACGGCGCCGGTCACCGCGGCCGGCTGGACCTGCCCGGCGCGATCACCGGCACCCTCGGCCTCACCCTGCTCGTGGTCGGCGTGAGCAGCAGCGGCGCGACGGCGTGGACCGTCCTGGCCGCCGCGGCGGTCTCCCTGGTGCTGTTCGTCGTCCGGGAGCACCGCACCGCCGACCCGGTGCTCCCGCTCGGCCTCTTCCGGATCGCCTCGGTGCGGGACGCGAGCCTGTCGGCGTTCCTCCAGTACACGGGCTCGATCGGGATGCTGTTCTTCGCCCCGCTGTACCTCCAGGGGATGCTGCACTACTCGCCCTCCGAGTCCGGCCTGGCGCTGGTGCCGATGTCCCTGGCGGTGTTCCTCACCGCCAACTTCGTCACCGGCCGGCTGCTGGCCACGTACTCCCCGCGGACGCTGATGGCCGTCGGCCTGGTCCTGATCGGCGTCGGCACCGGGCTGTGGCTGGGCACGCCGCAGGACGGGAACTACGTGCTGCACGTGCTGCCCGGCCTGGTGGTCAGCGGCATCGGCCAGGGGCTGAACTTCCCCTCGATGACCACGGCCGGGCTCTCCGGCGTCCCGGAGCAGCAGCACGCCGTCGCGGGTGCGGTGAACGTCGTGACGCAGCAGATCGGCGCCAGCGCGGGCGTCGCGGTGATGGTCCTGGTCGCGGGGACCAGTTCGGACCAGCTCGGCGGCTACCACCTCGCCTACGTCACCGCCGCCGTCGCCTGCGTGCTGGGCGCGGCCGTCATCGCGGTGCGGCGGAAGGCCTGAGGGCCCCCGCCAGGTCGAGGGCCGGAGCGGCCCGCCGAGAGGCGGCCCCGGGGTGCGCGCCGCACGCCGGGGCCGCCTCTCGCCCGCTCAGGCGTTCGCGTCCGTGGAGGAGCGCACCACCAGCTGCGGCGCGAAGCGCTCCACCCGCTCCGACCGTTCACGGGCCGGGGACTGAAGGAGGGTCAGGGCGCGCTCGGCCATGGCGGTGAGCGGGTGGCGGATCGAGGTGATGGGCGGGTCGAGGAGTTCGAGCATCTCGGTGTCGTCGAAGCCGGTGACGGCGATCCGGCCGGGGACGGGGATCGCCGAGCGCTGCAGGGTGCTGACCAGCCCGACCGCGAGGACGTCCGCCCCGCAGACCACGGCGTCGATCCCGGCGTGCTGTTCGGCGATCCGGCGGCCCGCGGTGCGCCCGGCGTCGGTGGTGAAGCTGGGCAGCAGGACGGTGGTGGCGTCGGCGCCGCGGGCCCCGGTGAAGGCGGCGAGGCGCTCCGCGCCGGAGGAGGACGCCTGGTCGGCGGCGACCAGGGCGATCCGGTGGCGGCCGAGGCCTTCGAGGTGGTCGAGGAGCAGCCGCATCGCGGCGGTGTTGTCGAGGGTGACGGCCACGGTGCCGGAGCCGGTGGCCCAGCGGTCGAACAGGACGACCGGGGTGCGCTGGGCGGCGGCCCGGACGGCGGGGCCGGACGCGCCGGCGGAGACCGGGACGACGAGCAGCCCGTCGACCCGGCCGCCGAGCAGGGTCTCGATCTGCTCGGCCTCGACGGCGGTGTCGTTGGCGGCGTCGGAGACCACCAACTGCCCGCCGGCGGCGCGGACTTGCTGGGCGAGGGCGTCGGCGAGCTGGACGAAGTACGGGTTGGCGAGCGAGGGGACGACCACGCCGATGGTGCCCGTGGTGCCGGTGCGCAGCGCCCGGGCGGAGTGGTTGGTGCGGTAGCCGAGGTGCCGGGCGGCCTCCTCGACGCGGCGGGCGAGTTCCGGGTCGACGTTGCGCTGGGTGCCGGCCAGGACGCGTGAGGCGGTCGCGCGGGAGACACCGGCGGCCGCGGCCACGTCGAGGAGTCGGGGCGCTGTCACGTGGGGCGGTCCTTCGCGGTCGGGAACGGGCTCGGCTGAGCTCGCGGAATACGCAGCACGAGGGTACTTGACGGTTCCGGGGGCCTGGTCCACAGTGTGGGAGATCGATCTCCCAAGGAGTGCAGATGCCGCCCATCACCGTCGTCGGTTCGATCAACCGCGACCTCGTCCTGACCGTCGAGGACCTGCCGCGACCCGGCGAGACCGTGCTCGCGCGGGGCTTCGTGGAGGGCGTCGGCGGCAAGGGCGCCAACCAGGCCGTCGCGGCGGCCCGGCTCGGCTCGCGGGTGCGGATGGTCGCCCGGGTCGGCCCGGACGCCGACGCCATCCTGCGGGCGCTCGCCGCCGAAGGGGTGGACGTCGGGGCGGTGCGCCCGGCACCGGAGAGCACCACCGGGATCGCCTCGGTGGTGGTCGACCGGGTCGGCGAGAACACCATCGTGGTCAACCCGGGCGCCAACGCCGAACTGTCCGTCGCGGACCTGCCGCAGCGGCTGGCCCGGTCCGCGGGCGAGGTGGTCCTGGTGCAGCACGAGATCACCGCCGAGGTGGTCGCCGCCGCCGTGCTGCGGGCCCGGGAGCAGGGCGGCACCGTCGTCCTCAACCCGGCCCCGGCCCGCCCGGTCGCCGCGGAGGTGCTCGCCGCCGTCGACGTCCTCGTCCCCAACCTCGGCGAACTCGCCGCCCTGCTCGGCGCGGAGCCGCCCGCCGGCCCCGACGGGGCGCGCGAACTGCTGGAGCGGGCCGCCCTGCCCTGCCGGGCGGTCGTGGTGACGCTCGGCGCGGACGGGGCGCTGGTCAAACAGCCCGGCCGTCCCGCCGTGCACCTGCCGGCCCCCGTCGTGGACGCCGTCGACACCGTCGGCGCCGGCGACACCTTCTGCGGAGCCCTCGCCGACTCCCTCGCCCGGGGCGCCGACCTGCTCGCCGCCGCCGAACGGGCCGTCCGCGCGGCCTCGTTGGCCGTCACCGGGCTCGGCGCCCAGTCCGCCATGCCCTCCGCGGCGCAGCTCGACGCGTCCGCCGGCCCCCTCGGCGCACCCGCCCCGCTCCCCGACGCGACCAGCGCGGTCCTCGACGCCCCCGCCGTTCCCGTAGCACCCTGACGGTCCCCGGCCCCCACGCCCGGTCCGCTCAGCACCCAGGTTCCCCCGCACCACCAGTTCAACGGAGAACACCCCATGCGCAACCTCAAGCTCGGACTGTTCGAGAACGCCCAGACCAACGCGAGCGGCACCGCCACCTGGCGCCACCCCGACAGCCGCCGGCACCTGTTCGACACCCTCGGGTACTGGCGCGACATCGCGCGGATCTGCGAGGACGCCAAGCTTGACTTCCTGTTCCTCGCCGACGCCTGGGGCTGGTCGGAGATCGGCGGGGTGCGCCCGCCGATCGCCACCGAGGAGACCCTCGACCTGCCGCGCCTGGACCCGTTCGTGATCGCCTCGGCCCTGCTCGCGAGCACCACCGACCTCGGCCTGGTGGTGACCGGCTCGGTGCTGGTCGAGCCGCCGTACGCCTTCGCCCGTCGACTGGCCACCCTGGACCAGCTCTCCGGCGGCCGGCTCGGCTGGAACATCGTCACCACCGGCACCGCCGACACCGCCGTCAAGGCCTTCGGGATGGACATGGTGGCGCACGACGACCGGTACCGGATGGCCGAGGACTTCCTCGACCTGGTCTACAAGTACTGGGAGGGCTCCTGGGAGCCCGACGCCCTGGAGAAGGACAAGGCCGGCCGCTTCGCCGACCCGGCCAAGGTCCACCTGGTCGAGCACGACGGCCCGTACTTCCGCTCGCAGGGCTACGGCAACACCGCCCGCTCCCCGCAGGGCACCCCGGTGCTGTTCCAGGCCGGCGCCTCCCCGGCCGGGCGCCGCGTCGGCGGGCGGCACGGCGAGTGCATGTTCGTCGGCAGCGGCACCGTCCAACAGCTCGCCGGGCACACCGCGGCGATCCGCGAGGAGGCCGTCCGGGCCGGCCGCGGCGCCGACGAGGTCAAGGTGATGTCGGCGTTCTCCTGCGTGATCGGTGCCACCACCGCCGACGCCGAACGCCGCTGGCAGCGCGTCCTGGACGCCCAGCGCCCGGAGGTCACCGTCGCCAGCTACGCCATGTTCACCGGCCTCGACCTGTCCTCGTACGCGCCGGACACCCCGATGGCGGAGCTGTCCACCGAGATGTCGCAGACCCAGGTCGCCCGGTTCGCCGACAAGACCGTCGGCGACGTGCTCGCCGACTGGCACACCCACGGCGTCGGCGCCCGCCCGGTGGTCGGCACCGCCGAGGAGATCGCCGACGAGATCTGCGCCCTGGCGGAGGGCGCCGACCTGGACGGCTTCCTGCTCTCGCCGACCGTCCAGCCCGCGTCCACCGTCGAGTTCGTCGAGTCGGTGCTGCCGATCCTGCGCGCCCGCGGCGTCTTCCGCGGCGAGTACGCGGAGGGCGAGTCGCTGCGCGAGCGGCTGACCGGCGCGTCCGACCGGGCGCTGCCGGCCAGCCACCCGGCCGCGCGGTACCGGCACTGACCCCCCGCACCGGCGACGAGAGGACGGCGACGACCATGGTCACTCCCGCCCACCACCCGACCGCGGCCGCGGCGACCGCCGCGGAGCAGCCGAACAGTACGGAGCTGGACGGCGCGGCGCTGCGCCAGGCGTTCGGGGCCTACCCCACCGGGGTGGTCGCGCTCGGCGCGCTGCGCGACGGCGAACCGGTCGGGCTCGCGGTCAGCTCCTTCGTGTCGATCTCGCTGGAGCCGCCGATGGTCGCGGTCAGCGTGGCCCGCACCTCCACCACCTGGCCCCGGCTGACGGAGGCTCCGGAGCTGGGGCTGAGCGTGCTCAGCCGCGGCCAGGGCGCGCTCTGCCGGCGGCTCGCCTCCCGCGCGGGCGACCGCTTCGACGGCACCGGCTGGCAGGCCACGCCGGGCGGCGCGGTGCTGATCCACGACGCGGCGCTCTGGCTGACCGCCCGGATGCACGCGGTGTACGACGGCGGCGACCACGAGATCGTCCTGCTGGAACTGCTCACCGTCGAGCTGTTCCCCGGGGTGGAGCCGCTGGTCTTCCACACCAGCCAGTTCCGTGAGCTCACCCCCCATGGCTGACACCCCGACGGCCCCCCTGTCCGGCACCGTGGAGCACGGTGCCGGCCGGGGGAGGGGGCTGGGCTTCCCCACCGCCAACATCGCCCCCGACCCCGGCACCCCCGCCCCGCCGCCCGCGATCTACAGCGGCTGGCTGGCCCGCCGCGCGAGCGGCACCGTGCACCGCGCGACGATCAGCGTCGGCACCAACCCCACCTTCTGCGACACCTCCGAGATCCACACCGAGGTGTACTGCCACGACACCCCGGGCGACCTGTACGGCGAGCGCGTCGAGCTCTGGTTCGTCGCCCGGATCCGGGGCACCGAGCGGTTCGCCTCCGTCGACGAGCTGCTGCTCGCCGCCCGGGAGGACGTCCGCCGCTCCGAGGCCCTGCTGGACTCCGAGCACGGACGGCACGTGCTCGCCGTCCTCTCCTGAACCGTCCTTTCCTGAACCGTTCCCTCCTGAACCGTTCTCTCCTGAACCGTTCTCTTCTGATCCGCCCGCACCACCTCTTCGCACCGTCCTTCACCTGCCCGGCGCGCGCCCCCGCTTCCCCCGGGACCGCGCGTCCCGCGCCACGAGCCCGGTCGGCCCCGCACCCCCCGCTTCGGCGGGGCCGACCGCCCCTTCCCCCACCTCGCTCCGCACGAACAAAGGTGTGAGTCATGAGCGCGTTCCACTGGTTGAACGAGCAGTTCGACTTCTTCGGCCTCCCCGTCTACTGGTCCGACTTCCTGGGCAACATCCTGGCGCTCGCCACCGTCTGGCTCGCCCTGCGGCGTTCGCTGGTGGCCTGGCCGGTGCAGATCCTCGGCTCGGTGCTGCTGCTGGTCGCCAGCCTGAACGTGCACCTCGGCGGCAACGCCGCCCGGCAGATCGTCATCATCGTCTCGGCCTCCTGGGGCTGGGCGACCTGGAAGCGCAGCCGCGAGCAGGAAGGCACCATCAACGTCCGCTGGGCGTCGTGGCGGGAACGCGCCGTGCTGGCGGCCGCGATGGTGGCGGGGACGGCCGCGTTCGGCGCGGTGCTGAAGGGGACGGACGCCTCGTTCTACCCCGGGGCGCCGTGGTGGATGGTCCTCGCGGACGCCTGGATCTTCGTCGGCTCGATCCTCGCCATGTACAGCCAGGCCCGCCGCTACGTGGAGTTCTGGTTCGTCTGGCTGGCCGTCGACCTGGTGGGCGTGCCGCTCGCGGTCCACTCCGAGCTGTACTTCTCCGGCATCGTCTACGGGATCTTCTTCGTGATGGTGGTGCTCGGCATCCGCGACTGGGCGTCCCGCAGCGGGCCGCAGGAGATCGCCTCGCCGCTGGAGCCCGCCGTCCTGGTCGAGGGCCGGGACGAAGGCCGCGCGGGTGAAGGCGCCGACTCCCAGGTCACCAAGACCAACTGATGGTTCGTCATGAACCTGTACGCGACTGCCCGGCCCGGGTCGCACCTCGCGGGGTGCGACCCGGGCCGGGCAGTCGGAGGTCAGGCGCCGGCGGAGGCCAGGCGGGCGTGGCGGCGGGCGGTCGCCTCGGCCGGGTCCAGGACCGGGACGGCGGCCAACAGGCCCTTGGTGTAGGCGTGCTGGGGGGAGTCGTACACCGTGTCGGCGTCGCCCTGTTCCACGATCCGCCCGGCCCGCATCACCGCGACCCGGTCGCTCACCTGCCGGACCACGGCGAGGTCGTGGGCGATGAAGACCAGCGCGAGGCCGAGGTCGCGCTGCAGCTCGCCCAGCAGCTCGACCACCTGGGCCTGGGTGGTGACGTCCAGCGCGGAGACCGGTTCGTCGCAGACGATCAGCCGCGGTCGGGGCGCCAGTGCGCGGGCGATGCCGACCCGCTGCCGCTGCCCGCCGGAGAACTCGTGCGGGTAGCGGTGGTACCAGTCGGCGTCGAGCCCCACGCGTTCGAGGAGTTCGCCGACCTGGCCGCGGATGCGGCGCTCGTCGCTCTCCCCGGCGATGCGCAGCGGGTCGGCGACGGACTCGCCGATGCTGCGGCGCGGGTTGAGCGAGGACACCGGGTCCTGGAAGACCATCTGCAACTCCCGCCGGATCGGGCGCAGTTCCTTCTCCCCGAGCGCTCCGATGTCCCGGCCGCGGTAGTGCAGCCGGCCGCCGGTCGGCTCCAGCAGCCGGACGAGCATCCGCCCGAGCGTGGTCTTCCCGGAACCGGACTCGCCGACCACGCCCAGCGTCTCGCCGGCCCGTACGGTGAGCGAGACGCCGTCCACGGCGGTCACCGGGCCGGTGCGCCGGGTGAGGCCGCCGCGGGTGGCGAACTCCCGGCGCAGGTCGACGGCTTCGAGCAGCACCTCGTCCCCGGCGGGCCCAGCCGGCTTGGCCGACCTGGCCGCCTCGGCCGGCTCGGCGGGCGCGTCGACCCGGGGCACCGCCGACAGCAGCGCGCGGGTGTACGGCTCGCGCGGAGCGCCCAGCACCTCGGCGACCGGCCCGTGCTCCACGGCCCGGCCGTCCTTCATCACCAGCACCCGGTCGACGCTCCCGGCGACCACGCCCAGGTCGTGGGTGACCAGGACCAGCCCGGCCCCGGTCTCGGCCCGCAACTCGTGCAGCAGGTCGAGGATCTGGGCCTGGACGGTGACGTCCAGCGCGGTCGTCGGCTCGTCGGCGACCAGCAGCCGCGGCTCGCAGGCCAGGGCCATCGCGATCAGCACCCGCTGGCGCATGCCGCCGCTGAACTCGTGCGGACGCGACCGCGAGCGCCGAGCCGCGTCGGCGATGCCCACGCGGTCGAGCACCTCGACGGCCCGGGCCCGGGCGGCCCGGCGGGAGACGTCCCGGTGCACCCGAACGACCTCGGCGATCTGGTCGCCCACCGCGTAGTACGGGTCGAGGGCGGAGAGCGGGTCCTGGAACACCATGGCGGCCAACCCGCCGCGCAGGCGCCGGAGTTCGTCGCCCTCGGCGGTGACGGCGTCGACCCCGGCGACCCGCACCGAGCCGCCGATCCGGGCGCCGGTGCCGCGGTGCAGGCCGAGCAGCCCGTAGGCGACGGTGCTCTTGCCGGAGCCGGACTCGCCGACGATGCCGAGCGCCTGCCCGGCCTCCAGGGTGAAGCCCACGCCGTCGACGGCGCGGACGTGGCCGTCGCCGACCGGGAAGTCGACGACCAGGTCCCGGACGTCGACCAGGGCCTCGCCCCGGGCTTCGGCGGCCAGGGGTTCGGGGCCCCGGGGCTCGGGGCCCCGGGGCTCGGGGCCCCGGGGCTCGGGGCTCAGGGTTCCGGCGCTCACGTCAGGACCACCCTTCGGTCGGTCACCGCGTAGAGCACGTCCGCGATGACGTTGGCGAGGACCACGAAGAACCCGGTGACGAGGGTGAGGCCGACGACGGTCGGCAGGTCGATCAGGCCGACCGAGGTGACCAGCAGCTTGCCGAGCCCCGGGAGGCCGAAGAGCGACTCGGTCAGCACGGCGGACCCGAACATCGTCCCGAGGTCGATGGCGGTCAGCGCGATCACCGGGGTGAGCGCGCCGCGCAGCGCGTGCCTGGTCACCAGGTGCCGCTCGCTGACGCCGTACGCCCGGAAGGTCCGGATGTGGTCGTCGGCGAGGGTCTCCAGCATGGAGGAGCGGGTCAGCCGGGCGTACTTCGCGGACTCGATGAGCGCGAGCGAGACCCAGGGCAGCAGCAGTCCCCAGAACCACTGCTGCGGGTCCTCGGTGAGGGGCACGTAGCTCGGGAACGGCAGCCACTGGAGCTGGGCGCACAGGACGATGAGCAGCACCAGGCCGATGACGAAGACCGGGATGGAGCTGCCGGCCAGCGTCAGCGCGGTCAGCAGCCGCTCGCTGAGCCGGCCCCGGCGCAGCGCGGAGACCAGCCCGGTGCCGACCCCGAGGACCAGCCAGAGCACCATCGCGCCGAGCGCCAGCGAGGCCGTCACCGGGAGCCGGGCGGTGATCATGTCGGTGACCTGTTCACCGCTGCGGTAGGAGATGCCCAGGCAGGGCGCCTGGCAGTGCAGCAGGCCCGTCCCGGCGCTGAAGTCGCGGCCGGCGACGACGCCCTGGAGGAAGTGGGCGTACTGGAGGTAGACGGGCGCGTCGAGGCCCAGTCGTTCGCGCACCTGGGCGACCTGGGCAGGGCTGCACTTCTCGCCGCAGGCGAGCTGGGCCGGGTCGCCGGGGGCGATGTAGAAGACCGCGTAGACGACCAGGGAGAGGACGAGCAGGACGCCGAGCATGCCGACGGCCTTGCGGAGCAGGAAGCGGGTCATGCGGTGGCCTCCTCGGAGCGGCCCCGGCCCGCGCTCGACGGACCGGCGTTCGACGGACCGGCACCCGAGGGGCCGGCCTTCGACGGACCGGAGCCGCCGCGCGCCGTACCGACCCGCAGCCGGGAGGCCGCACGGGGGTCGAGCTCGGTGCGGACGGCGTCGCCGAGCACGGTGAAGGCGAGCACGGTGGTGAACAGCAGCGCGGAGGGGAGCAGCACGTACATCGGGTCCGCGCGGAACCAGGTGGTCGCCCCGGAGAGCATCTGGCCCCACGAGGAGGTCGGCGGCTTGACGCCCACCCCGAGGAAGGACAGCCCGGCCTCGGCGACCACGTTGGACGGCAGCAGCACCGCCGCGTAGGTGATGACCGGCGCGGCCAGGGACGGCAGCAGCTCCCGGCGGGCGATCCGCCACCGGGTGGCGCCGGCGAGCCGGGCCGCGGCCACGTAGTCGAGCTGCCGGAGGCTGAGCGTCTGCGCCCGGACCACCCGTGCGGTGCCGGCCCAGCCCAGCAGCCCGATGACCAGGGTCAGCAGCAGCGGGCGGGGGAAGCCGGGGGGCACGACCGCCATCAGCGAGATGGCGAAGACCAGCGTGGGCAGCGCGAGCATCACCTCGGTGGTGTTGCCGATCAGCTGGTCGAGCCACCGGTTGCCGAGGCCCGCGGCGAGGCCGAGCAGGACGCCGATCGCGACCTGGACGAGGGTGGCGCCGACGGCGACGAGCAGCGAGATCCGGGCGCCGTGCACCAGTCGGGCGAACACGTCCCGTCCGGTGCCGGGTTCGACGCCGAGCCAGTGCTCGGCGCTGACGCCGCCGAAGGAGCCGGTGGGCACCCCGCCGGCCGCCGAGTCGAGCAGGTCGTTGTGGTAGCCGGTGGGGTCCTGGCCCTCGATCGCGCTGAGCAGCGGTGCCGCCGCGGCGATCAGGACGAGCAGGACGATGACGAGGCCGGCGGTGAGGGCGGCGCGCCGCGCGAGCAGCCGCCGCCACACCTGTGGTCCCCCGGCGGCCGGGGAGGCCGCGGGGGCCTCCCCGGCTCGGGGTTGCTGTGGAGCCATGGTTGTCCGATCGATCCGTCCGGTCCCGTCCGCTACTTGACCGCGACCTGGGAGATGTCGAGGACGCCGGTCCAGTCGCTGATGACGATGTTGCGGACGTCCTTGCCGGACAGCCGCTTGTAGACGGGGTGGAACAGCGGGACGGTGAGGGCCTGGTCGCCGATCCGCTTGTCCAGGGCGCCCCAGCGCTTGGCGGCCTCGGCGTGGTCGGTGATCTTGTTGATCTGGTCGATCTCGTCGTTCACCGAAGGGTCGTCCAGCTGCGCGGAGTTGAAGTTGTAGCCGTCGGTGACGATCTGTCGGCCGTCGAAGATCGGGGCCAGGAACGGGCCGCCGGACGGCCAGTCGGCGCCCCAGCCGGAGAGGAAGAGGCCGGGCTCGGTGCCGACGGTGTGGATCGTCTTGGAGTACCGGGTGGAGTCCAGGGCCTCCAGCTGGACGGTGATCCCGGCGGCCTTCAGGCCGTCCTGGACGGCGGCGGCCAGGTCCGGGCCGTAGCCCTTGCCGGTGGCGCTGGAGTGGGTGAGCGTGATGGTCAGGCCGTCCGGGTAACCGGCCTCCTTCAGCAGCTCCCTGGCCTTCGCCGGGTTGCCCGTGGCACCGGCCGGGAACGGGTCGTACGGCGTGTACCCGAAGGTCTCCTGGGCGGGCAGGTAGGTGGTGGCGGCCTCGGCGAGCGAGGAGCCGCCGGCCGCGTTGACGACCGAGGTGCGGTTGATCGCGTAGGCGACGGCCTGCCGGACCTTGGGGTCGTCGAAGGGCTTGACCTTCGGGTTGAACGCCAGGTAGTTGACGTAGCCGAAGTGGCCGGTGCCGACGCGCGCGGCGAGCGACTTGTCGTCCTTCACCTGGGCGAGCTCGGAGGGGCCGAGGTTGGTGTCGGTGGTGACGGCGGCCGCGTCGGCGCCGGTGCCGGCGGAGAGCCGCTGGTTGATCACCGCCGGGTCGAGCCCGGACTGCACGTCGATGGTGTCCGGGTACGCCTTGCGCTGGTCGTCCGTCGCCGCCGACCAGTTGGGGTTGCGCTTGAGGACGAGGTGGGCGCCGTCGTTCTCGTTCTTGACGACCTGGTAGGGGCCGGAGGAGACGGGGTGCTCCTGGTACTTCGTCCCGGTGTCCTTGGCCTTCGGGACGGGGGCGAACTGCGTCTGGGTGGCGAGGTACGGGAAGTCGCCCTCGGGCTTGTTGAGGCGGAAGACGATGGTCTTCTCGTCCGGCGTCTCGATGGCGTCCAGACCGCGCGCGTCCTTGTACGGGCCCTGGTAGTCCGCGGCGCCGACCAGCCAGTCCCTCAGGAACGGTGCGCCGCCCGAGAGTTCGGGGGCGAATGACCTTTCGATGCCGTACTTGATATCGGCCGTGGTGATCGGCGAACCGTCCTCGAACGTCAGGCCGTCCTTGAGGTGGTACGTCCACACCGTCGCGCCCTCCGAGGGGGTGCCGGTGTCGGTGGCGAGGTCCGGGACGACCTTGGTGCCGGCCGCGCCGTCGGCCCGGTTGCGGGTGGTGAGGGTGCGGAAGACCAGGGAGGGGACGTTGCCGCCGCCGGAGGTGTAGAGCCGCGCGGGGTCGAACTGGTCCTGCGGGTTCTGGTTGAGGACGGTGAGGGTGCCGCCCTGCTGCGGCGCGGCGTCCTTGCCGGAGCCTCCACCGCCGTCGGCCTTCGGTCCGCACGCCGCCAGCCCGACGACCAGTGCGACGGTGACGGTCGCCGTGGCGAGGCGGCGAGGGGTGAAGGTGGTGGTTCGAGACATCGGAAAGGGGGCCTTTCGCTACCGATGGTGTACGGAGGAAGGCGGGCGACAGTGAGGCCTGGGGAAAGTGAGCGGCACCGCGCCCGCAGCAGGGGGCGACGCCCCGACGCGGCGATCACCGCTAAACGCGTCGGGACAGGGCGGATTCAGCGACAGAGATTGTCGGAAACGCAGTGCGCGGCCACGCCGATCAGCGCCAGCTCGATGGCGGCGCACGTGATCGGGTGACGGTCAGACATGCCGAGAAGAATGTATGACGATAAGGAGGATGTCAAAAAGCCCGACCACCATTCGGACAACACGTGAACACCGTGAACACCGGGGGCACCGGGAACACCACGAACACCGCGAACACCGGGAATGTCCGCGACGTATCGGTGGGATGGCCGATGTGCGCGGGTGGGGGGCGTAGCCGGTTCCCATTTCGCCGTCGACGCCCCCACCCGGGCCCGCGGCCCTCGGCTCGAGGACGCCGACGGCCCTGCCGCGCCCGCCGCCGCGCCCCGGCCGATCAGATCTCGGAGCGGGCGGTGGCCGTCAGCGGGGCGAAGGTCTGGCGGAGGTCGACGACGGTGGTCGGGCCCTTCACCCAGGCGAGCGGGGCGTGGTGCACCCGGACCCCGGCCGGCTCCTGGAGCAGCGCCTCCCCGGCCGCGTTCCGCGGCCACTCCACCGACCCGGTGGCGGTGCGGGCGGGGACCAGCCAGTAGTCCCCCCGGGTGTAGGCGCCGCCCGGCCGGAAGTACACCTGGACGCCGTCCTCCAGGTCGAGCCAGGCGCCCTCCGCGAGCTGCAGGGCGCCGCCGGCCAGGGGCAGGGCGTCCCGGCCGCGGGCCTCCCGGTGGTCCCAGCGGCGCAGGAAGGGGTGGAGCTCGGACAGCCGCCCGACCCCCGGGGCCGGCTCGGCGGACAGCCGCACCCGGCGGCCCGGCAGGTCGATCTCCTCCACCTGGAGCAGGTTCGCCGCCTCGTCCCGGCTGACGTACGCGCTGTCCGCGACCTCGACCCGGTCGCCCACCGAGAGGCCGAGCTTGTCGTCGTCGCCCAGCGTGTCCAGGGCGACCCAGACGCCCTCGACCGAGGCGATCGGGAGGACGACCGAGCCGTTCTCCCGGGACCACTTGAAGGTGGCGCCGCCCTCGGCCGAACCGCCGTGGTGGACCTCCACCCGGTACAGCTGGTTCTCCGGGCCCCGGTAGTCGGCCTCGGGGTGCGCCAGGCACGGGTCCTCGCCGGCCCGCTCCGGCCGCCGGGCCCGCGCGGCCAGCCAGGAGGAGGGCCGCTCGCGGGGCGCGGCCCAGGCGTCGAAGGCCTCCAGCACCCGGGACGGACCGCCGTCCGGCACGTTCAACTCCGAGGCGGGAAGGGCCAGTACCTGCCAGACGACCTTGGCCCGGGCCGCCGTGTCGGGCATCGCCGCGCCGAGCGCGACCTCGCGGATCTCCGGGTCCTCCACGGCGGTGACACTGCGCTCCCAGACCTTCAGGTAGACCAGGAACGGGAACGCGTCGGGCAGCCGGTCGCCGGGGCGCTCCTGGTCCCGGTAGGCGTCCGGCTGGTCCCAGTACGTCCAGCCGGCGGGCGCCTCCCGGGCCTCGGCGCCCCAGACGCCGTCGTCGGGCACGGCGGTGCCTGGCCCCGGCCGGTCGGCCTCGCACAGGACGCCGTCCACGTAGTACCGGCCGCCGCCGATGGCGAGGTCGTCCAGGTCGTGGTTGCCCGGCAGGTAGCCGATCGCGAACCCGGCCGCGCCGGCGGGCCCGCCGCGCCGGCCGATCAGGTCGGTGGCGAGCGTGCGCAGCTGGTAGCGCTCGATCGCGGCCTGCTCGTTGGCGTCGGCGTCGAGCTGGACCCGGCCCTGCTGGGTCAGCACCGCGGAGTAGTGCCTGCCGGGCCGGAAGGTCAGGCGCGAGAAGTCTGCGTGCACGGGGTCCCTCTCACAGTCAACGGTCTTCAGTCGGTTGGGAGTCGGTCAGGGTCGGTCAGGTGGCGAAGAAGAGGCCGGCGTCGGTGCCGGCCGGGGTGTACTCGGCCAGCCGCGCCCGCAGGTTGTCCTCGCGCTGGGGCTGGAACAGGTCGTGGAAGGCGCCCAGTTCGGAGCGGTCCTCGGCGCCGCGGGTGATCTCCGGCGCGCAACCGGCGGCCGGCCGGCCGTAGCCGGGCGTGCCGTACCGGAGGCTGGTGAAGAGCGGGCGCACCCGCTGCGCCTCGGTCTCGCGCAGCCGCTCGGCCCGCGCCTGGTCCAGCTCGCCGCGCTCGACCAGCTCGGTCACCGCCGAGCGCACCCGGTCGGGCTGGCACTCGTACCGGCGGGGGGTGCGCGAGCCCAGGGGCACGTAGCAGAACCGCAGGCAGCCGAGCGAGCGGCGGGCCACCCGCATCCGGCCGGTGAAGACGCTGTCCTCGGCGATCCGCACCGCGTGGGTGTGCACCTCGCCGACCACCGTGGAGCGGTGCGCGTGCAGCACCGCGTAGGCGTGCTCGCAGTCGGGCCCGGAGAGCGCCGGGCGGTCCGGCCCGGTGGCGTCCAGGATGCTGTCGGCCAGGTGGATCTCCAGCGGGTCGTCGTCCACCTCGTCGCCGACGACCTGGATCGTGCCCAGGATGCTGCGCTCGATCCGCACGCAGGCCGTGGTGTGGTCCAGCACCAGGCTGGGCTCCTGCGGCGCGTGCGGTTCGCAGTGCGGCTCCAGGGACCAGCCCGGCACCAGGGTGCAGTGCCGCAGGGTGACGGAGGCGAGCGGCCCGGTGACGTTGACCCCGCGACCGGTGACCAGCAGGCCGTCCAGGACGAGCCGCCCGCCCGCGCAGGTGCCCCGGACGTTGAGCGCGTCCGGCCGGTTGCTGTACCAGTCGAGCAGCCGGATCACCGGCCGGGTGCCCTCGGCGGCGCGCAGTTCGAGCCGGTCGTCGGCCTCCAGGTCGAAGTCCAACTGCTCCTGGTAGGCGCCGCTGTGGGTGATCTCGATGACGGCGGAGCCGCCCGCGGTGCCGTCCCGCTGGTCGGCGCGCCACTGCTCGTACGCGTCGTTGATCCGCTCGAACGGCCGGCCGGGGCCGACCTGGTAGAGCGTCCGGTGCCGGGCCTCCGGGCGGTCGCGCGGGTACTCGCCGCCGCCGGTGTCGTCGCCGAACGCGTAGTGGTAGTCGACCCAGACGCCGCGGCGCGGGGCGGAGCGGGCGCCGAAGGCGATCCGGCCGAGCAGCGGGTCGACGGCGACCTGGCCGCGCTTGGGCCGGTACGTCCAGTCGGTCAGGTCGGCCACCACGATCTCGGCGGGCGGGACGGGCTCCTGGGAGCCGTCGCGCCAGATGGCGAAGCTCTTGCCGGGCCCGTAGTAGTCGGCCGTGCGCTCGGCCAGCTGCCGGCGCCGGATCGGGGCCGGCACGGTGTCGGCCGTCGCGGGGTGCGCGCCGGACGGCCCCGGCTCGGGCCGGGTGACCAGCGGGGCGTCGTTGCCGAGGACGGAGAAGGTGAAGAGGTTCCTGGCCCGGTCGACGCAGTAGGCCGGCGCCCGGGTCACCGGATACGGCTTCAGCCGCCACACGTACAGGGCGACGCCGGCCGGCGTGTAGCCGCCCTGGCGGCGCGGCGAGGCGGCCCGGCGGACGTCGACGGTGTGCGCCTGGCCGTCGAAGGGCCCGCCGAGCAGGTCCAGCGCCGCGCCGCGCCGGACGTCGACCAGCCGGCCCCGGCCCAGCCGCTGCCGGTCGGCCGGCTCCTCGTCCGGGCGCAGCAGCCGCACCGGCTGGGTGCCGGCGAGCAGCCGGGACAGCTCCACGGCGCGGGCCGGCCAGTCGGCGACCGAGGCGGACAGCTCCTCCAGCAGGGCGAGGGTGCCCTTGCGGCGGCGGTTGGCGACCGTGTTCGCCACGTCCCGGCGGGGCGCCAGCCGGGCGGCGAGCCGGTCGCGGGCCGCGATCCGCTCCGCGGAGGCCTCGCCGTGCAGGCCGGTGGCGAGCACCTCCTCGTAGCCGGGCAGGATCCGGTAGCCGACCAGGTCGCCGAGGTAGGCGACGGCCCAGTCGGCGGCGGTCTCCACGAACCAGTCCCGGTAGCCCTGGTCGACGCCGCCGCGGACGACGTCCACCTGTTCGGCGATGACGGCCAGCAGGGCGCGCAGCGGCTCGCCCGCGTCGGCGTCCCGCAGCCGGTGCCACTGGGGCAGCAGCTCCAGCAGCCCGTCCGGGTCCCTGGTCATGCCCACCTCCGATGGATGCGCTGGTTCATCCGCGGATCTCCTTGAGGATCAACGTGTCGGGCAGGTCCGGTGCCAGTACGGCGAGTTGGGCCGGGCGGATGCCGCGGAACACCGTCACCACGCGGCCGGCCGGCAGCGGGCGGGTGTCGGTGACGGCCGGGTTGAGGCGCAGCAGTTCCGCGAGCGGGACGCCGTTGCGGGCGGCGATGTCGGTGAGCGTCTCGCCGGCGGCGTCCCGCACCCGGTAGCGCTGCTCCTCGTAGCGGGCGAGCCGGGCCGGGACCGTCGGCTGCGGCCGCGCGAGTTGGGCGGCGAGGTTCTCCAGGCCGTCCGGGGTGAGGCTGCCGGGCACGCCGGTGAAGGCGTCGACGTCCACCCGGTCCACGCCGGGGACGGCCTGGGCGGCGGCGAGCACCTCGGACAGGTGGGCGGGCTGGCCGAGTTGGCGTCCGGCGTAGCCGAGCCGGTCGAGCAGGGCGCGGCGCACCGCCGGTTCGACGAGGTCCCAGGAGTGGTCCGGGGCGACCTTGACGCCCGCGGCGACGACCAGCAGGACGAGCTCGCGCACGGCGACCCGGACGGGCAGCCGCGGGTCGCCGTAGGCGGTGAGCGAGGACCGCAGGGTGCGGAGCAGGTCGGAGTCGGCGGCGAGCGGGATGTCGTCCACCCCGGCGACCGTGACGTGGACGAGTTCGCGCCGGCCGTCCGAGAGCCGGGTGGCACTGGCGCGCCCGATGCCGGCCCGGGCGCGGGTGAAGTCCTCGTAGTCGGGCACCGAGACCAGCCGGTCCAGGGCGGTGACGGCGAGCGGGATGGTGCGCCTGGCCAGGCCCGGCCCGTCCGGTCCGGCGCCGCCGGTGGCGGGCAGCGGGTTGACGACGGCGGAGACGCCGAGCGGGCGGGTGGTGAGCTGGGTGATCCGGCCGGCGCCGACGTTGCCGCTCTCGCCGATGCCGATCCGGTAGCGGGCGCGGACGTTCTCCCGGCCGGTGGCCAGGCGCGAGCCGTGCACGCCGTCGCCGAAGGTGACGGTGGTGCGGCCGTCGGCGGCGGTCGCGGTGACGTAGACCCGTTCGTCCGGGCCGCGTCCGGTGAGGCTGTCGACCTCGTGCCAGAGCACCCCGTCGACCCGGACCTCCAGGGTGCTGCGCGCGCCCCCGGGGGTGTCGGCGGCCAGCCAGGTGAGCGGCGACTGCCAGAGGGTGAAGCGCTGGCCGGGGACACCCGCGTCGCCGCTGCCGATCGCCTCGTCGCGGGTGGCGCCCTGGGTGGCGCGGACGACGTTGCCGAGGACCTGGACGGTGTCGCGCCGGTAGCGGAAGGCGAGCGGGGCGCTGAGCGTGACGGTGGTGCGGACGGTGTCCCCGGGCAGGAGCGGGTCGACGCCCTGCTCGACGCCGGCGATCATGGCCAGCTCGGTGCCGCGGACGCCGGTGGTGTGCGGGAGGTCGGTCCGCTCGCCGCTGACCGCGATCCACCGGCCGGGGCTCAACCCGTCGTAGAGCCGGGCGAGTTCGATCCGGTCGCCGCGGACGTCCTCGGTGACCGGCTCGTCGGCGAGCCGCAGCGCCTCGCCGCGGGCGTAGACGGTGGCGTCCCGCAGGTGCGAGAGCTGGGTGTCCTGGTCGTCCAACCAGGGCTGCTGCAGGGAGAGTTCGGTGACCTTGCCGGTGATGCCGAAGTCGGCGCGGGAGACCACGCGCACGTCGGTGACCCGGGTGATGACCTCGGCGAGGTCGCGGCTGCCCGGGATGCCGCCGTCGAGGCCCTTGCGGGGGCGCTGGATCACCACCCAACTGCCGGGCGCGATCTGGTCGTATACGGCGTCGAGGGTGAGCACCGTGCCGGAGACCGGCTGCAGCTTGGTGGTGAGGGCCACCTCGACGGCCGGCGCCGACTGGTCGGTGCCGGCGTAGCGGTGCACCCGGACGTTCAGCTCGCCGGACTCGCCGGTCCGCTCCTGGCCCGGGTCGAGCTGGTAGTCGAGCGCGGGGCCGGGCCCGCCCTCGACCTTCACATGGACGCGGCCGTCGGCCTGGGGGCGGGACACGAAGACCGTGCGCTCCGGCAGTTCGGCCAGCAGCTGGGCGCTGACGCCGGGCTCCGGGGCGGGCGCGGGTACGGCGGTCCGCAGGGCGGACGGCGGCGGTACGGGCGGTGCCGTCGGCTCGGTAGTGACGATCTTGACCTGGCCCGGCCCGAACGGGAAGGTGTGGTCCCACGGCAGCGAGAACCCGCTGTGCACCAGGCTGCCCGCCTCGACGTACGTGAAGTCGGCGGTCTTCGGGACGGTGCCGGCGTCGTCGAAGGCGATCCGGACGCTGACCAGCGTGCTGCCGGAGAGCGGCCAGTCCACGTAGCGGTCGATCCGGCCGTCGGTGCCGTAGACGGGCTTGAGCGGCGCGGTGGCGCCGAACGGGGTGGCGACCACCCGCATCGCCTGGATCTCGTGCACGGCGAGTGGCGCCGTCAGGTCGACCTGCCGCCAGGCGGGGTAGAGGCCGTCGCGCAGCCGGGGATCGAGCGCGGACAGCAGCTGCGCGCCGAGGTCCGAGCCGGGCGCGAACAGGCGCTGCGGGTCGCGGGCGAGGTCCCGCGCGCTGAGCGGGGGCCGGGCGGGGGCGGTGCGCAGCGCGGCCAGCAGCGAGCCGAGTCCGCGGACGGCCGGGTCGGCGGTGCCGGGGCCGGGGGGCCCGGGCTTGTCGGGGGCCTGCGGCGGCTCCAGCTGGTGGGCGCGGTCCCGCAGGCCGGTCAGCTCCTCGCCGAGGTGCCCGAACCAGTCGGCCACCGGCTGCTGGGCGTGGGCCAGTTCGGCGGCCTCGGCGGCCCGGTCGACCACCGGGGCGAGCCGGTCGGCGAACTCGGCCGGGGTGCCCAGCGGGCCGGCCGGCCGGTCGAGGTCGGCGCGCAGCGGGGCGAGTACCTGCTCGTCGAAGTCCCGGATGATCCGGCTGTGCTCGGGCCTGGGGTTCGGGGCGGACTCGGAGACGGTGATCCAGTCGGCGAGTTCGGCGCGCAGGTCCTTGAGGGTGCGCAGGTCCCGGGGCAGCCCGATCACCGTGACGTCGTTGTCACGGTCGAGCCGCACCTCGGGCACCAGCCGCAGCATCCGGTGGACCGGGTCGGCGGCCTTGTCGGCGCTGAAGACGAACAGCAGCCGGTCCCCGGGCCGCAGGTTGTTCGCGGTGCCGGCGGCGAACAGCTCGGCGCGTCCGCCGGGGTTCAGCTGGCCGGGCGTCAGCTGGTATGGGCGGCGGCGCAGCACGGCCAGTTCGTTCCAGGCCGAGCGGGCGGCGAGGTCCTCGGCGGTCTCGAAGGACTGCGGGTCCTCGCCGGGGCCGGGGACGCTCTGGCTGCGGGCGCCGCGCGGGATCACCACGGTCGGGTCCTCGGCCGCCCTCGGGTCGTGGTCGAGCGAGTAGGCGAGGTAGGTGTCGGCGGCCACGCCGGGCCGGGGCCGGTGCCCGACCAGCCGGCCGAGCAGGGCGAGCGAGTCCTCCTCGGTGGCGGTGCGCAGGTAGCCCTCGTTGGCGATCCGCTCCGAGTAGAAGGTGAGCAGGTCGGCGAGCACGGCCCAGGCGTCCAGCAGCGCGATCGCCGGGTCGTCCGGGGTGCGGACGGTCAGGTCGCGCAGCGCCGGGTAGGCGGGGCCGGACAGCCGGGCGAGCAGGCTGTCGAGGAACTCCCCGTAGCGGCCGACCCGGTAGCCGACGGCGTCCAGTCCGGGCGGGTTGAACACCGGGACCGGGGTCGCGGTGGCGGTGCCCGCGCAGCCGCAGGAGCACTGGCCGCTCATCGGCCACCTCCGAGGACGATCGAGAGCCGGCCGTTCTCCGGCCGGTCGGGGTCGTTGTCGCACGCGGCGATCTCCAGCGCGCCGAGCCGCAACAGCCCGTCGTCCAGCTCGCCGTCGTCCCGTCCGAACTGCCGCCGCAGCCTGGTCACTTCAGCACTGACGACGCCCGGCACGGCGGCCGCCGCGGCCACCAGCCTGGAGACCCGCACCGGTTCGCCGAAGCCCAGCGCGTCCGGGTGGAAGAAGCCGAGCCGGCCGTCCGGCAGGGCGCGGTTGCCCAGCACCCGGCGCAACTCGGCCAGGACGTGGCCGCGTTGGTAGCCGGCGGCGGCGCAGACCCGCAGTTCGAGGTCGATCGGCACCAGCAGGGCGGGCCGGACGACCAGGTCGTGGCCGATCCGGCGGTACGCCTCCAGACCGTGCCCGACCGCCTCCAGCAGGGCCGGGCCGGCCGCCGCCTGCCCGAACGGCTCGACGGCGACGTGCACCTCCTGCACGCTGCCCGTCCAGCGGAGCGCGGCCGCGGCCCGCCGGACGCCGGGCAGGGCGGCGGCCAGCTCCGCGTAGTCGGCGGCCGTGACGGCGCGCAGCCGGGTGCGGCCCAGGGCGAGCGGGGCGAGCCGGCGGACCTGGTCGAGCGGTTCGGGCTCGACCCCGCCGGTCGCGGGCAGCGGGTTGCGGACCAGCCGCACCGCGTCCTGCGGCCGGGCGGCGGCGCCGCGCCGGTTCGCCTGGGGCGGCCGGTCCCGGCAGACCACCAGGTGGTTGACGGCCTCCGCGCCCACGTTCCCGGCCGTGCCGTTGCCGATCCGGTACGCGACCTCCAGCGTGCCGCCGGGTGCGGGCGGCAGGCCGTGGCGCCCGTCGCCGAAGCGCAGCGCGAGGCGCCCGTCGTCCTCCAGCTCGCCCACGAAGTGCCGGTCCCGGCGGCCGTCGGCGAGCAGGTCCCGGCGGGGCGTCCACTCCTGGCCCGCCGAGGTGGCCCGGACCTCGGGCAGGGCGGCGCGCGGGTCCTGGACGGCGATCCCGGCCGCGGGGCCGGCCAGCGCGGGGGAGTCGGGGTCGAGCCCGGCGGCGTACCGGGCGCCCCAGCTCTGGGCCACCTCCCAGACGGTGGGCCGCCCGAGCACCCCGCCGGAGCGGGTGCGCGCGGTGAGCACCTCCAGGCGGCGCAGCTTGGCGGCGAGCAGGCGGGTGCGGCGGGCCAGCAGCTCGCGCAGCCCGGCGGCGGGCCGCTCCGCGAGCCGCAGCTCCTGCACCACCCGGGCGCCGAACAGCACGGTCAGTTCAGCGAGTTCGGCCCGGGAGAGGTGGTGACCGTCGCACGCCCGGTGCCACAGCCCCTCCAGCCGCAGCCGGACCCGCTCCGGAACGCCGGCGAGCAGGGCGGCCTGCCCGGCGCAGACGTGCGCCCGGTCCGGGTAGGCGGCCGCCTGGGTGACCGGCGCGTAGCGCAGCAGCGGGCGGAAGGGCTGCGGCAGCACCGGGTAGCGGCTCTGGTCGAGCAGGGTCTCCAGCGCCGCCGCCTGGGCGTCGGCCGTGGGCGGCTCCACCACCGCGCCCCCGCCGTCCTCGCCCTCCGCGGTCGCGCCGGGCGCGAGCAGCACACTCAGCCCGGCCCGCCGCACCGCCGCCTCGCCGAGCAGCGCGTCCAGGGCGCGGACCTGCTCCGGGCCGAGCTGGCGGCCGTCGCGGGCCTGGTCGAGCAGTTCCCGGATCGCCTCCGCCGCCGGGCTGCCCTCGGCGCGGTCCTCGCAGCCGCACCCGCCCGGCCCGCAGGGCGCCGTACGGACCGGCTCCGGCGGCACCGGGAAGGCCTCCGGGGCGCCGCCGCAGAAGGTGAGCGAGCGGCCGTGGTCGACCAGGGCGACGTTGCCGCGGGCGACGCTCACGTCGGCGATCGGGCCGCAGTCGCCGCCGCCGTGGGAGGACAGGCAGACCGGGAAGGCGAGCGCGTCCTCCGGCGCCCAGGTGACCTCCAGCACGGGCTGGTCGTACAGCTCGTCGACCAGCGGGGTGACGGAGGTGAGCCGGACGGCCTGGCGGTGCGCGGGGTCGGCGTCGGCGGGCGCGCCGGTGCGCGGGCCGAGGACCTCCTCGATGACCAGCAGGTCGCCGGGGCGCAGCGCCAGGTGGCGGGTGCGGGGCTCCGGCTTGTCGGTGCCGGGCCGGTCGCCGGGCGGGGCGGTGTCCTCGCGCGGGGCCGCCCCGGGCCGGTCGTCGCGCGGGCAGGGGTCGGCGTCGGGCCGGTCGTCGCGGAGGGTGGCGGAGGTCGCGCCCCGGGGCAGGACGCAGTCCTGGTCGCCCCAGGTCCAGAACCGGATGGTGTTGTGCGCGGGGTGCAGCACCAGGTCCGCCCCGCCGAGCGGCTCGAACACCTCCACCGCGGCGGTGCGGGTGAGCACGTCCAGGTCCTCGTCCGGGATCACCGTGGACAGCTCCGGACGCTCCTGCGGGCCCAGCCGGCCGACGTCGACGGCGGCGAACCGGAAGGTGCCGGACCGCAGGGTGACGGAACGGTCCACCTCCAGCGCGACGAACGCCCGGGCGTTGCAGCCGTCGTGCACCGCGTAGTCGACCAGCCGGACGTGCCGGCGCACCGACACCCGGCGGCGGGCCGTGTCGAGGTACGCCTCGGTGGCCACCGCGTCCTGCTGGTAGGAGAGCTGGTCGGCGGTGTAGGCGAGCAGCTCGACCAGGGTGACGCCGAGGTCGGGCAGGTGCCGCTCGGTCCAGCCGGGGACGGTCAGGCTCATCCGGTCCAGCACGAGCCGGCGCAGGCTCTCGTAGTCGCGCGCGGTGTAGTCGATCACCGGGGCCGGCCGGACGGCGGGCGGGCAGCCCTCGTCGGTGCGGCAGTCGTACGGGGACGGGCAGTCGGCGCCGAAGGAGAACCCGGTGTGCGCGTACCGCGGGTCGAAGCCCGGGAACGGGCGGGTGCCCGGCCGGCCGTACGCGTCCGCCAGGACCACGCTCAGCCGGTAGCGGGAGGTGTCGCCCGCCCGGTCGAGGGTGACGAGCATCCGGTCGTCCAGCTCCGGGTCGTCCGCGCGCTCGATGTCGACCGCGAGGGCGCGCAGGCCGGTGATCCGGCGGCCGCCGTCGACCCGGATGTTCTCCGGGCCCAGTTCGTCCGGCGCCCGGCCGAGGAAGGTCACCGTCAGCGTGCGCCCGTCGTCGCTCGGCTCGGCGCCGTCCAGGCCCAGCAGCCGCGCCGCGCGCACGTCGGCCCGGCGAAGTTCCGTGCCGCACTGTGAGGTCGGGAATTCCGCCTGGCCGGTCATGCCGCCACCCCGCCCTCGAACACGTCCTGCCGCCGGGTGCCCGTCCGGCGGACGACGTACGCCAGCTCGACCCGCACCACGTTGTCCTCGCTCTCCACGTCGAGCGCGACGACCTCGATCACATCGCCGAGCCACCGCTGCAGCGCCGCCTGGACGGACAGCTGCAGGGTGGCCGCCAGCTCCGGGCTGTTCGGCGCGAAGACCAGGTCGAGCAGCCCGCAGCCGAAGTCCGGGTGCATGACCCGCTCACCCGGGCTGGTGAACAGCAACTGCTCGATCAGGTCGCGCACATGGTCGTCGTACGCCGCCCCGGCGGTGCGCCCGCGGCTGTCGATCCGGAACGGGAAGGCGAGGTCCGTCCGGGCGGGCCCTGGCCTTGGTGCCATCAACTCGGCGCCGCTGACGGGCTGTTGGGTGGATCGCGTGGCGCTCATACCCCCTCCGCCCGCTGTTGGACGACGGTGACGACCGGCGACCCCTGCGGGATCTGCTCGGCGCTCTGGCACAGCCCGGTGGCGGACTGCGGCAGCGCGGGCGAGCCGTTCACCCGGATCCGGGCGGACGGCAGCACCCAGCGGATCGTGACGCAGGGCTGCGGCTTCCCCGCCACGGTGAACGGGCAGCCGGTCACGGTGTACAGGTCGGCCGTGCTGGTGACGGCCTGCCCGGCGACCAGCACCCGGCCCTGGGCGGGCACCGCCGTCGCCTGGGCGCCGTGCGGGCAGATCACCGTCGCATTGACGTGCAGCAGTTTTCCGGACAAGACAATCTCCCCCCGTCAGGTCACGCTCAGGGCGTCCTGGTTGATGGTCACGGTGGCGCCGACCAGCGCGATCGAGGCGCCCTGGCCGTTGCTGATCCGGATGCCCGAGTCGTTGATCACGATCGAGGCCCCGCTCGGGATGCGCAGCGTGATCCCCGTGGTCGGGTCGTCGGACAGCACGATCACCCGCCGCCCCGAGGTCTCCAGCACCATGTTCGGCACGCCCGGCGGCCCCGTCGTCGCCTCCACCGGTACCTCCGAGGCGGAGCCGTACCAGCAGCCCGTCCAGATCGGGTAACTCTGGTCGCCCTGCTCGAACTCCAGCCACACGCCCGCCCCGACCGGCGGCACGGCGTAGTGCCCCATGCCCGGGCCGGCCACCGGGAAGCACGGCATCGCCCAGGTCGACACGGCGTCGCCCAGGACGTCGGGCACCTGGGCCTGGATGCGGCCGATCCCGAGCGGGTCGGTGTTGGTCACCACCGTTCCCCGGTACTTGCCGAGGTAGCGGGTCGGTTCGGCCATGCTGGCAACTCCTGCTGGTCGGGGCGGCCTTGCGGGACTTCGACGCTCTGCGGTGCTGCAGTGCTGCGGTGCTGCGGTGCTTTGGCGGTTCGGTGGTTCGGTGGTGCGGGACTTCGGTGTTACGGGACGACGGTCGGCTGGAGGGCGATCAGGCCCTCGCGGGCCAGCGTGAAGTTCTGGGTGTACGAGCCGCGCTTGAGGTTGTGGGTGACGCTCTTGACGAAGTACAGGCCGTCGTAGGTGATCCCGGCCCCTCGGACGCCGACCAGTTCGCGCGGCCGCAGCACGTGCCCGTACCGGACGACGTCGAGCTGGCCCGAGCCGGAAACGGCGTCCGCCGACTGCATCGCCTTGGCGATCGTCTCGGCGACGGCCTGCGAGGTGTCCTTCTTGGCGGTGTCGGCGATGACCTTCTTCTTCAGCGCCGGCGCCGGCCTGAGCGCGAGCGGCGGCCGCAGGATGCTGACCTCCGGCACCGGCAGGATCGTCGACACCTTGGTCGCCGGCAGCTGGATGCGCGCCTCCGGCTCCTCGCGGGCGGTGCCGTCGAAGGCGAAGGTGAGCTGGTCGACATTGGACAGCGCGTCCATGTTCACGTTCAGCGCGTGCTGCGGGACGCCCAGCCGGACCTCCGGCCCCCAGTAGGCGCGGCTCATCCCCGGGACCGGCCCGGGGTCCAGGTAGAACACGTAACCGTTCGCCTTCGCCAGCTCGTTGACGTAGCCGAGGTCGGTGCCCTTCTGGAAGTCGATCCGCCGGGTCGGCATCGGCGTCTGCGGCACCAGCTCCGGGACGACCAGCGGCACCATGCCGTACTGCCCGTACTTGCCGATGATCGCGGCGACCCGGGCCGCCGGGGACATCGCGGGAAAGGGCACACCGGCCTGCTCCTCCAGGTCCATCAGCACCGTCAGGTCCTCACCGGTGACGGTGAGCGTGGACTGGCCGGGCTGGTTGCTGATCCCGACCTCCTGGCGGATGATCACCCCGTCCATCAGCACGGCCGGCGTCCCCGTGACCACCGCCATCAGCACGACCCTGATCTTCGGGTCGAAGAAGCCGCCCGGCAGCAGCGCGGTGTTGATCAGCCCGTTCTTCGACAGGTCGAAGGCCAACTGGAACCCGCTGCGCTGCCCCGACGCCACCGTCACCTGCGCCGACAGCAGCGCGTCGGTCACCGGCTGCGGCACCGGCACCGGAATCTGCGGCCCCATCAACAGGCTCAGGTGGATCGACCCGATCGCCCCACCCCCCGTCACCGCCGAGGCGTCAACCACTCCCCACCCCCGGCCCCGCTCCCGGCACCGCGCCGGGCAGCGCGATCGTGATCCGCCGCCCCGGCGTCGCGGTCAACTCCCGTGGATCGAGCACTGGGTTGGCGTCGGCGATCCGCCACCACTGGTCGGCGCTGCCGAGGTAGCGGTAGGCGAGCAGATCGGGACGGTCGCCTGCGCTGACGGTGTGCTCGGCGAGCGGGGTCAGCCCCTCCGCACTCGGCAGCAACCGTCGTCTGAGATAGGGGACTTGACGCCCGTCCGGCTCCGTGTGCAGCGCGACCGGGACACCGTGGTACCGGCTGGTCAGCGGGTACGGCGAAGGCGCCGGCAGCGCGTTCAGCGGGTCGACGGTCACTGGAACCCCCCTCCCACCCCGAGCGCGCCCAACCGGCCGTCGGCCGCGGCACCGCCCAGCCGCTCCTTCTGCGCCAGGTGCGCGAGATACAGCTCCGCCCCGCGGTGCCCGGTCGGCAGATCACTGACGGTCAGGACGCGCAGCCCGATCGCGACAGCGGCCCTGATCGGGTTCAGGTCGATGTCGAACGCCTCCTCCGTGATGGTCAGTTCGGTCAGCCGCACCGGCAGGATCCGCTTCCCACCCCAGGTGAAGAGGGTCAGCGGCGCCTCGATCGGCGTGACCTCCAAGGTCCCGAGCGAGGCCAACGCCTGGTTCGCCCGCACCTGGGCACTGGTCGGCTGCACCAGCAGTTCGAGCGTCGCCAACTGCGGATGAATCCCGTTCGGCGCCGGAAGGTCCAGCTGGTCGGTCGCGTCCAACTCCGCCGTGAACTTCCAGGTCTCGACAGCCGGCCCCTTCAACCGCAACGCCTCCGTCCGGTCCCCGCTCCCGTCCGCTCCTGCCACCTGCGGCGCCAACGAGCGCTCCAGACTGTCCGGATTGAACTGCAGCACCACGACCCGCTGCGGAGTGCCGCGCAGCGGATCGACGACGACCAGCCCGGCCCTGATCGGCTTCGGCGCGTCCGTGTACCCGGTCATTGACCACCTCCCTCCCGCCGCATGAGATCGGCTACGGAAGCCGCCTGGTCGCGCAGCGACTCCTCGGGATCAGATGTGCCCATCTCGGCGATGAGCGGCAGGAGTTCGGGCCAGAACGCGTAAACGGCTGCCCACAGGCCGCCCTCGCGGATCTCGCCGGTGCGATCGCACATCGCGTCCGTGATACGCCGGAAGAACGGCTCGTCCAAGGTGAGCGGGGCTCCGACCCCGGCCCGTACCAGGGAGGCACGGCGATCCTCGATCGAGTCGGCCTCGTCCACGGCGCGCAGGAGGTCGTCGGCGGAGACCGGCTGGAGGAACCGCGCCAGCAGGTCCGTCGCACCGTCGACATCACTCCGGTCCTCACCGGTGACCATGACGAATCGCACCCCGTACGGATGCTCCTCCGCGTAGTGGATGTGGAACGGACCCAGCTCCCAGGCCACTTCCCGGGTCAAGCCGAAGTGGAGAGTCGCGTTGACCTCCTTGACCTTCGTCGCCTGTGAACCCTCGACGAAGTCCGTCACCTCAGCCTCTCCGATGCCCTCGGGCAGCACCAGACGTCGTCCCCTGTGCGGTCCCCAGCTCATTCTTCGACACCGTCCTTTCGATCTGCTGTCACGGCGTCCACAACCTTGGCACGCGTTGTGTCAGGCCCTTGTCCAGCTCGAGGATCTCGTCCACGAGGTCCTTCAACCGTTGAAGGTAGGCTTCGAGACCGGACGGGGAGATATACACGTTGTCCGTCAGCAGGCGGTCCGTCCACAGAGTCACCCGGTCGAGGCGCCCGGCAGGCGTCTCCACACCCAGATCCGACTCGGCTTTCCCGGGCTTCCTGACCCCGACCTTCTCCGCCCACTTGGTCTCCTGCCGGTGGACCGCCGTGTAGACGCTCGGCGTATGGGCCTTGAGCAGCTTCTGAACGTCCGGGTCGTCCACACCCCTGGCCGGATCCCCGTTGACGGGAGCGACGAGGTCCGCGGCCTGCTGGACCCGCTTCGCCACGCCGACCGAACGGTTCAGCGTCATGTTTCCCCGGGACAGGATCTCGTCCAGCCGCCTCCGTGCCTCCGCTTCCGTGGTGGCCTGGTTGGCCCAGCGGGTCTCGGCCGGGCCCATCATCCGCATGATGGGGTCGCGCTGGCTCTCGACCAGGGTGCGCAGGTAGGAGAGCCCGATGACCGCTTCCAGGGGCGCTTTCCGCCCTGACGCGGCCTGCGTGTGACCCGACTGGAGCTCTTCGAGAGCGGCGAGGAATTCGAGGGGATCCGCGAGCTCCTGCGCCCGGCGACGCTCGTCCTGGTACCGGCCCCGGCCCGAGCCCAGTACCAGTCGGCCGCCGGGATCGTGGCGGTATCCCTTGTTCCACCGTGTGACCACACCGGTGTCGCCGTGCTTGAGGTCGACCGCACCGCCCTTGACCTTACGGGCGCTCGCGAGTGCGCTGTCGACGGCGAGTGTCTGGGAGGTGAGCGATGCGGCCGGGTCCACCCGGAAGGTGCTGACCGAGGTGCTGGGGGACCCGCCGACCGGCGGTGGCTGGGTCGGCTGCACGGCAAGCTGCTTGGAAGCTGCCAGGGCGTGTTGGTGGAGCTCCTGCTGAAGCCGCAGCTTCAGCTCCAAGGCGGCTTTTTCGCTTGCCTCCTTCTCGGGGTTCAGCCGTGCCATGACGACTGCCGCTGACTCCCCGCCGGCCACGTCCAGCGACGTCAGCCGGTACCAGCGGCGCAGCCCGGACAGGAGTACGCGGAGCACTCCCGCACGGATTCCCTTGCCGAGCAGTCGCCCGATCTTGGGTCGGATGCGGGCCACGATCAGGTCCAGGCGCTGCTGCTTCGCCTCGGGCGAGTTCTCGTGGGCGCGGCGTTGGGCGCGTTGCTGCTGGCGCTTCTGGTGCCAGGTGCGGAGGCGGTCGCGTTGCTTGCGGTAGGCGTCGCGGATCCTGTGGGCGCCGTTGGTGAGGGCGTGGCCCAGCTTGCTGTTGAGGACCTTGCGGCCGAGGGTGCGGGCGGCCGTCCGTACCCGGTTGAGGGCGGCCTTGACGGTCTGGCGGGAGGAGTTGAGGGCGCGGCCGACGGGGGAGGTGGGGCGGCGCGGGGTGGCGGGCTTGGGGCGGGTGGCGGCCGGGCGGTGTTGGGCGGGGCGCTCCGCGTGCTGCACGGTGTGCCGGGCGGGTCCGGTGCGGGCAGGGCGGGCGGGCCGGGCGGGACGGCCGGGGCCGGGCCGGCGCCGCAGGGACTGGGTGGCCCGGCGCAGGCTCGCGCGGGCCTTGTTGACGGCCCGGCCCGCCGCCTTGCGGGCACCGCGACCCGCCCTGGCCAGGCCCTTGAGGATCCGCTGGGCGATCCCCTTGAGCTTGGTGCCGACCGCCTTGCCGGCCCCTTTGAGCTTGCTGAGCAGGAAGTTGGAGATGAAGTCGAGCAGCGCGACCACGCCCGCCGCGACGGCGTCGGCGAACAGGCAGGCGGCCGATCCGGATTTGACGGCCTTGAGGAAGGCGACGAACTTCCCGATCGCCGCGATGATCTTGCTGATGGTGTTCCAGGCCGCCATCAGCCCCTGGATGATCGTCATGATCGCACCGGCCGCCGGCACGATCATCGAGACCAGCTTCTCGACGACGATCGACACGATCATCCCGGGCAGTGCCGCGACGATCGCCTGCCAGGCCATCCGTCCGATCTGGGCCATCGAGATGCAGCCCTTGACCAGGACGTTGACGATCGTGGACGTCAGCCCGACGACCGACTCGACCTTCTCGTTGAACCAGGTCCGTACCGCGCTCTTGATCGCGCCCCACAGGTAGTGCTGGATGCCGTCGACCGCGGCGGTGCCGAGCTTCTTCAGCCAGCCGCCCGGGTCGGGGGCGATGTCGCCGATCAGGGCCGCGAACTCGCCGAAGACGGCGATCGCCTTCTGGACGAAGTCGATCGCGTCCATGACGGCCTTGCGGACGGCCTCGATGGCGGCCTTGAGTCCTGCCTCCAGCGCGTCCAGCAGTGCGTTCAGCCCGGCGGCGAGTGCGTCGAGGAGCTTGTTGACGGCGTTCTTGAGCCGGTCCGCCCACTCGTTGACCTTGGCGATGGCCTTGTCGCGCCAGTCCTCGATCTTCTTGCGGAACTTGTCCCGCAGTTCGGGGAAGGCCGCCAGCAGGACGTCGCAGATCTTGATGAGCGCGTCCGCGAGCTTGTCGATCAGCTCGACGGCGAACTTCCGGGCCTGGTCGATCGCCCAGTTCGCGAACTTCCGGAAGCCGTCGATGATGTCGTTGATCAGGCCGCGGAAGAAGTCGAAGACCTTGGTGACGGCCTCGACCAGTGCGTCGAAGGCCGCCTTGACCTTGGACTTGACCCAGCCCCACCAGCCTTCGGACTCCTCCTTCTTGCGGTCCTTCTCCTTCTGGGCCTTCTCCTCGGCCTCCTTCCGCTTGTCCTGGATCTTCTGGTTGTCCTGCTGCTGACGGTCCTGGACGTCCTTGTCGGCCCCGGCGCGCTTCTTGTCGATCTGGCCGGTCTTGTCGGTGTGTTCGGCACCGGCGTCCTGGTCCGCGGTGGTGATCTTCCCGTCCTGCTCGGTGCGCCACTGCTCGCGTTCGGCCTTGACCTTCTCGGCGGCGTCGCCCCGTTCCCCGGCCTGGGCCTGGGCGTTGTCGGCGACCGCCTGGTCGACCTCGGCCTGGTTCTGCCGCCGGGCGTCGGCCTCGCCCTGCTTCTGCTTGGCCTGTTCGGAGCCCAGCCGGCCCTGGCCCTCGCCGACCGCGGCCTGGATCTGCGGGCCGCGTTCCTGCTGGGTGACGATGCCGATGCCCGGCTTGGTGTCGACGGCGCCGCCTGCCCCGGCACCCCCGCGCTTGCCGCCGCCACCAGGGACGGAGGCGGTGAGGGTCTCCTTCGGGACGTCCGGGTAGATCCGGTCCTCGCCCATCGGCTTGGCGGTGTCCTCCCGGCCGACGCCGAGGATCCTGCCGGAGCTCTCCTTGAGCTTCGCGGCCTGCCGGTCGGTGCGTGCCGGGTCGCTCTCCCCGGTCAGTTCGACCTTGGGGGCGGCGCCGACGGTGGTGTTCAGCGCCGGGTCGGTCGAGGGGACACCGTCGACGGCGACCTGGGCCTGCTGCACCTCCTGCGCCGAGACCTGGTTGCCCGCGTCGTCGGCGACATTGGGCGGGGCGACCCGGTCGCCGGGGTTCCGGCCCTCGACCTTCTTCTGGTCGGCCGTCTGCTGCCCGCCGTCCGCGCCCTCCGGGCCGACCCGTTCCAGCCGCTCCGTCACGGCTTCGGCGGGCGGCGCGGCCTCGGGTGCGCCGGACTGGGTCTGCGGTGCGCCGGACGGGCGCTGGGTGGTCGGCGGGGCGGCCTGCAGCCGGGCGTGCTGCTCGCCGACCGTACGGTCCACCGAGCCGTTCACGCCGTCCAGAGTGGTGGCCATCTGATCGGGCGGCAGGCTCGCGGCGGTGGCCAGCGCGCTCTGCGGGTCCTGGCCGGAGACGTCGGGCGCGGCCGGTTTCTGCTGCTGCTCCTGCCCGCCCTGGGCGCCCCCGGCGGCGGCCGCGCCTCCGCCCCCGGCCGCACAGCCGCCGCCGGCGCCGCCGGTGCCGTCCTGCTCCGCCTCGGTGGTGGGCTGCTGGGGGCCCGCGCAGGCGCCGCCGCCCGCCTCCAGCGAGGCGTCGGGGGCGGCCTGGGCGGTGAGTCCGCCGGGCGCGTCGGCCTGCTCGGCGGCCGGGCCGGGGGCGGCGTCCAGGGCGGTGTCGGGGGTGGCACCGGGCGCTGCCCCGGGAGCGCTGTCGGGGACGGCGCCGTCCCCGCCGACCGGCCCGCTGCCGCCGACCGGCCCCGGCGCCGCGGGGGCGGTACGGTCCGGGCCGCTCGGCTCGGGCGAGGCAGCCGCTTCGGGGGCCGCCTCGGGTGCGGGTTCGGCCTCGCGCGCCGCCTCGGCGGGGGCTTCGGGCTGCGGCGCCTCCGGCTGCGCGGGCTCGGCAGGGGCCGCGGCCGGGTTCGCGGTGGGTTCGGGGCCGATCTCCTGCTCGACCGGCTGCTCCGGCTGGAGGTCGCGGGCGCTCCGGTCCTCGGCCTCGGTGGCGGGGGTCGGCTCGGGGGCGGCCTGGGGTGCCGCCCCGGGCTGCGTCTGCTCGGGCGGAGCCGGGGCCGCCTCCTCGTCGTCCTCCGGGCGGCTGTCCCGCTCGTCCTGCACCTGCTCGGCCTTGGTCGCGGGCGGCTCGGGGAACGCGGGCGCCTCGGCCTGCGCGGGGGGCGTGCCGTCCGCCGACAGGGTGAGCTGATCGGCTGTGGGGACGGCCGACACGTCGAGGTCGGCGGAGGGCAGGAAGTCCCCGGGCTTGAGCTCGGGCCCGGGGACGGCCGACGACTGCCGGTCCTCGCCCGCGGCGGGCGCGTCGTGGACCTCGGAGTCGGCGCCGGGCTCCATTCCCAACGGCCGTTCCTCGTCCGGGGTTTCGCCCTGTCGGTGGTCGCCCTCCAGCAGGCCGTGTCGGGCCAGCGGGCTGTCCTCGGCCCGCGCGATCGCGTCCAGGCGCTCGGGCTTGACCGGCGCGGGCTGCGGCAGAAGCCCGGCGGCGGGCTCCTGCGGCTTCGTACCGGCCGAGGGGCGGGTGCCGACGCCCTGCTGCTCGGCCTCGGGCGAGCCGGGTACGGAGGCGGCGACCGGCTGGGCGACGCCCTCCTCGGCCGGTACGGGCGCCTGTTCCGGGCCTGCCGCGGGCGCCTCCTCGACTGCCGACGGCTGCGCCTCCGTGGGGAGTTGAGCCTGACCGGCCTCCGGCTGCGCGGCGGGCTGTGCGGCTGGTTCGGTCTGAGCGGCCTCGCCCTCCGCGGGTGGTGCCTGCTGTCCGTCCTGCTGCTCCGGGCGTTCCTCGCCGCCGTCCTTGTCGTCCTTGCCTTCCTGGTCGCCCTGGCCCTTGCGGTGCTTCCGGTGCTTGCGGCGAGCCTTCGGGTCGTCCGACTGTCGTGCCTCGTCGTCGAGTTGTTGCTTCCGGTCCCGCTCCTCGCGGTCCGCCTGGTCGGTCCGGTCGCGGTCGTCGGTGGTCCGGTCGGCGGCATCGGTCACCGGCTCGGGGGTCTGGGCGGCGTCCACGTCGGCCGGGCGGTGCTCGGCGGCCTCGACCAGTTCCAGCACCCGGGTGTAGTCGGAGGAGGGCAGCAGGACCGCCAGCCGGTCCAGGACGGAGGACTGCAACTCGGGCGCGAATCTGGCGAGTTGGAGGCGCACCCGGCCGGAGGAGTCGGTCGGGTCGCCGCGCAGCGAGCGCAGGATGCCGGACGCCAGCCGGTCGACCAGGGTGGCCGGGTCGAGCCGTTCGGTGCGGAAGCGGTCGGCGTCGACGGTCGCGTAGCGGAGCCAGCCCGGTGTGGCGCTGGGCGTCGCCGTCGTCGGCCGGCCCTCGCTCGCGCCCTGCTCCGCCTCGCGTTCGACGGCGTCCTGCGGCAGGCTCACCGCGCCCAGGTCGCGGCCGGCCCGCAGCGCGCCGAGCGGGTTCGGGGCCTGGATGGTGTGCAGCAGCTCGTGGGTGAGCAGCCGGAGGCCGTCCTCGGCGGCCGGCCGGTACTTGCCCTCGCCGAAGAAGAGGTCGGGGCCGACGGCGACGGCGTCCGCGCCGATCAGCTCGGTCAGCGCGGCGGAGTCCCGGTCGGTGTGCACCCGGACCCGGCTGAGGTCGTGGCCGAGCCGCGCCTCCAACTCCCGGCGCACGCCCGGGTCGAGCGGTTGGCCCGCGCCGGAGACGATCTCCTTCGGTTCGGGGGTGCGGGCCTTCGGGGCCCGGGTCTTGCGCCGGGCCTGGCCGCCCTGCTTGGCGTCCTGCGCGGAGTCCCGTGCGGGGGCCTTGAGTTGTGTCACGTCCGCCCCCGTTCCACGTGCTGCCCGGTACCCGAGCGCTGACCAGTACCCGACAGCCCGGCGTGCACGGCGCGGGCGAGCGCCTCGCCGAGCCGCTGCGGTGAGGCGCCCGCCGGCAGCGGCGGCAGCCCGGAGAGCAGGTCCAGCGCGCGGTCGCCGCCCGCCGCGAGCGGCACGCCGCGCGTCTCGACCAGGCGGGCCAGCTCGCCGCGGAACGCCGTCGTCAGCCGCTCGTGGTCGATCCGGTCGAAGCCGTCGAGGACCAGCTCGCCGATCTCGACCTCGATCCGTCCGGCACCCGGGTGTTCGGGGGTGCCCGGCCCGCCTCCGTCCCGCGCGTTCACACCCATCCGCCGACCTCCGAGGGTGACAGCGAGCGCTCCAGCTTCAGGTACTCGGTGCGCGCGGCGGCCAGCATGTGCCGCATCTGCACCGGGCAGCCCTCGTCGGCGGCCAGGAAGGCCGCGGACAGCGCGATGTTGCGGATCGAGCCGCCGGCCACGGTGAGTTGGGCGAGCCGCTCGGGGTCGAGGCCCTCGCTGGGGGTCCGCGGGGGGATGACCCGCCGCCAGATCTCGGCGCGTTCCGGCACCCCAGGGAACGGGAAGTCGACCACGAACCTGATCCGCCGCATGAACGCCGGGTCCAGCGCCTTCTTCATGTTGGTGGTGAGCACGGCCAGGCCCCGGTAGGCCTCCATGCGCATCAGCAGGTAGCTGACCTCCAGGTTGGCGTAGCGGTCGTGGCTGTCCTTGATCTCGCTGCGTTTGCCGAACAGCGCGTCGGCCTCGTCGAACAGCAGCAGCGCGCCGCCGCGTTCGGCCGCGTCGAAGACCCGCCGGAGGTTCTTCTCGGTCTCGCCGATGTACTTGCTGACGACCTGGGAGAGGTCGATGACGAACAGGTCCACCCCGAGCCGCCCGGCGACGACCTCGGCCGCCAGCGTCTTTCCGGTGCCCGATCCGCCGGCGAACAGCGCGGTCACCCCCAGGCCGCGCCGCAGCACCGACTCGAAGCCCCACTCCTGGTAGACCGTGCCGCGCCGGCGGACGTGGGCGACGATCTCGCGCAGCGTCGCGCGCTGGCGCTCCTCCAGGACCAGGTCCTCCCAGTCGGCGCGCGGCTCGACCCGCCGGCCCAGCTCGTCCAGGGACATCCGGGCCTCCACCAGCCCGGCGTGCCAGGCCAGTTCGCCGACGTCCTGGTCCTTCTCGGCCTCCCGCCGGGCCGTTGCGGCGGCCGACCGGATCACATGGCCGGGCAGGGAGAACTGCGCGGCCAGCGCACGGAGTTCGGCCTCGGCGATGCCCGGCGCGCCGTCCAGCGCCTCGGTCCAGATCCCCAGCTGTTCCTCGGGGCCGAGCGTGGGCACGGTCAGCCGGGCGCGGTCGGAGGCCCCGGCCGGCCGGGGCTCGTCGGCGGACACCACCAGCGGCACCGCCAGGCTGGCGAGGAAGGCCTCCGCGCCGTTCGGGGACCGCGGCTGCTCCCGGATCGGCTCCCCGTCCTCGACCAGCAGCGCGGCCGGGATCAGGATCGCCTCCCGCTGCCACAGCCGGGCGAGCTGCTCGCGTTCGGCGGGCTCGGTGGGCAGGTCCTCGCGGTGCGCGACGTAGAGGCCGAGCCCGGAGCGGTGGGCGGCCGCCGAGGCGATCTCCCAGCGGGTGCGGCGGTCGGCGCCGCTCAGCTCGGCGTGCGGCGGGCCGGTCAGCCCGGCCGCGGACCACCCCTGGGCCAGCTCGGCCGCGCACCGCTCGTGGGGTTCGGGCAGTTCGCCGGGCGGCCCGACCCGGGTGAGCAGGCCGTGCAGCCGTACGTCCAGGTAGGGCACGCCGACCAGGAAGTGCAGCACCCGCTCGTCGATCCGCAGCCGGGAGGCGGTGAGCGCCGTCTCGTCGTCCAGTTCGACCAGCCGGAAGCGGCGCAGCGGGCCCACCGGGGTGAGCGCGCTCCAGTGCGGCCGGTCCAGGGCGGCGAGGGCGAGCGAGAAGGTCGGGTACCCGCGCCCGGGGTCGCCGCCCGACGCGGCGCACCGGGCGGCGGCGGTGGGGTCGATCTCGGGCGCGGCGGCCAGTACGAGGACGTCCCGCTCGAAGGGGGTGAGCCCGAAGGAGGCGGCGAGCGCGTCCAGGGCGGTGGCGGGCTGCCGCCGACCGGTGCGGCGGGTGCCGGGGGCGGGCGGCTCGGCGGTACGGCCCGCGCCAGGGGTCGACGGCGGGGCCGGCTCGGCGGTACGGCCGGCCGCGTGCGCGTCGACCCGTGCGAGCACGGCGGCGACCGCGGCCGACAGCGACTGCCGGTGCGACTCGTCCGCCAGGCCGTCGCGGTCCTGCCTGCGGCGCGTTGCCATCTCTCCCCCCGTCCCTTGGTCGGTGCGTCCTGTGGTCAGTGCGTCAGGTCCACCACGGGGCCGGTGAAGGCCCCGTCCCCGGACACCGTCAACTCGCTCGGCACGCCGTCCACTTGGACCCGCGCCAGGTACACCGTCGGCCGGACGCCGGTGACCGGCACCCGGACCGCGTACGGGTCGCTGCGCGGCTGCGACGGCACAGGTGCGCGGAACTGGTAGCTCGCCCCGGCGCGCCCGGTCGGCGGGCTCAACTCGTCCAGCAGCAGCAGGACCTGCTGGTCGTCCCGGAGCGGGAGGTCCAGCCGGACGTCCACCTGGGCCGAGACCCCGGCCGGTCCGTCGGTACGGTCCGCCGTACCGATCGGCGCGGCGATCCGCGGCTGCCGGGCGAAGGTCTGCGCGTTGGACTCCACGGCGAGGTGCTCCGCGGCGGGCCGGCCGTCCAGCGCCAGGCCGTGCAGCACCTGCAGCTGGTACACGCCGGGCGGCAGGTCCGCCGGGACGGCGACCACCAGCCGGTCGTCCCGCACACCGCCCGGGGCGACCGGCACCCGGCGCCCGCCCAGCCGGGCCACGACCAGCTCCGCGCGCAGACCGGAGCCGACCACCACCAGCTCCCGGTCCCTGGTCACCGGCCCCTCCTCGGGCGCGCCGGTGGACCCGGCCGGGCGGGACAGCACCCGCTCGACGACCGGCCCGCGGGACGGCACGGCCCGGACGGTGCGGCGCAGCACCGGCTTGCCCGCCACCGGATCGACCTTGCCCTCCACGAACACGGCGGTGGCCTGGTAGGTCACGGACAGCGCGTAGGGGGTCTGGAGCAGCGTGCTCCACAGCTTGGACATCTCGTCGACGTCCATCGTGGTGGGGGTGAAGCGCACCCGCTGCGGCGAGGCGGCCAGGTCCGTCCCCACGAGGTACGGCTGGGCGGCCGCCTCCTCGATCAACTGCCGCGACAGTGCGGGCTGTTCGGTCAGCGTCCGGACCACGCAGCCGAGCAGCCGCTGGCCCACCAGCTGGGACTCCTCGCCGTAGCAGCTGATCAGGTAGTGCAGGTCGAGGGCGGCGGCCGGCCGGGTCAGCACGGTGCCGTCGGTCGCGCGGGTGGGCGCGTCGTGGTTGCGCAGCGAGGCATTGGGCGTGACCTGGTAGAGGAACACGGTGATGGTCGGGTCGGCCGGCGGCTCGGTCGGCGGCTTGCGGGTGCCGACCTCGACCGCGAACGGGATGTCGGGCGAGAGCGCGCGGGAGACGAGCAGCCGCAGCGCCTCGGTCACGGTGGCGATCGCGAGGTGGTTGCTCATGCGCCCGCGCCGTTTCGCTCGGCGGTGGCATCTGCCCGTGCGCGACGTGTGACGGCCCGCAGGCCCACTCGCCTGGTCATGGCCGCTCCCGGTCGAGGTACGCGCCCAGGTCGAGCGCGGGGGAGGGGCGGGCGGCCGCCGCCCGGCGCGGGCCGGCCGGGGTGCGCTCCGCGGCCCTGACCTCCACCCGCCCGATCTGGACCCGGACCACCCGCTCGGCCGGCCGCTGCCGGCCACGCGCCGCCTGAGCGGCGGCCCGCGCGACCGCGGCGGCCGGGCGCCGGGCGGCCGGCGCGACGCCGAGCCGTCCCGTGGCCGGTGGCGGGGTCGCCGCCTGTTCCGGGGCCGGCGGCCGGACGGGTGCGGTGACCGCCGGTACGGCCACCGGGCGGGCGGCCGTACCCTCCGTCCCGGGCCCGGCGGGTGCGGCCGGCGCGACGCGAGCGGGCGCGAGCGGGGGCGCGACCAGCAGCGGCGTGCGCGGCAGCGGGAGCGCGGCCGGAGGAGTCGGCGGCGCCTCGCGGAGCGCCGGCCGGAGCGGCCCCTCGGACGGCCGCGGACGCGGTGCCGCCGACGGCCGGGGGAGTGGCGCGGGCCCGGGCTGTCCGGCCTCCCGGCCCGACGCGGCGGCCTCCTCGACGGGCGGCGGCGCCGCCCCGAGCGTCTCGATCCGTTCGAACGGCCCCGGCAGGCGCGGCCGGACGCGGACGGTGTCCCCGCCGGGGCCGCCCTTCGCGACCAGGCGGTCGAAGTAGTCAGGCATCTGCGCACAGCTCCAGGTAGTAGCGGCGCCGCAGCGGGCTGAGCGCCAGGACCTCCGGCTCGCTCCAGCCGTAGGCGGTGGCCAGCAGGTGGACGTCGAGCAGGGTCGCGCGGGCCCAGGCGTCCAGCTCCTCCCAGAGGTAGGAGGCGATGTCCAGTTCGGCGAGGGCCCGCCGGCCGCAGTCGGGGCAGCCGAGGTTCAGCCGGACGTCCGCGCAGGGGTCGGCCGCGGCGGCGGCCTCGGCCACCTGCCGCTGGACCGGCTCGGGGAGCCGCCGGGCGGGCACCGGCTCCCCGTCGTGCTCGGCGCTCAGGACGCACCGCTCCAGCAGGACGGTCCTGGCCTCGCCCGCGGGGGCCCGTTCGGCGGCTGCCAGGTCGCCGGTGGTGGGCAGCCGGAAGCCGACCCGCCAGCCGTCCGACTCCACCCGCAGCGGCCCGGCGGCCGGTCGACCGGCACCGACCACCTGTCCGGCGTCGAAGTCGAACTCCATCTCCTCGGCGCACCCCGGGCAGCCCACCCGCACGGTGAGCTGTTCACCGAACAACTCGCCGCGCAGGCCGAACAGTTCGGCGTCCCGCTCGCCGACCGGTACGGCCAGCAGCTCCTCCGGCCCGGCGGCGGGCCGGGCGACGGCGTGCAGCAGCAGGGCCCGCCCGCTGCGGCCGGCCGCCACCCCGGCCTCCCAGGTGGCCAACAGGGCCGCCTCCCCCGCGAGTTCCATCGCGCTCAGGCCCCTCAGGCCGGCTGCTGGAACGAGGGCTCTTCCGGCTCGGGCGTCTCCTCGTCCCGTTCCCAGCCCTCGACCTCCAGCTTGAGGCTCTGGATGGCCACCGCGTTGGCGTTGGCGTCCAGTTCGCCCAGCACCTGGTACTCGCTCGGCCAGGCCCGGTACAGCTTGTGGGCGACCGCCACCTGGCCGGCCTCGTTGAGCACCTGGATCACCAGGTCCTTGCGGAAGTCCCGGAGCGAGACCTCCGCCCCGCGGCCCGCGCCGACCATCCAGACCTTGTTGGCCCAGCGGTCGAACTCCGGGTCGTGGGTGACCCCGCGCTCCAGGGTGACCGCCTCGAAGTCGGTGCGGCCCGGTGACTTGCGCGGCGCGCTCGGATCGCCCCCGCTGCGGTGCTTCACCACCTCGGTGGTGCGCTTGAGCGGGCTGATCTTGCTGATTCCGGCGACGACCCGTCCGTCCCAGACGACCAGGAACTTGAAGTTCTTGTACGGATCGAACCGGTGCGGATTGACGGTGAACTCGACCATGGAGATCCTAAACCTCGAACTGTCCGGCGAGTTGCTCGATTTTGACGATCACGAATTCCGCGGGCTTGAGCGGCGCGAACCCGACCACGACGTTCACCACGCCGCGGTTGACGTCGTCCTGGGTGGTGGTGTCCCGGTCGCACTTGACGAAGTAGGCCGAGCGCGCGGACGTGCCCTGGAACGCGCCCTGCTGGAACAGCGAGTGCAGGAACGTGCCCACGTTCAGCCGGATCTGCGCCCACAGCCGCTCGTCGTTGGGCTCGAACACGACCCACTTCGTGCCGCGGTAGAGGCTCTCCTCCAGCATCAGCGCGAGGCGCCGCACCGGCACGTACTTCCACTGCGAGCCGAGTACGTCGGCGCCGGCCAGGGTCCTGGCCCCCCACACCACGGGGCCCACCACGGGGAACGTCCGCAGGCAGTTCACCGCGAGCGGGTTCAGCAGGCCGTTCTCCCGGTCCGTCATCGGGACGGTCAGGGCGCGCACCCCGGGCAGGCCGGCCTCCGTCCCCGCCGGGGCCTTCCACACGCCCCGCTGGCCGTCGGTGCGCGCGATCACCCCGGCGACGGTGCCGGACGGCGGGAAGGCGCGCAGCCGTCCGGTGAGCGGGTCGACCAGCTCCAGGTGCGGGAAGTACAGCGCCGCGTGGTCGCCGCGCACCGAGTCGAAGGCGGACAGGCCGGCCCGGGCGGCGTCCAGCGTCGTCCACGCCTGCGGCGAGTCGACGATCAGGAACATCCGCTTCTCCACGCAGAGCGCCTGGGCGGCCGAGACCACCGTGACGGCGTCGTCCACGTCGGCGTAGCCGGCCAGTTCGGGCAGCACCAGCAGGTTGACGTCCTGCACGTCGCGCAGCGCCTGGATGCCGGTCTTGCCCGCCTCGCTGCCGATCAGGTCGGTCAGCCCGGGGGCCCCGCCGTCCTGGCCGCCGGCGAGCGCGAAGACCGGCGGGCTGACCGAGCCCTCCAGACCGAGGTTGTTGGCCGCCTCGCCGAGGAAGCGGACCACGTCGGCCGGGTCGGTGGAGCCGGCGACGGCCTGGAGCTGCCGGCCGAACGCCGTCACCCGGGTGCCCGCGAAGACCCGCCTGCCCGGGGCGTCGGGCAGCGCGCGGAGCTTGCGTTCGAGCAGCAGGGCGAGCTCGGTGACGGTGGTCGGCGCGGCGCCGTCCACGGCCGGGTCGTAGATCCTGACCGTCCGCGTGACGTCGCCGATCTTGACCTGGACCTCGTGGGTGAGGTCGGGCAGGGCGGCCGCGAACGGCTTGGACACGGTGCCCACCGGGTCCGGCCGGCTCGCCGCCCGGACCTTCACCCGGACCACCGCCGAGCCGCTGTTCACCACCGTCTCGGCGAACCGCGGGCTGCCGTCCTGGACCGACAGGTCCGCGAAGGACTCCCGGACCGCGCCCGAGGTGTCGAACACCTGGAGGTTGAACGTGTCGCCGGGCGTGGGCGTCCGGTAGTCCACGGCGACCCGCAGCGTCCCGCCCCAGAGCCCCGGCTCGACGGCCGTGACGTCCAGGACCGGGGTCGCGGTGGAGGTCTGCGTCGAGGTGAGCGTGGCGGCCGCGGCGGCGCCGGTGCCGGCCGCCGCGACCCGGACGACGACCGCGACCGAGCCCCCGTTCAGGAAGAACTGCTGGACGGCGTAGCTGACCGGGCTCTGCGCCGCGAGCCCGCCGAAACGGCGTTCGAAGTCCGCGAAGCTGGTGAGGGTGACCGGCTGGTCGAGCGGGCCGCGCCGGGTGGCCCCGACGAAGGCGGTCACCGAGGTGCTCACCGCGGTGATGGTACGGACGCTGCTGGGAAGTTCTTCGATGTAGACGCCGGGGTAGGTCGGTATCGTCGGCAAATTCCCCCTCCGTTCACTTCGTGCATCAAGGGACCGATGGTGCCCGATGCAGTGGTGGCAGGCTCAGTTTCATAATCGGGTGACTATTCGTCAAGACCTGAACTGAGAAACTTAATTGTATTACTGCGCCTATTTCATGGGGTTGCGGAGCAGGGAATTCCGCAACCCCGGGTCGGTCTCCCGTCCGGCCGGTCAGCCGCCTTCGGGCAGGTTCCGGTAGTCGGGGCGGGTGGCCGGTGGCGGCGTGGGCGACTCGGTCGCCGTCGGTGCGGCTGGTGTGGTGGCCGCCGTGGTCGGCGTGGTCGGCGTGGCCGCTACCGGCTTGGCGGCCGCCGGCGTGGTGGCCGCCGGCTGCTGGTAGGACGGCGGCCTGGCGGCCCCCAGGAACCAGCCCCAGGTCGCGCCGAACCGGTGCTCCAGGAAGCGGAACACCGCGTAGTAGGCCGTACCGAAGCCGGTGACCAGGGCGGAGGTGACGGAGGCGTTGTCCAGGTGGAGGCCGAGCCGCGCCGCCTGCACCGCCAGGAACGCCACGATGTAGGGCACACAGGTGCGCCACAGGGACAGGGCGATTTGGTACATCGATCCTCCTCGGACGACGTCGGCCGGTGACTGCGGAACAGCTGACGACCGCGGATCGGCCGGTGGCCGTGGATCAGCCAGTGACTGTGGATCAGCCGGTGGCCGTCGATCAGCCGGTGACCGTGAAGCCGTGCGCCTGGCCGAGCCGCGTCAGCGAGTCGATGCCGGGGATGCCGTCCGCCTGCTGCCCGCTGTACCCGTACCGGCGCTGCAGGGCGGCGTAGGCGTCGATGGTGCTGGTGCCGAACGAGCCGTCGACCCACTGCCCGTCGAGCAGCCCCTCGGCGCGGAGCGCCTGCTCCACCGTGTACACGTCGTCCGGGTACGTGGTGGCGCCCTGGGCCGCGTCCGGGTCCTGGCGGGCGGCCGCGACCACCCGGGACTTCGACACCTCGGCCAGCGGGACCGCCCCGCCCAGCAGCCGGCGCAGCGAGGCCTCGCCGGGCACGCCGTCCGCGTCCCCGCCCGAGTACCCCAGACTGCGCTGGTAGTCGGCGTAGTTGAGGGTGTCGGCGTCGGTCCAGTCCGGGCCGGGGCCCTGGGTGTAGTGCGAGCCGAAGTTCGCCGCCACCAGCGCCTCGCCGACGATGGTGACCTGCGGACCGTGCGCGCCGTAGCCGTACGACAGGCCGCCGACGCTGCTCTGGTAGCGGGCCGGCGTCGGGTCGGGCTGCGGCGCGGGCTGGGACGGCGGGGTGACCACCGTCCCGGACGGGCGCGGCGCACCGGACCGCACCCAGGCGTACAGCGCCGGGCCGGGGCAGTCGGTCGAGTAGCCGTCCTGGTGCCCCTTGATCTCCGGGCCCGCCGGGCCCTGCTGCTCGCAGTACTCGATCGCGTCCCGCAGCCCGTTGAGCTGCTCCGGGGTCGGCTCCGTCGACCCGGAGGAGCCGACCAGCCCGCACACCGCGTAGTGGGCCTCGTTGAGCGGGACGTCGCCGTTGGCGCTGTTGCGCCGGTTCAGGCCGCGGCCCTCGTACACGAAGCCGTGCTCGCAGACCACGAAGCTGTAGCCGATGTCCGACCAGCCGTCGTCGTTCATGTGCGAGGCCTGGAGGCGCCGCACGTAGGCCGGGCAGGTGTCGTGGGTGTCGAAGGCGTACCGGGTGCCCAGGTAGTGCACCTTCACCCCCGCGCGCGCCCCGGCGTACGGGATCGAACCGTTGGGCTCGCGCCATGCCCGCGCGCCCCACTGGTCGCGGCTCACCAGCTGCAGCCCCGGCCAGTCGGGCACCGAGGGCGTGGGATTCGGTGTCGGCGTCGGCGCGGGCGTGTCGGGGGCCGGGGCCTGGCCGCTGCCGGCCCACGCCCTCAACTCGTCCAGCGAGCCGTTGAAGACGTCCGCGTCGAGCGGGTCGTCGCTGTACTGGTGGAAGCGCCAGGAGGCCTGGACGCGCGGCGAACCCGGGGACACGTAGTCCGCGATCCACAGGAAGTCGCCCGCGTTGTCGTCCGTCCGGAACCAGTAGTCCCGGTTGGTGTAGAGGCCGACCAGGTGGTCCGGGTAGCGCTGTTTGACCGCCGCCAGCCACTGGTTCTTCGCCGCGGTCGCGTCGCCGTCGGCGACGGACTGCCCGTACGGCTCGAAGTCCAGCACCAGCAGTTCGCCCGCGGGCACCTGCCCGACGACCCGGCAGAAGTGCTCGATCTCGCCGTCGACCGGGTTCTCCGCGTGCAGGAAGTGGTAGTGCCCGACCACCAGTCCCCGCCCCCGGGCGTCCGCCAGCTTGTCGGTGTACCCCGACTGGCCGGTGCGGCCGCCCTCGGTGGCCTTGATGAAGACGAACTCCGCGTCCCCCGGAATGCCCGACTGGAAGTCGGAGACGTCATAACCCTTCGCGTATGCCATCAGGAAGCTCCCCCTTCGCGCCGATGGCAGCTACGGCCGACCCGCCCGGGCCCGAGCCCGGGACGCGACGCCGACCGGAGCGTCATGCCCACCTCACCGTACCCCCCGATATGCGTCAACTCCCTTGAAATACAAGGGATCTACGCACATTCGCCGCATCCGGGAGTGGGCCGTTCCGGGCAATATGCCACTGGCACTGGAGGGTCGTACGCCCTGTCCTGCCCCGGTGTGCCGCCGAGGCCGCCGGGGCCGCCGGATCCGTCGGCCGGCTCCGATCGGGGTGCGCGGGGAGGGTGCGCGAGGAGTGCGCGCGCCCTCCTGAGGTCGTACAGGAATCAATGATTCCGGAAATGCTCGATCGCTCACCAAGCACCGGTCACCCCTTGTTGTGACCTTTACCACAGCTTGATGCGGCGGAGCGGATTCCCCTATCGGATTCCCGTGGCCGGATCGTTCCATGATGGCCTGATGTGACATGACCATTCGTCAAACATTGAAATCGAATGGCAATGTGGGCGCCGTCGTACCGACCCTTCTGCACCAGGTGTACTGATCGTGTACACGACGAAGAATGGCTGAACTGTGCGCATGACCCGTTCGGATCGCAACGACGCGACCACGCGGCCCCGCCTCGCCGGCGAAAAGCTCACTCTGGAGGAGTTCTCCGAGCTCGCCGGCCAGGTCGGGGGCTATCCCTATGTGAAAGTCGTACTCGACCGCGACGAGTCGGTGCTCCACTTCATCGACAGCGCCGACGGCACCCTCCACGTCCGCTACATCGCGTGCGAGATCCTCGGCATGTCGATCGACGAACTGGCGCGCGGACTCGATTCGTTCAATGACGACGTGTACCGGAATCCCGACCGTCGCTTCTATCTCGGCACCCTCGCCCGCCACACCCGCCGCGCCGCGGAAAACGGCCACGAGGCCGACACCTTCCTGTCCCTGGAAACCGTCGACGTCGACACCATGTCCCAGGACATGCTCCGGTTCTTCTACCACCGGGTGCGCGAGCACATCGACCCGTCGCTGCCGCTGGTCCTCAAGCCGGCCGGCCACGAGCAGGAGGGCTACCTCGCCCGCATACCGGAGACCGAGATACCGCGCGTCCTGTCCCACGAGCTCTACTCCGCGGCCTCCTACGTACCGCTGAACGCCGGGACCGCCCACGGACGGCTGCGCGTGTTCGGCTCGGAGGACGAGTACCGGGCCGACCCCGAGCCGCTGGAGTGGCACGACATCGTGGTGATGCCCCGGGTGCCCGAGGACATCCCCCGGGTCTCCGGAATCATCCACACCGAGCACACCACACCGCTCTCCCACATCAACGTGATGGCCGCCGGATGGCGCATCCCCAACGCCGTCGGCGTCGAAGCCGCCGAGCGCATCGACCGCGCCGGGCTGCGCGACCGATGTTGGGTGCACTACCGCGTCGAAGCCGACGGCGGAGAGCTCCTCCTCGAAGCCGCCCGGCCCGGCGACCGCGAGGAAGCCCCGCCGACCCCGCCGGCCGACCGCGTCACCGTGGACCTGCCCGACCTCACGCCCACGCCGGTCACCCCGCTGTCCGCACTGCGCGAAGGGGACCACGTCCGGTTCGGCACCAAGGCCGCCAACCTCGGCGAACTCACCCACCTGCTCCAGCACGGCTCACCGCGCTGGCTCGGCTTCTACAGCGTGCCCCGGCCGCCCCGGGACAACCTGCTCCGCTACCTGGCCCGGCAGCTCGGCCTCCCGGAGGACGCGGACACGGCCGAACTGGACGCCGCCGCGCAGCTCCTGGTGAAGGAGTACGCCCACGTGCCGCGCGGCATCGTGCTGCCGTTCTCCCTCCAGCAGCGCTTCCTCGACTCCTCGGCGGCACTCCGCACCGCCGTCGACCGGCTGGACTCCGCCCTCCGGGACGGGACTTCGCTCCACGAGGGGACGCGGATCGAGGCCCTCTGCCTCGAAGCCCAGCGGCTGATCCGCGACACCCCGCTGCCCGACCCGATCCGCACCGAGATCGACCGGGCGATCGACCGGCACCTGTACGGCGCCCGCGTCCAGGTCGTCCGCAGCTCCTCCAACGCCGAGGACCTGGCCGGCTTCTCCGCCGCCGGACTCTACGAATCGGTGGCCGACGCCAGCGGCACGGACGCCGTCCTCGACGCGGTCCGCGAGGTCTGGGCCTCGCTGTTCTCACCCCGCGCGGTCCTGCTGCGCCGTCAGGCGGGCATCCCCCTGGACCACTGCCGGATGGCCGTGATCGTCCAGGAACAGGTCGGAGCCACCGTCGGCGGCGTCCTGGTCACCTGCAACCCGCTGAGCCCGCAGGACTTCCGCAACGTCTACCTCAACATCTCGCCGCGCTCCGTGACCGACGTGGTCTCCGGCCGGGGCGCCCCGCTCCAGTACCTGTGCAACACCATGGAAGGCGGCAGCCGCACCGTCTCGCTCGGCACCGCCGCCACCGACCTGGACGCCGGGACCAAGGACCTCGTACGCCGACTGGCCCTGATCAGCAGGCTGCTGCAGTCGCACTTCTCGCCCGACGAGACGTACGCAACCCCGGTCGACATCGAGTGGGCGATCGAGGGCGACCAGATCAGCCTGCTGCAGCTGCGCCCCTTCCGCACCGCCGGCTGACACCGTCGGCTGATATCGCCGGAACACCGCACGGGCCCGCGCACGAGCGCGCCCGTCCGTACCAGCGCGCCCGTAAACGAGTGAACGTCCCTCAGGAGCAAGTACGTTGAACCGGATTCTGTACGTCTACGTCAAGGGCGGCGCCCCGCTGGAGTACGCCTTCCCGCGCATCGCCGCCTGCGGGGAGCTGCACGTCCTCGCACTGGCACCGCTGCCCGCGTCCGGGGAGGACGTGTGGCGGCCCAGCTGCACCAGCATCGAGCTGGTGCCCGAGGCGCCGCGCGGGGACGACCTGGTCGAGCTGATCGTCGAGTACGCGAAGGCCATCGGGGCCGACGCGGTGCTGACCCTCTCGGAGTTCGCGGTCCTGGCCGTCGCCCAGGCCGCGATCCGCCTCAACCTGGCCGGCCCCGGCGAGGGGATCGTCCGCGCCAGGGACAAGCGGCTGATGCGCGAGGCCTGGGCCGCCGCCGGGGTCCCGATACCCGCGTTCCGCCGGGTCGACAGCCTCGCCGACCTGGACACCGCGCTGGCCGAGTTCACGCCCCCGCTGCTGCTCAAGCCGGCCTGGGGCGCCGGGTCGGTCGCCCAGATCGTGCTGGACAAGCCCGAGGACGCCGCCCCGGCGTGGGCCGAGATCGAGCGCGGACTCCAGGCCGGCAGCCGGGTCGGCATGAACGAGCTCTACGCCGCCGACACCGACCACGACCGCCTCGTCGAGGAGATCGCCCAGGGCTCCACCGAGGGCTGGTACGAGGAGCCCGGCTACGGCGACTACGTCAGCGTGGAGGGGATCGTCGCGGACGGCGTCTACCGCCCCCTGGCCATCACCGCCAAGCTGCCGACCGTACCGTCCTTCGTCGAGGTCGCCAGCACCTCGCCCTCCGTCATGACGGTGCCGGTCCAGCGCCGGATCGAGGAGGTCTCCCGACAGGCCGTCGACGCGCTCGGGCTGGAGAACTGCGGCACCCACACCGAGCTGAAGCTGATGAAGGACGGCGAGCTGGTCGTCATCGAGACCGCGGCCAGGTTCGGCGGCCTGCTCACCACCAGGCAGGTCCACGAGGTCTTCGGACTCGACCCGATCGGCATGCTGGTCCGCCAACTGCTCGGCGAGCGCGTCGACTACCCCGAGGCCATGCCCACCACCGGCATCCGGGCCGCCGCGTCACTGGCCGTCGTCCCGGCCGACGCGTCGGGCGTGCCCTGGCAGAGCACCCCGATCTGGAACCCGCAGGCCGTCGACTGGCAGAGCCTGCTCTCCCCGGGCAGCACCATCGAAGCCGTCCCCGCCTTCGCGATGCCCGCCGGCCGACCCGTCCCCGCCTTCGACCCGTCCGCCGGCTCGCGCAACTGGCTCGGGGTCTACCTGCTCAGCGCCGTCGACGCCGCCACCCTGCAGCGCGACTGCAACGCCGTGCTGAACGGCATGGAAGCCGCCCTGCACCGGGCCGCCTCCTGACCCCCCTTCCTCCTCCCATCCCCTCCCTCTCCCTCTTTCTCTTTCTCCCCGAGGTTCCATCATGCGTGTACTGTTCGCCGGCGCACCCGGCCTGGGCCACCTGTTCCCGCTGGTCCCACTGGCCAGGGCGATGCGCGAGCTCGGCCACGAGGTCGCGGTCGCCTCGATGGACGGCGGCGAAGGGGTCGCCGCGTCCGGGCTGCCGTACCTGCCCATCGCGCCCGGGGTCGACTGGCGCAAGGAGATCAGGGAGGCCGGCCGCACCCGGCGACCCGACCTGATGCGGCGGGTGGTCGAGAGCAACTCGGCCGACCGCGAGGCCTTCGTCCCGCTGGCCGCCCACGTCAACAGCCGGGTCGCCGACGAGACGGTCGAACTCGCCGCGCAGTGGCGGCCGGACCTGGTGGTGTACGAGTACCAGTTCCCGGTGGCCCTGCTCGCGGCGACCCGCCTCGGCGTGCCCGCCGTCCAGCACGACCTCGGATTCGCCCGCACCCCGAAGCTGCGCGCGCTGATGCTCGCCGAAATGGCGGACACCTTCGCCCGGCACGGAATCGACCGGCTGCCCGACCCGGCGGACACCATCGACCTCGCGCCGCCCAGCATGGCCGGCGACGAGCGGTACGGCTCCTCGATGCGGCCCGTCGCCTACAACGGCGAAGGCGAACTCCCCGCCCAGCTGGCCGTACCCGCCGACCGCCCGCGCATCGCGGTGACGCTGGGCACCGTCCCACCCAAGACCGACGGCCTCACCAGGATCGAGCGGGTCATCGCGGCAGCCGCCGACATCGACGCCGAGTTCGTCCTCGCCACCGGCGACCTCGACCTCGGTACGCTCGGCAGCCTGCCGGACAACGTCCGCCCGTACGGCTGGGTCCCCTGGCAGGCCCTGCTGTCCACCTGCGCCGCCGCCATCCACCACGGCGGCAGCAGCACGGCCCTCGGCGCACTCGACGCGGGCATCCCCCAGCTGGTCCTGCCCGACGGCTCCGACCGCTTCATCACCGCGGCCGCCGTCCACCAGCGCGGAGCCGGCCTCAGCGCGACCGCCGAGGAGATCACCCCGGCCCTGCTCCACCGCCTCCTCACCGACGACACCCTGACCCGCGCCGCCCGCGAGGTCAGCACCGAAATCGCGGCGATGCCCAGCCCGACCACCGTGGCGGAGTACCTCACCACCCTCACCCACCCCACCCCCTGAGCCACCCCACTCGGCAACTCTCGAGGGCCTGCCCCGAGATCCCCACACCAGTTGGCCGCCGTGCGACAGGGGCCCACTCGGTCAGCACCGAGACGCCACAATGAGAGCCCCCCGGCACGCCTTGGGTTCTAGCAGTCGTTGCAACACCCCAGTTCAAGGGGTGCGATGGACTTCGAGATCCGGGAAGACCGGCACAAGAAGGGGCGGCGTTTGAC